>SDNX01000049.1 GCA_004524545.1 Promethearchaeota archaeon
AAATATCGGAGAAAGTAATCCGAAAACCGACCATCACTCTATCACGTACCGGTTTGGTACAGGTATGGATAAACCAGAAGTCCGCTTAAATGGAGAAAAAGTTGATGATGAGACAATAAGTAAATTCCTGGGAAATCTTGGACCAAACATAAAAATAACACCAAATAGGGTCAGTCTGGGTTCTGATAATGCTATCACCGAATTAAATGTAAAAAATTTATTGCTTGCAGAAGATCTTGATATTCCATCAGTCCAATACGAAAATACATACTATGAATTGGATAAAGACGGAGATTCACAAATCCTTACGATAGAATTACCAGGTGTAGAAGAAGACGGTATAATTATTACTCAATCAAAAAATTTAGTTACTGTTATTGGTGAATCAGATTTTGCAAGATACAAAGTCGAATTTGACATCGACTTTCCGATAGACAAAACTAAAACAGAAATTGCTGGAAATAACAGCATATATCAAATAAGATTATCAAAATAAATCAAGGCGAAATGAAAAATGAGTGAAGCAATACATAAAGATAAATTATCATTACGAATAACGGAAGCACAAACAAAAGATGTAGGAAGAGGTATAGCTCGGTTGGATCCGGACCTCTCTGGAGCATATAAAATCAAATCTGGAGATGTAGTTCAATTAGAGAATCCGTTAACAGGTAAAAAAACCGCATGCATCGTTTGGGCAGGATTTAGAGAAGATGCAGGAAAAGGAGTAATTCGTATTGATGGAAGTACCCGTAAAAATCTAGACGCTTCATTGGACGAACGAGTTTATGTACGAAAAATTGAAGTCAAACCTGCGGATAGCGTGACATTTGCATGGGTAGACCGTGCGATGAGATTGAAGAACACCCAATATTTTGCTCAAGTTCTAGAAAACCGAATCGTTTCCCCAGGAGATCTTCTAAGATTTCATGGGATGAACTATGATTTAGTGTTCGCAGTGATGGGATTTCGACCAAAAGGGGAAGCGGTCCAGATAACTAGAAACACAGAAATAAAAATCGAAGACAAAGTTCTCAGCCCTGAAGACCTCAAAATGGGTAAACGGGTAATGTATGATGATATAGGTGGGTTAAATGACGAAATTCAGAAAGTTAGAGAAATGGTCGAATTACCACTGCGTCACCCCGAATTATTCAGTCGATTAGGGATTCAACCTCCTAAAGGAGTCCTATTGTACGGACCTCCTGGGACGGGAAAGACATTACTGGCGAAAGCGGTAGCAAATGAGACAAATGCGCACTTTATTAACCTCTCTGGACCAGAAATCATGTCTAAATTCTATGGTCAATCCGAAGAGAATCTCCGCAACGTATTTGCAGAAGCTCAAGAGAAGTCTCCAAGTATTATATTTATAGACGAGTTGGATTCAATTGCTCCAAAGCGCGGGGAAACGCAAGGTGATGTTGAACGTAGAGTAGTAGCTCAATTGCTTGCTCTAATGGACGGTTTGGATAGCAGAGGGAATGTTGTTGTAATTGGTGCAACGAACCGCCAAAATGCATTAGATCCTGCACTAAGACGACCAGGGAGATTTGATCGTGAAATCGAGATCGGTGTACCTGATAAACAAGGTCGATTGGAAGTTCTTCAAATTCATACACGAGGGATGCCATTAGCTGAAGATATTGACTTAGAATACTATGCAGGGAAAACTCATGGATTCGTGGGTGCAGATCTCCATATGATTGGGAAGGAAGCAGCAATGAAGACGTTACGTAGACTTCTTCCGAATTTGAATTTGGATGAAGAAATCCCTACTGAAGTTTTAGAATCATTGACAGTGACAAAGGAAGATTTTGACAGCGCTTTGACAGAAGTCGAACCGTCTGCATTGCGAGAAGTATTCATCCAAACCCCACCCGAAACATGGGATGACGTGGGAGGACTTGAAGAGGCAAAACAATTATTGCGTGAAACTATTGAATGGCCTTTGAAATATCCTAATATTTACAAACATTTGGACGCCAAACCACCACGAGGCATCCTGCTCTTTGGTCTACCGGGAACAGGTAAAACTCTACTGGCAAAAGCTCTTGCGCATGAAAGTGAAGTGAATTTCATTTCGGTCAAAGGACCAGAATTTTTGTCTAAATGGGTAGGAGAGAGTGAAAAAGCAGTAAGAGAAACCTTCCGAAAAGCACGTTCCGCAGCTCCATGTATCATATTTTTAGATGAAATAGATGCAATTGCACCTGTGCGAGGTAGTAGTAGAGGAGATAGTCAAGTAACAGAGAGGATGATCTCACAACTCTTAACCGAAATGGATGGATTAGAAGCGTTAAATAATGTCGTCATAATTGCAGCAACGAACCGACCAGACATAATTGATCCAGCTTTATTACGCGCGGGACGATTTGGAAGACACATCGAAGTGCCCCTACCAGATCTTGATACTCGTGAGAAAATATTCCAGATTCACATGAAGAATAAACCTGTCGGTAAAAACATATCATACCGAGATTTAGCTAAGAAAATGGAGGGAAAAAGTGGCGCGGACATTGAGGCAATTTGTCAAGAAGCAACGATCTTAGCGATTCGAGAAGGGATTATGATTAAGAATTTTGCGGATACAGATAAGAATATCGATGAATTAAAAATAGAAATGCGTCATTTCGAAGAAGCTACGAAATCTGTGGAAAAAGAATCCGATCGTTCTAAAAAATCCTATCAAAAACAAGAAGGTGCAATACGCGATCCAATGTTTTCCTAATCTTTTTTATTCTAATACATCTACTTTATCTAAGTGATAAACCGTGGGTACCGAATTCAATGATACTGAAAACCAACCAACATCAATCATACAAGAAGATGGTTCTGTGGATGTTGAGTTATTGTTGAATATTTTAGGTAACGAAATCGATCGGAAAATCCTAATGAAGTTGTCCAAGACTCCCAGTATTGCCACAAATTTATCCAAAGATTTGGGAATAAGTAAACCTGCTATAAAAAAACATTTAGAAACTCTGTTGCAAGTGGGTTTGATCACACCTCATTCGAAAGGAGAAAAGGACAAAAAAAAGACATTCTTCTGTCTAAATCCCGATATCAGTCTCTCTCTAAATTTAGATTTTTCATTAAATTATTTCAATTACTCTGTCAAGAATACCAGCCAAGCAACCCAAGATGTCTATAGAAGGTTAGAATTAAGAAAATCGAAGTTTCCGATGCAAGTATCAATTTATGGGGTTCGCACGGACGAGAAGGATTCGATATTACTTGCTGAAAAACACGCTCAAAATGCGGCATTAATCCAATTAGGAAAAGCCTTACGATCAATTGAGCTACATTTACGAGACATAGAACGAAATAGAGAGGATTTGTTTGCAGAGAAAAATGAAATTACCACCCGCATAAAAGATGTAATCACCAATTTTGCAAAAGACCCGTTAGAGAAAGAAATCATATTCTCATTCTTCTATCGATTATTTGAGTCACTAGACTCTGGCATCAGCGTAAATAAGTTTTTAGAGGATATTTATCTTAAATTTAAAGGATCCCGTGCAGGGGTTAGTGCCTCTGAAATCACGGAGTCAATGGAAAAACAAAAAGCTCGAATAAAAGAAATAGAATCCACATTAATGAGGATCATCAATGAAATTTCCTTCATTAAAACAATGTATGATAAAGATTCAGAAGAAATGAATATCTTTTTTGATTTTTAACTCCCTTTTTTCAACATGGGGACTTTGAAGATTTCCCAAATCACTTTATGATCCATGTTCGTTCGCTCGATTGCTTTCAACATCACCGGATACTTCAAAATCAAATCCGGTAATTCATCAAGAATATTTTCACCAGACTTTAATCTTGCCAGCAATGGAAGAATCATTTCTTGAGGTACGTTCGAATAGATCGACTGAACTAAGATTTGTTGTTGATAAATTTCCGCGATTTGGTTGTTATTTGCGTAAATCACCTCATCGATGTGCTTTCCAAAACCCTCAAAAAGCGTAACATCGTAACGATTTGTTCTCTGCGCTTCTTCTAATTCATTACTGTACACGGATTCAAATTTTTCCGTGATGTCTCTGGCAAATCCATCCAACGCAGATTCAGAATCAGCAATTCCGGGCTTATAGTAGTCTACGATTAAAATCCCAAACACATAGTTTCCTTGACTATAACGTGCTTCAATAGAACCTGAACGAATCATTGAGACTCCATCACTCCACCCAATATCGCTTGCAAACGAGTTTATGGCCGAGAGTAAACCCGAAACTAATTGATCGTTCTTGTCATTTACAGCAGCATTTTTCTTCACGCTGAATTTATGTAACATCAGCCCTGTTTTTGTGTTAATATAAAATTCGATTCGAGAAACTATTTATCACTTCTTCTTTTTGATATTAATGTTATCTTAGTTTTCTCTAATAATTCTTTCTCAAGGAGTACCAATCTGGTATAACGGCAGAATTACGTATTTTTCTTTTAAAAAAAGAAGCTTTATGTATTTTTAATAAATTCTTACAGTATGAAAGCAGCGTATATCGAAAAGCATGGGTTGTTAGGAGAAATAAAAGTTGGAGACCTCGAGCCACCTATATGTAAACCCCATGAAGTGTTAGTAAAAACCGCGTATTCTGCACTAAATCACTTAGACATTTTTGTTACCGCTGGATGGCCCGGTTTAAAGTTAGAATTTCCACATATACTAGGCAGTGATGGGTGTGGGAAAATCCTCGAAATTGGATCTGCTGTACAAGATGCATCTGTTCAAATTGGAGACATGATAACCATAAATCCTGGAACTAGTTGTGGAACTTGCCCCACTTGCTTAGCGGGGGAACATAATTTTTGTAAACAATATTCCATAAAGGGAGAATTTTTCAAAGGAACATTTGCGGAACAATTTACGATTCCAGCTGTAAATATCTTAAAAATTCCGCATGGATTTCCCTTGAATGAAGCCGCTGCGGCACCTTTAAGTTATTTAACGGCATGGAGAATGTTAACCACTAAAGCTCGAGTTAAATCAGGAGATTATGTATTTATACAAGGGGGAAGTGGAGGGGTATCGATATGTGCTTTACAAATCGCAAAATATTTTGGAGCTACAGTAATTTCATCTACCTCTAGCGAGGAAAAAGCCGGTATACTTAAAAAATTGGGAGCAGATCACGTGGTGAATTATGTAGAAAATCCTGATTACCCTAATACAGTGTTTAAAGATCTAACCCAAAGGAAGGGAATAGATATTGTTGTAGATAGCGTAGGTCCAGCAACATTCCCAAATAGTATTAAGATGTTAAACAGTGGAGGAAGATTGGTGACATGCGGAGCTACAACAGGACCAATTTCTAAAATTAACCTCAATGCTGTATTCTGGAAACAACTCGAGATACTTGGATCGACAATGAGTAATCAGCAAGAATTCCGTGATGTAATGAAATTAGTGTTTGAAGGGAAATTGAAACCAGTGATAAGTAAAGAATTTGCGTTATCTGAAACACAAGAGGCAGAAAACTACTTGGATTCGGGAAATCATTTCGGAAAAATTGTATTGAGACCATAAATCAATTCTACAAACTTTTTTATTATTCTGAAATAGATTTGGAATAGGTTTTTATCTACAAAAACGTTCCTTTTTTGAGTATTCCATGAGGATGATGTAATGGCAGAGCGTTCTTCTGATCGGAAAGTCTATAAGGATATGGATGTAAATAAAAATCTTATTATAGAACGCTGGAAGTTCATGGATCACAAAAAATACCTTATTTATGATTTGGACAAATGCGTGGGCTGTAGTTTATGCTATGTGGTTTGTCCTGAGCGTGCAATAGAAATGGGGCCAGTTCCTGATATTGCTCAAAAATTAATTGAAGATATGCCGGCAGTCATGATTGATACAGACCTTTGCTCTTTTTGTTTCATGTGTGTGTCAGTTTGCATTAATTCCGTGTATGAAATAGCCGATGAGATGGGGCAACCCATTCAAAACCCTATTTTTCCTGTCTTACCACAAATGTGGCAATACGATAAGTCAACATGTAAAAAAGATAAGAAAAACGAAGTATGCAAATCTTGCGTTGAAATTCGAGACCCAACAAATATAAATAGAGGAAGGCATCACGCAAAAGCCTTAATTCAAGTGATACACAACTGTCCAACCCAATCCATGACTTTTATAAGTCCTTTCGAAGGTGAGGTTCTGATATTGAAAGAGCAGCTGTATAAATGTGATCCTAACGGTTGCAAGGCGTGTGTCAATATTTGTCCAACTGAATCGTTCTTCATCCCACAAACAGGTGAAGAAGTTGCCAAATTCGGGAAGATTGCATGTAATGAGGATACATGTATGTTTTGTGGCGCTTGTGAGAATGCATGCCCTGAAGAAATTATCATTGTCAGAAGGTCTTCTGTGAAATTGGAGATCCCAAATGAATCTGAACACAAACCTTGGATATCTAGATGGAAAAAACAATTTAATGATTTAACTCTTTCTCGAGAGGAACTGGAAGAAAATGTGAAGAAAAATGAGGATTTTGTAATTATACAACCCGATTCAGAGGGAATTGATTTTGATTATGATAAGATAACCCCTGAATCGCCTTTTTCCCTTGATCGATATGAGAAGGAACGGATGGTGAATGCACCCCTCATCCAGAAAATGGAACAAAATTTCGATCAAGCAAATGTAAGAATTTTTATCCATAATAAAAAGAAAGAAAAACTGCGTAACTACTTGAAAAAACAATTAAAGACTGAGTGATGAATGTATGGGCGCTATTTCTGTCATGAAAGTATACCAATTGATTCCAAAAACCAATTGTAAAGAATGCGGACGTTCCAGTTGCATGGCATTTGCTGCGGATCTGGCAAAGGGAAAAGCAAAAATTGAGGAATGTCCATATTTGTTAGAGGCAAAGTTTTCACAACAAAGAAAAGATTTAGAAGAGTATTTAGCTCCAGTTTTAGGAGATCATGAAACCCATATAGAGATAGACGGTGAAAAATGTGATGGATGCGGTGTCTGTATCTTAGCATGCCCAATCGAAGCAAGATATAGTGAAGATGTGATGAGTGGTAAATGCCCAAAATATCCGTTGGAAGAACATCTGATCTTCCAAATTTATGATGGAAAGGCAAAATTAGTCAAACTAGATAACTGTCGAAGGCTAGAAAATGATGCTGAAGCAAGAAATTGCTCTATCTGTGAGAGTTATTGCCCTCAAGAAGCAATTAAAATTATTTAGGAGATAATGAAAATGAATTCCAAGCAAGTTCAGTGTTTTGGTTGCTCTGTACTCTGTGATGATATCTACGTCGAGTTTGAAGAAGATGGATCTCTAAAAACCACTATTAATTCGTGTTTTCGAGGGAATAATTTCATTAAGAATTATATGTCCGAAAATCGATTAACCCAACCAGTTCAAAAACAAATGGGATTAGAAATGTTTCTCGGTGAGGATGAAGCAATTTCCTTTTTAGAAAGAGAGATAACAGAAGCAAAATCCATAAAATTCTACGGAATGGGGGCAATTTCTTATCAAGATCAATTAAAAGTCTCAATGGTTATCAGAAAAATTATGGATAAAAAGAAAGTAGTTAGTATAGATGGAATTGAAAACATTTCTGAATCACTCTTACTTCCCTCATTAACAACTATCGGGCAAGGCGTCAATAATGTGGATGTTTTCATTTTTTGGAATTCAGATCCCACACATTCCCACCCAAAACTATTTGGTAAACTTCTATTCAGCAGAGGAATGTTTAGACTGTCTGGAAAGGAAATGAAGAAATTTATTTTATTTCAAAATGAAGACTCCGATCTAACCCGATTAAAGGATATACTTATCGATATTTCAAACCAAAATAGTTCACAATTCGTCGAGGAGTTTGAGAAATTATTAGATGGAAACCCTTTAGAGCAAATTTCTCTCGGAAATCTTTCGATCGAAAATCTACGGACCTTAAAGACGTTCCTTCAAGCTACTGAATATGGATTAATTGTCGGTTCTACCCCCTTCAGTGAGCAAGTTTCAATTTCTGAATTTTCCCATTTGTTGCAGAAATTGAATTCATTTGTGAAGGGGAGATTCGCATTTTTGCCATTAACCTCATTAACCAATGAGATTGGATTGTTTTCTGCTGTAACAAAAATATTTGGAAAAGATGATAGAATATTCCAATCAAATTATGATCCTGCAGATCTTGCTATTGTGTTTGGAGGGGAATACTTCCGGGACGAATATAATCCAAAGGAATTTGAATATCCTGAAAAGAAAATGATTTTGTTTGATAATTTTAAATCTAATTATAGTAAGAATGCAATTATAACTATCCCCTATGCGATCCCAGGGATTGAATGTGATGGCTGTGCAACTCGAACGGATGGGATAAACGTGGATTTATTTAAGTGGATTAATCCGAAGGAATATATAAAACCTATTCGTGAAATTTTCGATCGAATATCCCTCTAAAAATTAGCCTTTAACATGATTTCCCAGAAGATCAATTATTTTCCACTCTAACAATTCTGCATAAGTTCGGTGTCCCATATCAGAGGGGTGAACTCCATCAATTGTGAGATCAAGAGAGGAAGCGCTTATTATCGAAGTTCCTTCAATAAAGTCAAATATTTTCTGTTCTTTTTGTTGGTTTACCTCATTGCATGCTGCTAATGCTTTCTTTTTTACAAAATCCCGTTTTTCTTGGACATATTTCCTAAAATTTGGTTCAGAACTAAGATCAAAGGAGAAATTTTGCATTCCTACAAATAAAATAGGCGTATCAGGATTTTTAGTATGAATTACTCTCCAGAAATTTTCATACCGCTGTTCTAATAAGTCAATATCTTTGTAATTCAACAAATTTGCGCCCCAATCTAGAATGAAGAGAGCAGCGTGTGAAAAACTTGCGATATAATCAGCAAGTGCGTGTTCTCCTCTTGCATTACCAGATATGGCTAAATTTACATAGTTTATGCAAAATGTCTCACTTAAACGATGTGAGTAAGCCAATGCAGGTCTACTTGCGCACCCCCCTTGGGTAATGGAAGAACCATAATACACAATTGGTCGATTTTCTAATAGAAATGAGGGTGTTTTTTGGCTAATAGAACTCAAATTGTGTAAAATAAGTCTGTGAAGTCGTAAACCCGCATAATTAGGAAAAACCAAGGTAATTCTATGGGGGGTTGCATCATCAATAAGGTAGATCCTCTCGGGATTATCCCATTTAGGATAAAAATTCATCCAAAACTTGCCATCAATCAATATATCAACGCATCCTTGGGCCATGTTACTATAATTTTCCCGATGCTTCAATTTTGAAAGCCTAGATATTATTTGCATAGATTTTGCATCCGAAACAAATTCAACTCTTACACCACTGGTACAAATTGATCGTTCACGTAAATAGGAAAATTGATACCGTAACCGCTGAGGAAATCGATGTATAATTCCCCGTTTTATCAGATTCATATCTTTCCGAGAAGTTCCGGATAAAAATTTATGATTAAAAAATGAGGGGATTCCAAAGACATATCCTTGTTCCAATAATTGGGTCCAGTTTAACTCCAAAGTGGATTGTTGCATATCCATTATTTCTACCAACTGTAGATCTTTCTCTATGTATAAAAACGTATCAAAAATAAAGTCCTAAAGAATAGGTGTTCCAAGAGGAATGTTCTCGGAGTCATCATTGTGAAGTTTTAAGAGAAAAGGTTTATCATCTACATCCGCTGCGAGGAGCATGCCTTGGCTTTCTAAACCCATCATTTTTCTAGGTTGGAGGTTGGTTAAGACAATTACTTTGCGATTTACAAGTTGTTTGGGAGTATAATATCCTTTTAGCCCCGCTAGTATTTGACGGGTTTCTTTCTCTCCGATATCTACTTTCAGGCGTAACAGATGATCTGATTTTTCAAGATCTTCAGCCTCGAGTACAATCCCAACTCGAATATCTAATTTCTTAAAATCCTCGTAGGAAACAGAAGGTTCGTCATCCATAACCTATACAAAGCTACCCTATACAAAAATTTAGCGTCTTTATACACATAAACTTTTTACGATGAGTTGATATGATGATCTCAAAGCACAACGTAGTGAAAACATGTCAGAAGTGGATGTACAAATCAGAAAAAATCTGATGGGTGAACTGCATAGAATCGAGAGTACTAGTGACCTTCAAAATCTAACCATTTTAGCTAGAAATGGAATGAAAATTGCTACAGCAAATACATTTCAACCCGATATGGATCCCACCGCAGCATCCTCCGCAGCGTTAATAGATGTTGGTTTGAATTTCGTGCAAAATCTTCATCATGGAAATTTGAAAGAGATTCTTATTCGAGGAAAAAGTGGGTACGCAATATTGATGCATATTGATACTAATTACCTTACATTCGCTGGATTAAGTAATTTAGCCAGAATTGGCTATTATCTTGAGTTATTGCGGATTAGATGCAAGAAATTTTCCTTTATTCTCGCTGGTGGGAAGGTTACAGAAGAACTTAAAGCAGACATTGAAGCTGAAAGAGCACGGAAAGAAAAACTTGTAACTGAAACTATAGATCAAATGTTCGAGTCAGATGCTTCAACGAATGAAGACATGGAAGCAATGAAAGATGTGCTAAGTTTCTTAGATGAATGGGAAGGAGATGAAGTTCCTGCACCAGCTGCTCAGAAAGAAACCGGGATTGTATCAATTAGCGAGGAATATATGATTGGACAAGATATTGAACCGGAAAAACCAGAACAGGTAGCAACACCTCAATCTGCATATCATTTACAAGTTGAAGACAAAGAATTTCCAATTTATGAAGGGGAAGTCCCACCTGTTCCTCTAGAAGATGTTGAAGCCTTAGAAATCGGAGCTGCTGCTGCGCGTCCAAGTGCGCCAGAACCGACAGCTCCCGATCCAAGTGGTCCGAATTTCAATCAATTTTCTGCCGATGAATATTCCGATTTTGATGAGGACGAGACCATGATGGATGTCCTTGATGAATTAGGGTATACCGACAAGAATAAGGAAAAAAGATAATATTTCTCTTTTCAAAACTATTAAGTAGTTCATGGTAGAGTTATTTCTATCATGACGGTATCGACAAAAAGGTCGAAAATCGCTATTTTTTTCACGATTTTGACCCTATTTTTCATAATTGTTGTGGCAAATATTGACCAAAGTCTGCTCAGTCCATTTTTAAATACACTTCTTGAGGATTTCTTTGGAGCGGAAGCGGATGAATCGGTTAGATGGATGGGAATTTTGCAGGCAGTTTTTGTAATCTTAACCGGGATTGCTATGGTAATTGCAGGAATTTTATCAGATCGAACCTCCAGAAAACGTATTTGTTTGGTTGGGACCATGATATACGGAATTTGGTCAGTAATTTCAGGGTTTTCACCTAAGGGTCTTGCTGGTTATTGGTTTTTCTTCATAGCCCGTTCTTTCAACGGTATTGGAATTGGTGCAATTTTACCATCTGTTTTCGTGATGGTTGGTGATCTCACGAAACCCGAGAAGAGGACAATGTCATTCGCATATATTTCCGTAGGTATTGCATTGGGTCAATTAGTGGGAATGATGATTGGAGGAATATTTGCAACCCCAGAGATGTGGAGACTTGCATATTTTGGTGCCGGAATATTGAGTATTGTTGCAGGATTGACACTTTTTGCCGTTAAAGAACCACAAAGAGGAGCAATGGAAACTGAATTGCAGGATCTTGGAACGGCACAATATGTATTCAAGATTCAAAAAGGAGATATTCGCAAGATGTGGACAAATCGCAGTAATTTATGGCTGATCGTTAACTTTATTGACACCATTCCATCTGGTATCATATTTTTCCTCATCTTCAAATACTTGGAGGATATTAACAATATTCCAGAAAGTATGGCTATCTTTTTAATTTTATTTGCATTCCTTGCGGGTATTATTGGAACGTTAGTATTTGGGAAAATAGGAGATGTAGCGTTTAAGAAAAACCGAAAATCAAAGGTATTGATCGCTCTACTTTGCAATGGAATTCCAGTGGTGTTGTTTATCGTATTTATGATGATCCGATTTACTACTCCAACTGGAGCAACCTTGGGAGAAATGTTTTCCGATCCTAAAGCAGCAATTGCTCTTGGTTCATTGATTCTGTTGATGTTTATCAATAAAGGAGTTGAACCTAATTGGTTTTCTACTCTCGCAGATGTAAATCTTCCGGAAAATCGAGCTACTATGATCAGTTTGGCTCAGATGTTGGATTTAATTGGTCTAAGTATAGGTCCATTAATAGCAGGATGGATTGTGGACGGAGTAAATATTGCTTCAGGAAGCTCTACGTTAGGTTTAACGGTAGCCATGTGGGTCGCAATCGGATTTTGGGTTTTGAATGTGATATTATGGATACCTATTTTTATCCACGTAGAAAAAGATCTTGATGATGTTCACAATACATTAACCAAGCGTGCTCAGGAATTAAAAAAATAATCTCATCTTTTTTTACCGAAGCTAATCGGAAAAATTTCCCCTTTTTTTCCGTAGTACTGTGCGGTCATCTCCCATCTCCCCAAAAATTCATCCACAATACGATTTTTTCATGCTATCATCAAAATTGCTAACCAAACGCACCGCGTACACTATAGTTACCCCTTTATACATCTGTCGTAAGAAAAAACATGAAAAAAAATGTGATTAGGTTCAACAAATGTAGATTCTGTACTTTTTTATTTTTCAATTATATTTTCCCTAATTGCGGTGCCGAAATGTGTCGCTCCAGGACCTAAAAACGCCAGAATTTTATCTCCACGTTTTATTTTTGTTACTGGTATAGGACTTGAACCATCGGAACTCATTAGATGTACAGATTCTGCATTTTGTAAAATTACATTCAAGGGAATTGTCTCACTTTCGCTAATGATTTCAAAATTCAATAAAACCATAGGACGAGTTTCAATTTTTATACGTCCAACTGTCACGATTCGTAGATTGCCCTCCGAATTTACAATGACTACATCATCTCCGGATTGAATTTCTGACAAGTATCGGGTTTTCACAATTAAATCTCCCTTTTCATTAAATGATGGAACGATAATATAAGCGGAAACATCTCCAGCATTAACTCGGAAAGGTCTGGGATTTGCAAATGAACTCTCTGTGACTTCTGCTTGAATAAGAGCAAACCCTTTTGCAGTGCTACCTACTAACATTCCCTCGTTATCTTTTAGTAATGAAGTCGTATCTACACATACGCGATCTGCTTTGGAAATGGGTTTAATATCTTTCAATTCAGCTTCTACTAAATGAAATTTCGTTAAATCATCCCGTATCCGATTTAGTTCTTTGATTTTTTCTATAGATGTCGGTGTAAATACTAGTCCATCTACTCCTATCTCAAGTAATTTTGTCATTAAGTTCGAATCTTCAATAGAATGAACTTTTGCAAATAATAGGATATCTACCGTAGACAATTCCGCAATTAAATTTTCAAAGGGAAGCACTTTCCATTCCCCAACAGGTTCTACGATAATAAATGCGATATCGGGATATTTCTTAGCAAGGGTTATAATCAGAACTTCATCTTCTTTAGAAGAGAGTTGGTGATAAATTCCAATCAGAAAATTTGATTTTCCACTTGATTCTAACTCGGATAGAATGATGTCATCTGTGGGTTTATCTAAAATTAAAAATTGAGGATTAAAATCATGATTACTTGAATATATATTTACATGAGCCAATGTTGATAGCTTCTGAAAAAAGTGTCGATCATCTACTAAAAAATCAGTAATGCCATTTTCTATAGCGGTGTTGACAAAATCGTCGATGTGATCTTGTGGAATTCTATTATCCAGTGAGAGTATTATCTTTTTCAAGTGGAATTCCTCATTTTACAATTCAATATGGAACTTTCGGAAATCTTGGTATTCAAATCATTCCCTACCATGTTATTGTTACAAATCCTTTTTAAGAACCGTAATATAAACTGTTAGTATGGACGGCAAATTAAGTTTTTTTTCCTTGTATCGAAAACGTGGATTCGGACTTACAATTGAGATTTTATCAGAATTAGGGGCAGAAGCTGAAGAATCTGTATTTTTTTCTGCCTTAAAGGAGAAAGGTTCATATCTGAACGAATACTATCGTGTTAAGAAAGATCTTTTAAAGAAGGGGCTGATTAAGTATCGTTTAAATGAAGACTATGAAAAAGTCATCATTTTGACACAGAAAGGAAGCAACCTTCTAAAAAAAATTAAGGATATTGAAGAGATCCTTTCGCAACCAATTGAGGAATAATTTTTTTATTTTGGTTTTAATCCAGTTTGAAAATGCCGTAGCGGTAGTTTTGCTCCACGAGCGATTTCAATTTTTGGAATTTTATCCCGATTCTTATACAATTCTGCAATTGCAGCTACAGCATAATCAATTTGAGAGTTGTCGTAAGCATTGCGTGGTATGGCAAAACGTACAACATTCAAAATTCCTTTTCTTTGTTCTTGAGTTTTTTGATCCCATTCAAAAGCAAAAGGACCTAATTCACATGCCCGTACACCAAAATGACGTATTAATTCAATGGTAAACCCAACTCCTCCGAAATCATCGATTTTGATATTGATCCCTTCGAAGAAGCGGTTCATATCAATGTATACTGCATGACCTCCAGGAGGTAAAATCACAGGGATGTTCCGTTTTGCCAATTCATGTGCAAAATATCGTGCTTGACGTAATCTATTGGCTAGATAGTACTCTTTAGTGCCTTCGTACAATCCAACTGCCAGCGCCATAATATCGCGACCGCTCATTCCGCCATAGGAATCATTTCCAAATGTGAGGATTTGAGTTACTTTAAGTTGGGTTCCTATGTCTTTTTCATCGGAAAAGACTGTATGAAATACGCCTTTGTCACGGAAAAATAACCCTCCTCCCATATTGGCTAGCCCATCTTTCTTAAAGGAAACCGTGAACCCATCAGCAAAAGAAAACATTTTTTGTATGATTTTTGCCATGGACCAAGATTCATAGCCAGATTCATACATTTTTATGAAATATGCATTTTCGGCAAATCTACATGCATCGAAGAAAAACGGTATATTGTGCTTATGGGCAATTTTTGATACTGTTTCGATGTTTTTCATTGAAACTGGTTGGCCTGCGGCAGTATTGTTTGTTATTGTTAAATAAATGAGAGGAATATGTTCAGAACCATGCTTTTTGATAAAATTCTTCAATTTTTCAATATCCATATTTCCTTTGAAGGGATTCTCGGTTTCCAATTTATCTATAGGGAAATCTTGAAGAATAGTGAGCTTATCAAACATATTTACTGCATGTAGTCCACTAACTGTAATATTGGCCTCAGTGGTGTCAAAGTGACCATTATTTGGAATATAATATGATATTGAAGCATCTCTTTCATGCAATATACGCGATACAGTAGAGAATAGTAGGAATTCTGCGCATCGACCTTGTGGTACAATAAATGTGTTTGGACGATCTAACTGATGTATACCTCCATTCACGAACCCTCCCTCATAAGGAACAAGATACAATTCATTCATCAATCGCTCCACATTGTCTTCCCCTGAAAGGATCAATTCTATAGATTTTTTGGGAGAGTCTCCTCGTTCAAATATATCTCGAAAAGCTTCTAGCAAGACATAATATCCTTTATTCCTTCCATAGGATTCATCTCCGTGAAACAATGAGGACCATTGAAGATCGGTCATGGTAGTGGTACCACTGTCAGATAAAAAATCTAAAAAGAGTAAATCAGCTGGGAAAGAAAAAACATTGTATTCAGTGTCATTAAGAGCTTTTTCACGTTGTTCTTTTGTTACTGATTTCGTAACTCGTGTTACCAATGTTTTATGATGAGGGATTGGAACCCCCAATTCCTTTTGAGTTTTCATTCTGTATAACCTACAAATATTAAGAAAAATTTAATCCTATCTATCAAGATAAAAGTTTGTCAGGAGAAATGGTTTCCCCACACCACGGACACCAATCACGTGGTTTATCATAACTACTTAAACAACTGGGACACCTTAATTCGATAAGTTTATCATTTGGGGAAAATTCCGGGTGAGTTGTTATTGTTTGACGCAATTGAGAATCGAAATTTATTTGCATTGCAACTAAGTGTGAGTTGTTCTTAGTTCCAATGGTAATTTCCAGAGATTTATTTTCCGCAGAACTACGAAGAATTACCACTGTTTCTTCATTTTTTTTGGTTTTTCCATAGAAGAGTGCTTCACCGAAGAATGGATCTTCATCCATAACATCCAAAGATAATATCATATACAGTTTTTCAATTATGGTTTTACCAATCGTGTACGCTAATTTAGGGGAAATGGAATCGGGTAATGCAAACACATTCGAGCTCTTAAATTTGACATGAAAATCAAAATATTCCCGGATATGACTCACTCCGATTTTTTTTTCCAAATTCTGAAATTTTGGAGAGTGTTCTAAAATATCTATCATTAAATCTTCTGCTGGAATTGCGTAGTAATCATTTTCATTTTCTTTCTTGTAATTAACCATTCCTTCAAGGTAAATTTGTGGAGAACGAGGTTCAATCGATATAATAACTTCTTTCATATCTCCTGGTCGTAACACGGACAGATAAATGATGTGACCTTCATAAATCTCATAAAATTCAGGATAAATCCGACGTATCACGAAATTATTTGCATACAAGTTTAGGCGATAATTTACATCCCATAAAATTTCATTTGTATTGTTTAGAATTTTTACTTTGTAACGCAGGAAATCATTAGAAAAATCATATTTTACAGTGACGTTGAGAATTTTTTCTCGATGATTTAATTTTTCTAGAGTTTTACTATGATCGCCATAATAATTGGAAGGATCTATTCGGACTAATAACTCATTGAGTTGTCTCTGAATTGAGGTATCTTTCTCGCTTAATAGTAATTGCAGATATTTTTGCTCATACGGATCTATTAATTTAACGTCATAATTTGCAATTTCACTTAATATTTGCACAGATTGTGATCTTTCAGACTGATCTTTATTAGTCGTTATTACTGTATTCATCCGTTCAATCAACAATTTCATTTCCATAGTATTACGAGTCTGGATAAGAGTAGCAAGCCTCTTACGAATCGCTTTAAAATCCCCTTTCCAATCCTCAGATAAAAAATCCGTTGGTTTTTCTTTTCCATACTTCTGGGTAATGTAATCGAGAGCTATACTTGCATCTTGACGAATAATCGATCTGGCACCATCTTTACGCATTTGGATGAGTGTATCGATTAACATTTTTGCTTGAATAAAATCTTGCTTCTTTATTGCCCTATTAATATTTTGAACGCAATTCTTTACCTCTGATGTCCACGATCTGTCCACAAAAATCGAAAATCAACTCGCTTGGTTTGGTATACGATAAATTAGTAGGACACATTGTTAAGCCTTTTTTTTTATCAAGATAAAGGACGAAATTAAGGATTATTC
>SDNX01000141.1 GCA_004524545.1 Promethearchaeota archaeon
AAGGAAATGCACTTTTAAATTCAATTCTTTTTTAAGGGTTTGAATGTTGTTCTCAATCATATTATACATTGCAGGTTTAACAAGGTCAAATTTTGATCCCACTAAATATATTGGCGAATTTGGTGCGACATTCTCTCTCCAAATTCTCATCCATTCGGGTAGACTCATTGCTGAAGTAAACCGATTGACATCATATAAAATTATGCCTCCATCCGCTCCTTGAATATAAGAAGGAAGCATGAATCGAAATCTATCCTCTCCTCCTAAGTCCCAGACTGTTACATCAACAGGAGTGCTTTCAAGTGCTCCATCGAGCATCACATTCATATGAATTAAGCTGAAGTCGATCCCGATCGTCATCTTCGTGATTGGATTGAAGTTACCCGTAGCTAGCCGTTCTACTAAAGTCGTTTTTCCTACTCCTCCGTCTCCTAAAACGCAAAACTTAAGAGCCCATGAACCAGCTTTGTTTAGTTGTGAATTCAACAGCAATCATTCCGATTTGAATATATTTAATGTCTTATATCGACTACGACTTCTTTAGTTACAGTATTTACGGATCTCGTAAATAACTATTGTTGTAGTGTGATTCTTATTCTAGTAAAAATAATCCCAATTTATAAGTCTAATAGATAAGAAATATGTGTAGAAGAAGGATAAGAAGGTAGTAAATGTTGAAAAAAATTGAAAAAGGGAACTCCGATTTATATCCAAATCCCGTTGCATTAATCTCTGCGGAATATGAAGGCAAAGAGTCAATTATCACGCTTGCATGGGTTGGTACGGTATGTAGTAGTCCTCCTATGGTCTCTATTTCTATCCGACCGTCCCGTTTCTCCTATGAATTAGTGAAATCATCAAGAGAATTCGTGATCAATATTCCTACAAGTTCCATGATCAAACAAATTAACCTATGTGGCTCAAAATCTGGGAAAACCACCGATAAATGGAGGATCTGTGGTTTTACCAAACAACTGAGTAAAACTATCAGTGTTCCAGCAATTGCGGAGTGTCCTGTAAACATGGAATGTAAGGTAACACAAGTTATTAGTTTAGGTTCTCACGAAATGTTCATTGCGGAAGTTACACAAGTTCATAAAGATCCTGATATCCACGAAAAAGATGGGGAAATGGTTGTGTTCGCCCGGGGAAAAGGGGGAAATTACGGTAAAATCAGTAGAATTATGTAACTAGCGAAGATTATTGATTTAATCCGAAAATTTCCTTGTGAATGAAGCTAAGTTTTTCGCAAGGCATCAAGAAATGAATATTCCGTTTTTTCTTCTTTTGATTGTTGATTCTTGAATGTCCACATATCCCGTGCAATTGAATGAATTGTATTTTCAATCATTGTTCCGTCTTTAGATGAAATTAGGAAGTGTTTTTGAATCCCCAAATATTGCTGTAACTCGAAAATTCGTTGTTCGACTAAAGGTAGATTCGTTTGTGTGACCATGTCCAATTTAGTACCTACAAGATAGATTGGTATTCCAGGTTTAGTGTTGTTATACCAAAGATCGATCCAATCGGGTAAGTTTTTTTCTGAGGGAAACCAATTCACATCGTACAGTAACAAACCTCCATCCGCACCTTGGATATAGGATGGTAAAATGAATCTGAAGCGATCTTGACCTCCAAGATCCCAGACTTGTAGGTCAATATTAACTTTCTTCTCTGGTTCGACTTCAAGATCAACATTTACCATACTAAAATCAATTCCAATAGTCATTTTCGTTATAGGATTAAATTTTCCAGTAGTGAGACGCTCCACCAAAGTAGTTTTGCCTACAGAGCCCTCTCCGAGAATGCATAGCTTATAACCAAATTTTCTCGAAACATTCTGCATTTTGGGCATGGTTTTTCTCACTTATATGGATAACTATGTACTATTTTGAGTACTAAGTTTATAAAATTTGGTCGATTGGAAGCAATCTCCCTAAGAAAAAAATTATAAATAGAAATATATACGTCTTGTATCTAATGGCACAAGGCATATCACGAGGATCTCGATTGATAGGACTTGATATTTTCAGGGGTTTTTTAGTCTGGATGATGATTTTTCTTCATAATTTGGATTCTTTCGCTGGAGATTTACACGCAATTGAGACTAGTGCTGGTTTTGCGAGTGTAATAGGCAAATTCATAGGAAGATGGGGTGTATTTTTTTTCATCATTACAGGATTTTCTAACTCCATAAGTCTTTATAGTAAATATAAAAACCCCGAGGTAAACACTCGCAAAATAATGCTGAAAACCCTCATCAAATGCGTCATTTTAATCCTTTTTGATCGATTTTGTGTAATATTACTTTTGGGAGAGTCTCAAGGTGGTGGAATATACGATTTTAATGAAGGACCTGTCACGATTGGAATCATTTTAGGATTTGTAAAAGATGGAACTTATCATCCTCCCTTACTTTACGATGTTTTCTTCAGCCAATCTGCGGTAGTAACAATATCGTACATATTACTAATTCTTACATTCATCGAGATAGCGTTGTTCAAGCGAAAAACCCAGCGAAAATTCACTAATTTGATCATTTTAGGCTCAATCGGACTTATAATTCTTATTGTGTCGCCTTTCGCGGTGATATATCTGCGTCCATTATGGGTAATTGCACTTCAAAATGAAGATTATGGCATAGCTTTTCTTTACGGAATGTTAGTAGGGGATATACACCCATTGTTACCTAACATCGGATTTGCGTTTATTGGAGCAGTATTTGGATTAGCATATGAATTGAGAATTCCTCGCAAACCAACCGTTATCGTCGGATCGATTTTTTCTTTCATTTCTATAGTAATAGGGATAATCGGGTACATTTTACTCGGAGAGCCTGCATATGAGCAAACCTATCAGACATCTCCAGGGAGATCAATGTGGTTGTTAGCCGGTGTAATGATAATCCCTATTCTTTTCATATATTACTATGAATTCGAACCAGATAAAAATAAACCTCCAAATAGATTAGCATTAAATCTTCAACGGTTCGGGAAAGTTTCCTTGACGTTGTACTTAATTGAGAGTTTTATAGTTGAATTATTACTAATTGGCATTAATCTAATATTTCCTTTAGCAGAATACCTGGCACTCTTAGCGATATTAGGAATAATCGTGATCGTATTACTGAGCTTAATACTAATATTATGGGAAAAAGGAAACTTTGGGGGATCGGTGGAATGGATGATTAAGAAAGCGACCAAATTTTAGGTTAAATTTTTAATTCCTTAATCTAAAAGACATTACCATCATCCCGTAATATGTCGGAGTACGCCTTGAGAGGACTTCTACTTCCAGATCTTTATCTCCCAAAATTCCTTGAAGTAGTAAAAATCCAGTATATCCACAGCATAATGCTTTTTTAATTAAATCATATGAATCAACAGCTTGTTTTGATGAATTTGGTGCGGTCATCCACTCTTCCAATAATTTATCGACTACTTCTGCATACTCATAAAATCCATAGGGTCCTTTTTTTTGATGCGTATGAGCTAAATCAGCACTCACTAATACCACAATTCGTTTGTTGTGAGTATTTATAAACTCAAATATATTCTTTCCGAGTTCTTTAGTTTCAAACATAAAAGAAGCGGATGGGTCATATCGTTTCTGAGGTTGTGACAAAAAAACGTACTTCATGTCAGGTATATTTTTCAGAAACCAAAGCGGGACAGATTCCCCCCATCGCATCGGGATAGGTACACCCCGAGAAAATGCAGTGATTTTACTAACCGGTTGTTTTTTGGCTTCTAAATTAGTAAATAATTCTCCAGCAAAATCTATATCGATCTTGACATCAATTTGGTAGTCTTGATATTCACCCTCCCATTCAGCCGTTCCATGAGCAGACTCATTGAAATAGATTCCAAAATTATCTGATAGTGATATTCCGTGAGGAGAGGTAATCATAATTATTTCCGGTCTCAATTCTGCAATTTGATTGCCTACTTGTATCATCGCTTGATTTAATTCATATCTACCGTCCCTATGAGATTGTAAAGCATCTAAAATAAGAGCACCATGGGGAACAATAAATGCAGCTGTAAGAACCATGCTGATAATAAATTATTCGAGATAAAGAAAAAAGTATTGGTAAGATTGAACCACCAGTCCACATCGGTTGCGTGATATCCTCTATAGTACGGTTGGATTCGTTTGAATCCACTCACTATTATATTCCTACATAACTACACAGAGGTATTGTTGCTTGCTGTATACCCCCTAAACCATACTGTTATGCCTTTATACATGTGTTAT
>SDNX01000142.1 GCA_004524545.1 Promethearchaeota archaeon
TGAAAGTATTGAAATTCTACTTTAGTTTTCTTCCCAGATTGAACCCATGTATCGTTTGTAACCAAGTATAGTTTTCCATGCAACCGATGTGATTTCTTTCATTATAAAAGCGAAAATTCGCCCAATCTTCTATTTTACAATGTAGTGATTTTAGTTCTTCACCTTCATTCGCGCCTAGCCTGGTAGTTCCACATTACTTTGGTGAGAGTTCTGAAGGCTTCTTCCACATTTATGCTTTCTTTAGCACTGACTTCTACATAGGAAGAACATCCACGTGAGCGTGCGATATCAATTGCCTCATGTTTCGTTACCCTTCGTTGGGCTTTTAAATCGATTTTTGTACCTACAAGCATTATAGGAATAGTTGGATCATAATTGCGTAAAATGGGAAGCCAGTCATCAAAATGAGAAAGTGTTAGCATGTTAGTTGTGGAAAATAAGAACATAATTCCATTTGCACCTTTTACATATGTTGGAAGAAGAAATCTAAACCGTTCTTCTCCTCCGAAATCCCAGATTTGTAATCTAACTATCCCTAAACCCTCTATAGGTAAATCCTTTATGAAGAACTCTACTCCAATCGTAATTCTGGTGTCCGTTTTGAATATACCCGTAATGAATTTGTTCGTTAGGGATGTTTTTCCTACACCACCATCACCGGCAATGACTAGTTTGAATACTTTCTCATAGCTCATATGCTAATCCTCAATGTAATCTAATGAACCCAATTTGTAATGTAAATGTCTGTAAAATGGATCTTCTGATTAAGATACAAAATAGAGCTAATCTCTTAAATAAGTATCTCATGTTATTTCAAAGGCTGAGAATGTAGAAAAATCAATTGTGGCGATAATACGCAGATATAGTACTAAGAAAACTAAGTCTATTAAGTAAAAAAAAGAAAGGTAGTAATTTTATTTTGTTTTAGAGTTACACTCGATTTTTACGTCGGGTGATCAAAATCGCAGCAACGGCTACGAGGGAAATTCCTGCAACAACCAAAATAACTGCCCAGAAACCTGGATTATCCCATGTCATAAATACAGAGAAGGTTGGGTCATGGTCAATCTGTTGGCCCGATCCATCCCATGCAGGATAACTTACAGCATAAATCAAAATTGCTGCTTCAAGTTCGAGGAATCCACCTGCTTTGAAGCTATTTGAAGGAGTGTCTGCATCAATATAGGTTGCTTGAGCATTTGCAGTCAAATTCATCCAAGCTAATGGGATTGTGGTGGTAGCTGCCGGATAAACGGTTCCATAATCACCATCTAAGTAATATCCTGGACCAGCGATATCCACTCCGGCAACTGGTAAACTTCCGGTTTCATCTCCAATTTTAATTTCTCCAGTTGCCCGTACTGATGCATTTTGGAAGCCCTCATCAATTAAACCCACTTGATCATTTGCTTCTAATTCTCCCACTTCGAATACTAAATGGAAGTGGATGATTGTGCTCATGTAAACCACTGCAAAGTCTAATCCAGCTAATGGTCCCATAGGTCCTTGCCATGCAGCAAAGTATTGGTCGAGTTTTAGAACGGACTTAGACATTTTCACTTCATCCATATCAGGAGCAAGACCAGAATACCCATCTGGATTTACATCTTCTTTCAATTTAGGAATGAAGGTGAAACCGAGTTCGACATAATCCAACGTGTTTGTGTGTGGGCTTGCAACATCTTGGTAACCCATACCGATTGGAATGGCAGATAGCAATACATTTTGCAATTCCACACCCCATTTGACTCCTTTATCTCCATCGGAATCCGTTATAACTTCTGGTTCGTGGAAAATAACATCATTTGCATTGAATTGTGGAACGAAGTAATATTCTGCTTCACTATCGGTTACGAATTCGGAGGTAACATTACCCTCTGTGACAATGGTTCGATCCACTGATGGTACACCATCTAAATCTACATCATCATATGCAATGAACGCAAAAAGAGAGTGCGTCAAGATATAGATATCGATCTCTAATCCTTGGAATATTTCATACAAGGCGTATTCTGTTGACGGACCTTCTCCACTCGTACTATTGAGCAAAATATCCATCATATTATCTACGTTAATGTTTATTTGGAAGGTTTTCAACCAGATTTGGATTATGTTAAATGAGAACTTGCTCCATTCGATTGTTTGTGCACCGACCATATTAGTGGGTTCCATCAACCACATCATAAATTTATCACCATTCACGGTTGCTTGAACGTCCCATGCAGCTAAATCTGCTGGATCAATTGCTACGTCATCTTCTAAATTCCAATCATCCCAAACTGCATAAGTTTTCGTTACTGCATAATCCCAGGATGTTTCCATGGTTATAGTTTCCCAAGTTACCATGTTGAGGATAATTAATTCATCTCCATTGATAATATCGTTGATGTGAAAGAATAAATAGACCAATGCCTCAACAATTTCACTTATAATAAGGGCAATTAATGCTTCATCCTCGTAGGTTCCTGCTTCTATAGCAGCTTTTACATTTTGGGCAGCTGTGATTACTTTATTGATTGCAGTTACAAAGGAATCATCGTTATCCCAAATAAGAAATACAACGGATGCACCAAATGTATAAGTTACATTTACGCTTCCTTCTCTTTGGATTCGAACATATGGGGATTCATTAGGTGCAATAGGAGTACTTGATGCTTGATATCGTTCTTTCCAAATGAAGTACATTTCATCATCATCGTATGTCCATGTATCATTATAAGTCTCTGTCGTAGTTGCATTAAGTATATACACATGTTTAACATCTTTGAATTCCGTTATTTGGAAGTCCATGATGTTTTCAAACAAGATTTTAAATACTTGACCTAATGCTGCGCCAGAAGGACCTAAGTTTTCGAACATTCCAAAAGTTCCTGCAAGACCGTTAAAAATTTGGTCAGGCATTTCTTCTGGGTTATCAGTGTCAATATTCCAACCTCCTTGAGCCGCAGTAGGGGCCATGAATGCTGGAACGGCTGCGAAAACACTAATGACCATCAGACTAACTATGATGCTAGTTTTCAGTTTAGTTTTCATTTTAATTATCTCTCTTATTTGTTACTAAAAAATGCAAGACAATAAGAATGTCTAAAATTAATAAGACAAAATTCACCTAAAAATGAATTCATTCGAGACAGCTAGAAATCATGTGCTGGGTTGATCTTGTATACAAATATTTGTAAAGCAACATGATTTCGATTGTTCCGTTAATTTTATCATATATAATTAAAAAAAAGGTCCATAAATTAAAGCATTTTAATCATCACCTAAGGAAAACATAGATCACCTCATTTCCTAAAAACTGGGAGAAAATAGCGCTTTATTGACGAGAAAATAGGATTTGCGGATAAGAGTTATATAAAAGAAAATAGTGAAATGGAATTATCAAAAGGGACATTTTTATAATCCCAATTTATCCAACCCATATTCCTCTTTTGCATATTTTTTTAGCGCTTTCCATTGGTTATTCCTAGTTCCATAATATTTGAATAATGCAATACCTAATCCGAAATCAAATGTACGCATTTGTTTTAGCATTTCATTAACATTACATTCGACGGAATTAGTAATAGCTAAAATCGCTTGATTCTCATATTCTTTCATGCGTTTCTTCATGTTCGCTATTGAGTATTTGTACATTAACCATCCAAGAAAAGCCCAATACAAACCGTCATCACGTGTACCTGCTAAGTATGGATAAATCATAGGAGAAACTGTATCCATAAATGCTCCCATTTTTGTCCAATTTTGACCTAATCGGTTTCGAGTAAATACTGGTGGACCTGGCAAAGAAAACCATCCCGTTACACAATCCGAATTAATACTCTTAATTCTCTCAGCTAATTTTTTCCCATAAGAAGCAACTGTATCTTCTTTGAAGTCATACCATTCAGTACTCTTCATAATCTTTCGAGGATCACCATATTGCCTAACAAATTTTGCGACACATCGTTCGCAGCAGCAAATATCCGTAAATTCTCCATCATAACGAATATAATCAGCGAAAAATGCTTCAATCTTATAGTTTTTTACAACTTCTCCTGCTAAATCAACAAGATACTCTACGTGTTCACTATTGGGACACATAAAAGAAGTTGTAGGAATAAATCCAACTCCTCGTGCTCCTCGCGCAGCCCCTTTTTTGGAGTCAATTTTATTTTGAAGAAACGGTATTTTTTTTTGTACATCATAAAAGGTCTTCCCATCAGGAATATCTACACGCATTTCCCCTTCA
>SDNX01000143.1 GCA_004524545.1 Promethearchaeota archaeon
CAGAAATTAGAAAACTCATAAATTACAACAATGAAGAAACTAGTTTAAATCTTCTGTCTAGATTCGTAAACTATAATCTTAGGATTGGTTTAGAAAATAGAGAAAAAAGAAGAGATAAAATATTTATTTCAGTTCCTCAATGAACTGCTCATAAATTCGATTAACACGTTCTGCTGTGGGTCCCGAACCTTCTACACCATTTTCACTCACAATGATCTTGCCATTCAATATACTAATTGTGTTGCTTTCTTGTTGATATTTAATTTGTCCTGAAGGAAACATTTTTGCGATTCTCTCCCCTAATTCTTCCATGGGGAAAGGTGGTTCTTCTTGGAATATCTTAGTCCAGAGGTTTCCATGAACAACAACCTTTGAAAATTTCATCTTCTCTTGATCAACAACATTGTTTAGGACAATTGACCCAGAAGTTAAATCATAACCTGTCAATTCGCCAATATAGTAATGGTCGGGATCCGAAAGTTCAACTTTTACAAGTTTTTCGGCTAACCCGTTCATTTCACGGTTGAAATTGACATTTATTTTGAGTGTTGACATTTTTTTTACCTTCTTAAAAGGGAATTGTTTTCATTGTTGATTAAATTTTTCAAAACTAGGGCCATAACTCAGATCTGTAGATTTTTCAATAACAAATCAAGGTTATCATCAGTTTTTGCACTCATGGGGATAACCTTAATATTTGGATTGATTTGTTTTGCATCTTCTATCATTCTTTTTAGATCTGTCCCAAGAATTCCCATTAAGTCGATTTTATTAATGATGAGTATCTCGCTCATCTTCACGAGTAACGGATGCTTAATAATGACATGCTCTCCCTCAGTGATAGATACAACTAAAATTCGCATATCCACTCCCAAAATGAAATCGCTTGGACATATTAAATTTCCAACGTTTTCCACAAAAAGTACATCTATTTCATCTAACGGAAGGGATTGAATTACCTTATGGATATGGTATGCATTTAGTGCACATTCTCGCCCTGTATTTATTTGGATCGTATTTGCTCCATGTTGCTCAATTCTATCCGCATCAATCCGAGTGGTTATATCTCCACAGATCACATACACCTTTTTTTCCTTTGAAAAATGTTCTACAATTTTCTCTAAAATTGCGGTTTTTCCCGCTCCAATTGCTCCCACTATGTCAAATGTTTTGATTTTGTGAGAAGTTAGTATCTTATGATTGCGTTCTGCCAATTCATTATTATCCCGAGTTAAATCCTCGTTCATTTCCAAGATTCTAGGGATCTTTCTCTGTTCTGACATTAATGAAAAAGTAAATGGAAGACTTCTTTTAGGTTTTCTGGTTATGTATTTCTCATTGATATGCAAATGGAGCTTCCAAGAGACTCAATAATTTTAGCTAAAACGCATCCTCCCATGTATCTTATCCACAAATATTGGGCACGAAAACCCCATAATGTGGTTAAAGCCTACATCGAGAAATATACTAAACCCGGAGATATAGTTTTAGATCCTTTTTGCGGCTCAGGAGTCACTAATGCAGAAAGTATTCTTGCAGGGAGAAATACCATTGGGGTAGATATTAACCCTATTTCGATATTACTCACTCAATCAACTATTACTCCTATAAACATTGCAAGATTAGACCAATTTTTCAAAAAAATGCGAGAAGAAATTACTCCAAAAATTGGGGATTTTTATGATATCACATGTCCATCTTGTAATAAACAAGCAATCATTAACCAATTAATTTGGATCAATACAGAAAATGACAATAAGAACCCTCCTAAAGAAGAAATTGAAGAAATTCGATATCATTGTTCTCAATGCAAAAAAAAAAACCACATAGTAGACAAATTGAAATACCCGCAAATTTATGCTGTCGAAAAAGACAGGGTTGATAAGATCTCTACTCGATTTGATGAATATTTAAAACGATTAGATTTAGAACTTCCCGATATACCTCTGCAATATCAAAATGGGTCAAAATATAAACAAATTCGACATTACATAATACAGAATCCAACTGCTACGAATTTATTTACTAAAAGGAATTTAATCATTCTAGCAATCCTAAAGAGTACTATTGATGAATTGATACCAAAAGCAACAACTGATTATGAATTAAAAATAATTCGGAAGCTATTATTACTTACATTCTCTGCAAATATTGGACAATCTAGTAAAATGGTATGGGTTATCTCTAATAGGAAAAACTTCATTCAAAGGAAAAAGGAAGTAGGTTCGTGGACGCACCATTTTTATTGGAATCCCAAATCGTTTTTTGAGATTAATCCTGCACTTAGCTATTTTACTCGTGCATCAAAATCCCTACGAGCCCAAAAAAATCTCCAAAATAGAATGAAACATCAAAATATTGAATCTATTCACATGTTTGAGGATTTTGACCAATTCAATAGATCAACCCTATCAAATAAAATTTGTTTGTTACAACAATCGGTTGAGAACCTTCCTCTCGCAGATAACAGCATTGATTATATTTTTACAGATCCTCCATACGGGGATTCTATCCAATATTTCGAATTATCGACACTTTGGAATAAATGGCTGGATATCGCAAATGACACTCAAGAAACAGAAGAAATCGTCATTAATTCACATCAAAAAAAATCAAATGAAGTTTATTTTCAGAAACTCGAATCTGGATTTAAAGAATGTTATCGCGTATTGAAAAACGATGCATTTATGACGATAACATTTCATAATACAAACGTAAAAATTCGCAACGGATTAATTCGCTCTGTTCTAAATTGTGGTTTTACACTTAACTCTCTAGTTGTTCAAATGCCAGCAAGAAATTCATTAAAATCCTATTTACACTATGATAAAAGTCCAATTGGAGACTATTTCCTTCGTTTTCAGAAGAAACCTAACAATCCTGCAAAAAAACATCTTAATGACATACAATTGATTAATATAATAAAGAAAACCGTGAAAAAAGTATTATCTGAACGAAATGAACCAACAAGAATTTCATTTCTTTATAACTGTATAGATGAAGAATTAGCTTTGTTCAATAGTTTTCCCTTAATTAATCCATCAATTGTTGAAAAAACACTTGCAAAGATGGAGAAAGAAAACCAAATTTCAATTTCTGATGACTTTATGGTAGGTCTCACTGTTCAAGGAATGGAGGTGAAATTATCTCTCACCCAAAAAATAATCGAATATCTAGATACTTTGGATGATTTAAAGAAAAAAACAAATGCAGAAGTATATAATGTTATATATGAGAGATTTAATGGACGGAATACTCCTGACAGAAAGCAGGTATCAAAGATTATTGAGAAAACTATAAAAAAAATTAACGATTCTGGCGAATTGAGCGATTGAGTATTAACCCTCCAAGCGCACCAACCATACTACCAAAATGTTGAGGAAATGAAATTCCCAAATTGAATCCTCCCAACATCGCTACTACATTGAAAACGCCTAGGAATCCGCTTATCCCGATAAATAACCAAATCAGATTTTTCATTTTAATTCGAATAGGAATAAAATACATATACATTGTTACTTGTTGCTGAGGAAACAAGAGTGCAATGAACGCAATCATTCCAATGTATGCTCCCCATGAGGAATAAAAAGGAATTTGACTAATAGGAGGATATATTAGACTGGAAACCCATTGAATTAACAAAATTCCTGCACTTGTAAATAAACCACTCAATACATATATCTTTACTAGCATTTTCCACCCCCAACGCCCCTCAATCATTCTTCCAATAAGAAAAAGCATGAGTACATTTAAAAATAAATATAATATCCCAATAAGCGATGGACTGGTGGGTACAAATATTGCTGTCAAAAAGGTCCAATAACTATACCTATCAATGTAATCCGAAATTGAAATATAGAGATATTGTGATAGACCAACACTTTCCAAAATTAAGGCAAATAAGAAGAAAACAACATTGGCTATCATTAACCCATAAGTTCCGTAGGGTTTCGCTTGCATACCCAACAACGATGTCACTTGTGGTCTGGTTCGATTTGTGCGGTCCCGTATCCGAGGCATTCTCGCTCGTTCTCGTCTATTTGTACTTTGCCGAGATTCACTCTCTGCAGGATAATCCGCATAAATTTTTGTGGGTCTGGGTTCTTCGCGCGACTTTACTATATAAGGATCATTCTTAAATTCAAAAGTGCACGCATGATTTTCTGGAATGCGGTGCTTTTTACAGTAAGATTTGCCACAATACCGACACCTAAAGGGAAGATAA
>SDNX01000144.1 GCA_004524545.1 Promethearchaeota archaeon
CAAAACCATATGCAGACCAAATTTCTGGGATATGAAAAATGTGATCCAACCTGACTTTAATGTGAGAAAGCTTCTTCTTTTCTAAATATTCATAATACTCTGGCATGGTGTAGGGATTACCATATCCAGGAGTACTTACCGTATTAACACCAAAGTCTGCAGCAGTGCCCTTTCCTGCATGCCATTTTCCCGCGTAATATTGTGTATACCCTTGTTCTGCCAGTTTCTCAAAATATACCTCTCTATCATAAGGATGGTTTGATTCGTTTTTTATCTCCCCATGATTATGAGGATATAAACCAGTTAGCATCGTACGTCTTGCAGGACCGCAAAGAGGGGTTGCTGTATAACAACGAGTGAATTCTACGCCTTCAGATGCTAGTTTCTCAAAATTCGGACGATGAATCTTAGGAGTATTTTCTCGAAACTTGGAACCATGATTATACCACGCTTGATGATCCTCTAATATATACATAATATTTGGTAAATTCTCTTCGGAACCAATCATGATTACTTATGGGTTTTACCTTATTTTAAATTCTTATTTGAAAAGAGATACAATAATTGAACCTCAACCTCATTATTTATTTACTTAATACGCGAAAATCAATTAAGCCTTTTAATTTTTAAAAAAAAATACACTAAAATATCTCTTTAACTTTCTCTCTTCATCCTAAAAAAAAAGTGAAATTCATGAAAGAAGAAGAAAAAAATACTCATGAAAAATTTGGAAAATCGTTATTTAATCGAACATGGGAACTTATGGATAAGAAAGATCGAACTCCTAAGGAAGATATAGAGATGATACATACCGCCCATGCATCAGCGTATCATTGGAGCCAGATAGGAGAGCCTATCAACTTTCAAAGAGGAGAATGGCAGATTTCTAGAGTTTATGCTGTATTAAATCAACCCTTAGCTTGTCTATTTCATGCCCAAAGATGTCTTGAGATTACATCACAAAATGATATTAAGGATTTTGATTTAGCATTTGCATATGAAGCCATGGCAAGAGCCCATGCAATTTCTGGTAACATCGAGGAAAAAGAAAAATACATAAAATGTGCAAAAAAGGCAGCTGAAATCATTAAAGACGAAGAAGATAAGAAATACACTCTAAGTGAAATAGAATCGATCAAATAAAAGACGGGTACTTCATCCATAAACCTATATGGATAAATAAAAATTACTAAATGTATGAAAAAGCGGTTATCATTTCTCACTATGTTTTTAATTACTTTATTCGTTGGAATGACTCCGATAACCGGAATTAGTGATTCGAATGATTTCCTTGAAACTTGTTCAATATTTTCAATATCAGTGGGTGATACAGTCTATTTCGGAAGCAATGAAGATTTTTTGTTAGATAGAACATATGCATGGTTCGTCCCTCGACAAAACTACAATATAAGTAATCAAATATTGAATCTTCCTGGTGTAATGCTTCTTGGATTTGACCACAATAATCATATTGTAGATGGTAAATTTCAAGGTGGGATGAATGAATACGGTTTATGTTGGGATTCGAATGGGTTACCACCAGTGTCTATGTATTGGAATATGAGTGGAAAAGAGGTATGGTACTTCAATTATAGCATTTGGATTTGGATGCAGCCTCTTTTAGAATGCCAGAACGTCGATGATGTAATAAATTGGTTCAATACCTATAATCTTGGAGATGTATATGGAGGGCAATCTCATTTTTGTGACGCAGAAGGAAATGCTGTAGTAGTAAGCGTCAATTCAACGGGAAATTTCACATATACAACGATGGGAACAAACTCTTTTCTTGTATCTACTAATTTCAATGTAGCATGGCCTGACAATCACTATGATCCCTACCCTTGTGAACGATATTCGAAAGTCACAACAATGCTAGAAGAGCTTGATACTGAAGAAGAACTAACTGCAAAAGCATGTCAAGACGTACTAGAGGCAGTAGCTGTCGGTCAGACTTCATATAGTAACGTCTTCGATCCCGTCCACCAGGAAATGTATCTGAATATCTACCAAGATTTCAGTAAAACTGCAAAGGTAAATTTGCATGATGAGTTAGCGAAAATAACCCCTACGGATAAGAATACACTTTTTCATGATTCCTATTATTATCAACAAATTCCATTAACAAATTTATTTAAGAAAATCCCCGGCTATTCAACTATAATCTTGGCCGTATCGTCAATTCTTGCGGTATATGGACTTGTTCTATTCTTCAGTAGAAAGAAACTACGGTAAAAAACCACTTATTTTTCAATTTTTCATTAATTTTCCCACAAATCAATAAGCTAAAATAGAGCTTTAGGTAATTCTGAAGTATGACAAAATTAACTTTGAAATACGAGAGACTCGAAAAATTAGTTAATGCATGGGGACCTTCGGGATTTGAATCCGAAGTACAAAAACTGGTAAAGGAATATGGAGAACCCTATGCAGATGAAATTTTATATGATAAAATGGGTTCCATCATATTCAAAAGGGGAAACTCTGGTCCAAAAATAATGCTAGCGGGTCATATAGATGAAATCGGATATATGATTCGCGAAATTAACAAGGATGGAACTTTAAAAATATCCAATCTTGGAGGAATTATTCCCCCGTATCAACCTTCCAATGAAATTTTGATTCGTCCATATAGGGGCGGGGCGGATATAATCGGAATTATTCAAACAAGCGCCTCCATAGGCGGACAGGGAAAACCTGAAGTCACACCTTTGGATAAATTGCATGTGGATATCGGGTGCAAATCTGATAAAGAAGTAAAAGAATTGGGAATCAGGGTAGGAGATGCAGCTTCACAATATGCAGTGTATCGAACTATGGATCGTGTTCAAATTAAAAAAGAAGATGGGAAGGAGACTAAATCGAAACACAAAATCGCGGTTGCGAAAGCTTTCGATGACCGTATTGGTGTATTCATGGGATTGGAGATCATGCGGAGATTGAAAGAAGAAAATATATCTCATCCATGCCAAATCTATTTTGCATCAACCACTCAAGAAGAAGTGGGTCTACGGGGTGCACGTACAGCAGCTCAAATGATTCAACCGGATTTAGGATTCTCCTTAGATATTACTCCAGCAAAAGATGCACCTGGATGGCCTGAAAAAGGCCATATACTCGGAGATGGTGTCGTTATCCACTCTAAAGATGGAAGTATGATTGCAAATCCTAAACTGAAAAAATTCGCTATTGAAACAGCTGAAGAAAATGACATTCAGTTACAAGATGGATTTTTAGGTTTTGGAGGTACTGATGCCGGAATCATCCATGTAACAGGTATTGGAGCTCCATCATTATTCATAGGTATATCTACCAGGTATGGACATTCCCAACGAGCAATGATTGACTTGAATGATGTCGAAAATGCTGTAAAGCTAATGATCGCTATGATTAAGAAATTTGATATGGCAACTGTTGCCAGTTTCACCAAAATCTAAGAGTATTATACTGTTTTTTCCTTATTTTTCTTTGGTTCTTTAAGGTGACGCCCCCTAACCCATGCCAGGCTGTAATTATCTCCAGATGTTTTCCGTATTTTTACAAGTTTAGATTTCATCTCCTCAAGAACACCAGAATATTCCTCTTTGAAAATCAGATTATCCAGTTCAAATGGATCCTCTTTCAGATTATATAATTCATCCATGTCATTTTCGTTATAAATATATTTGAATCCAGACTCCGAAACTAAAACTCGACCAAAATGAGGTTGCATATGACCAAATGTTTCTGTCATTAGTTCGGTACGCCATTTTATATTTGTGTTCTTAAACAATGGGAAGAGGCTCACTCCGTCTACAAGATTGGAATACTTTGTCCCTGCTGCTTCCAACATAGTAGGACCATAATCAATGTTACTCACTAGTTTTTCGGTTTTTTGCCCAGGTTTGATAACCCCGGGATAACGTATCGCTAATGGCGTGCAGATAATTTCTTGCGGCATATAGGATTCTTTATCGTAGTGGCCCCCATGACAACCCAATCCATCACCATGGTCTGAAGTCCAAAATAGAAGCATATTATCTTCCAATCCTAGTTCCTTGATTGCATCAAGAACCAATCCAGCAGCCTCATCAGCCATGGTTTGTTGAGCATAATGAAATGCCATTATTTCTTGGAATGTTCGCCATGACACACGATTAGGGATGGTTAAATTCCAATTTCCGTCTCCCATAGGAGGATTTAATTCCTTTTTGTATATTTCAGGTTTTGTGTCAA
>SDNX01000050.1 GCA_004524545.1 Promethearchaeota archaeon
CAAAGATAGCCGCAGAGATACCCGCAGGGCCTCCTCCGACAACAATTAGATCAAACACGCTGGTAGGGTCCATCACGGTGAAATATCCAAACCGAATTAAATATTTATCTTAAGCTTGGACATACAATAATTCATGGATAAATCTGATTTGATGATATTTTACGTAACGACCCCGGATAAGAAAACTGCGTTAAATTTGGCTTCGGATCTTGTAAACTATAAGATTGCGGCATGTGCAAACGTCATTGAATCGATTTCAAGTGTATTCTGGTGGGAAGGGAAAGTACAAAATGAACCAGAATGCATGATGATGATAAAAACTACTAAGGAGAAATCGGATATCTTAATTGAATATATTCAGAAAAATCACCCGTATGAAGTTGCCGAATGCATAGGAATAAATATCGCGAAAGGTTCGGAACCTTATCTGCAATGGATTGTAGATTCGACATCGGAGGAGTAATCATATGTTCGAAGATTTGACTAGTTTTCAAGTGTACATGTGGATATCATTCTTTGTTTTCCTTTTGCCCGGTACTATAATACTAACTGCCAAACTCGTCCAATACTTTAGAAGATGGGGAGAAGTCAAATCATCGGGATTGGATTATTTGAATCAGACCATAGAAATAAGTTTAGAGGAAAAATCAATCTCAATTCCATCCACAATAATCCGATCACCAACTTCCCAAAATCTGAAGAAGATCCTCCTAATCCCTCCCTATGCCGTGTCTGCAAAAAGATATCTATACCTGGCAACCGCTTTTGCACTGAACAACTATGAGGTTCATTTGATTGAGAACAGACGAACTATTATCAAAATCAATAAGGAAAAGAGTGATGGCCGATTCTTTGTTTCTGAACTAGTAAAAAAACTATCGCCTACTGCTATTATTGCATCAGATGTGTTTTTCTCCTTATTCCTTCCAGAAATGCAACAAAATTTGAACATTCGATTCGCATTCATTCGTCCAATTTTAATCAATAAGCACCATTCTCTTGTCTTCTCGCTATTCCTCAGTATCCCCTGGATTTCTAATCTATTTCTACCACAAATTAGACAAGAAAATAACAAAAAATTCTCCATAGCAAGTCGAGTTCTATGTATTTTTCCAAAAATATTCCTAAAGAACCGATGGGTAAATATATATTTTCAAAATCTGGAAATTCAATTACTACAATCCCGATTTTCCTTCCGAGATAAAGAAACGATGGTTTTTTCACGAATACTACAATTCATTGGAGAATTTTCCTCCTGACTATAGGATTCGTATCCGCAATTTTCTTTAATACTTCTTCAAAATTCTGCTCAATTGATAAGGATTCCTTTAGAAATACTCCCGTTCGTCCTGTTTTATCCCGTTTCATTAATACTCGTTTGCGGACATCAATGATTTTTGGATGGACTCCCAATAATTGTTGTGCATAGGTTTCATTTCCCACAAGATTGATCTCTTTATGACCTTGTTCATTTGGAATAATGAGGGTTAACCGTTTTGTGACTCCCGGAGTTCGTATCGATTTCTCCAACATATCATTTGTAATGGCTCCTCCGAAATGATAAAATTGATGCGACACTTCATTCGCATCACTAAGAAAAAATGTCAAGGTGGTCTCATTTGGCAAGTAAATATGCCCCTTGATGGCATCACCAGGTGTAGCTTGCACAATTTCTTTTCCCAAAATTTGAATTTTTGCGTGATCTAAAATGGATTCGATCTGAAAGGAAGAAAGACGGCGTAATATAATGATATCTATATCGCTGAGGGGATTTACATCTCCGCGAGCAACACTACCATATACTAAGAATTGAATTCCTGCTGCATTTAGCGGATTGGAGAATTTTTTGACTAATTCTCGTTTAGAACGAAAAAGATCCCACTGGTTCTTATCATACGTAACCGACACATCAATAGGGTCATATCTTATCTTTGTTCGAGGCATCTAGGATATTCCGAAGAATGAAAAATCTTCAAATAACATCAAGCTACGGGCACAATAAAACCTTGCGAGACTCATAAATTCCTAAAATAGGGGGAAAAAGGTGGAAAAAGGGAATTAGTTGCGGACCGTGAGGGAATCGAACCCCCGACCAATGGATTAAGAGTCCACCACTCTACCTGTCTGAGCTAACGGTCCACGAAATTTCACGAAAAATAACGCTTGTAGAACAAAAATCAATAATTTAGACGCATAAAAAAATTTTTGCAATCTCGCATTCGCAAATGGGTGTGTCATTGAAGGGGAGTATACTCACACACTTCAAATAGATCGTCGCGAAAAGGTAAGATTTCATATACTCCCGCTTTAACGTCATATTTTTTGATCAGAGTCGTAAAACTCTTCTCTTCAGCAAGGAACCATGGTAGATCTAAGTGCGTTTCCAGTTCCAGCTTAGAAATTTTCATCATATTTCTAGGGATACGAAATTTTTTTCGCAATAATCCATATAATTGGTCGATTTGTGTAGAATTAGTACTTGTAATTCGCAAGTACAGTAATGTTCCATCCTCGGTCACTTCTTCATAGGGATATTGTATGGATTCAGCACGTCTTTTATATCGGTTTCGTAATTGATTTCCATCTTTTAATGACGTGGAGCAGAAATGCACGGAAATCGTATATCGATCCGGTAACTCTCGAAGAATTTTGTAAGCAAGTTCTTGACTCCCTTCAACTGTTGCAGCAGTATCTTCTTTTAATTTGAAACCCCGTTTACCTAATTCTTCATAGTTTGGTTCTCCAATTTCAAATTCGTTCAAATTCACAAAATCTGCGCCGATGTTGTCAAGGTAATCAATTAAATTCCATAAATACTCTTCATATTCGGGAGTTGGGATGACAGGAACTTCTGCTCCTACGCGTATTCCTTTATCCAATGCATATTGTATGCGATGAAAATCCTCCTCGGCTGGATGAAATCGAATTTCATCCAACCCGGCTTCCATCAAATCAAATGCGATATCTGGATCGAAATTTATACCTGAGGTATATAAATGAATATGAAAAGGTTCCCCAAACTCATTCTTGAGTTCATTAATGTAAAAAAGGGTGAGTTCTCGTTGATCTTCATTGAACAGAGGATCCCCACCTGTAATACTTGCTCCAAAAGCCTTGATGAGTTTGGCTTCTTCAATTACGTCTTTAGGATCTTTAACAAGAATTTCATCAGCGTATACATCATCTTTCCCCTTTCTTTCTTGAGAAATAGGGCAATACCAGCAACAGTTTTTTGGTTGAGCGCATTTTCCCCCAATGAATAAAACCAGTTTTTGCCCTCTATGGCATAGTTGACACCCAAGGGGAAGGGATCCTACATACTGGGATCCTGATAGAGAATCTGTCACCGGTCTTTTCATTGTAATCACTAACTGTATCTCGATAAAATCAACATTACACACTTTAAATCTATTAGTATAATAGAAAATTCTTTGAACGAAGGTGCAAGAAATGCTCAAGATTTTACCGGACATTTGATTACTAATTTAATATTACGTATATTCTATTACCTTATAATTAGAAAATATCGAATAATATTTACCAGATCGGAAAAAGGGGAAAAATTCGCGGACCCTCGGGGATTTGAACCCCGGACTAACAGGTTAAAAGCCTGCTGCGCTCCCTGGCTGCGCCAAGGGTCCGTGATAGTATTAACTTACGTAATATTAAAAACACTAATCGAATCGTAAGTTCGTGAGTTTAGAAAATTCCCATTTTTAAAAAAGTTATCGCTCGTTCCCTCTATTGAATGGATACATATGGATCTTGTTAGTAGTCTTGGAAGGATCTGTGTTTTATCGAGCTTAAACGCGAACCTATGAGTTTAAAAAATATTATTTTTGTCTGCTCCATTTAATCAACACACACGTGAATTTAAAACATCAATTGGGAAACCTTATATAGTATAATAAAAAACCCCCTATGTCTTATTTGAGAAGTCGGACTTTGAAATATTAAATTTGAACGACGTTCAATTAAAAATGACATTTTCGTAGTGATCTTTCGATTCCGACGGAAATGAAAGACTTTAAATAGTGGGCAGAGTTTCCCAACTCTATCAAGCCTAACGGTTGATAGTTCCGACTTTCAAAATTGTCACAACCGTTTTATTTAAATACTCAATATGGATCTTTATCTATGCCGAAAAATCTTATGAAGTTGTTAATAGTGATCTCATAGCATGAGGCAACTTCGAGGTATCAATAACGATCTATTTTCAAGAGCATGAACGCTCCAAAGATCTACAAAAATACCATCTAATTACCATGAACGAAAATCCGAGGCGGGTTTTTGGAGCATGCACTTCACACAAGATGTATAGGTATATTTATGACAAGTTTAAAACGGAAAACAAGAAAATGACGTTAAATCCATATGCAAGAAACTATGAAGATGAACTGGGAGACGACGGCGAGATTCCTAAATGCTGCGATAATCCCGATATTGGTGTATCAGGCGACGGTCTCAACGTTTGCCGGAATTGTGGTCTTACTTTCGGACAATCTTTCGTAAGTCAAGAGCGGAGAGCATATACAGCCGAAGAAGTTAAACAAAGACGCCGAACCGAGCCACGCTTGCGAAGTTATGGGCCTCGAACTGTGATTTCCATAGTGAAAACTGATGCAAAGGGACGCCAATTAGCAGCTAAAAAACAAGCTTTATTCGCACGCTTAAGCAAGATTCAAGGTTCTTTAATCAATTCAATCGAGCGAAATTACTGGGAAGCTAAGCCAAAGCTTAAGGCATTAGCGACCAAACTGAATACACCTGATTATATTATCGAAACTGCCTGGAAAATCTATTCTGAAGTCGCTAAGCAAAAACTGACGATGGGTCGCAGCATTGAGGCATTTGTCTGTGCATCTCTTTATGCTTCCATTCGAATTCACGATTTTCCACGATTGCTTGAAGAATTGACTGAAGTAGCAATGGTGCAACTCCGAAGTGTGCATCGTTCATTAGGCCTAATCGTTCGGAGCGTTCTTCCAGTCTTAGGATTGAAATACCGACCAATCTCTCCTGAACCTTTAATTTTCCGATTCGGAAATGAGCTCTCGATGAGTATTAAAATCCAAAAAGATGCTGCTAACTTGCTTCGACAAGCAGGACGCACCGGATTGAAGATTATGGGAAAAGATCCAAAGGGATTGGCAGCTGCAGCACTTTATATGGCAGCAAAAGCAACTCCTGAACGAAAAACTCAAACACAAATTGCAGATATCGCACGCGTAACCGAAGTAACTCTACGGACACGAGCAAAGCAGATAAAAGAACATATTATCTAGTTGGGAAAGAAATTTCTATTAATCTGCAAAGATATACCCTCATTACTTTTTTTATTTACCTCTTTTTTTGCAATTATTGATGCAATTTCTTCTCAATTTCTATTGTTAATTATTAAAACTTGAAGAATTTAGAAAAAACATCAAAAATGTGATAATTAGAAAAAGAAATAGTGTCAATGTAATTCTAACCCTTAGCAACTGCCATCGGGACTAGACGAACGACTTTTTTGACAATTCCTAAATCGTGGGAAACTTGAACTACTTGATCGATATCTTTATAGGCGTCAGGTGCTTCTGCGGCGATTACCTTATCGGATGCTGCTTTGATAGAAATTCCCATCGAATTCAGTTCCTTGCGAACTTCACTTCCCCAATGTTTCTTAATTGCTTGGGTTCGTGACATTTCCCTACCAGATCCATGAGCCGAGGAACCAAAGGATATATCCATTGAATTTGGTTGCCCTACGCATAGATAGGAGGCAGTACCCATCGAACCGGGAATTAAAACAGGTTGACCTACTAGTTGATATTTTTCCGCTACATCGGGATGTCCTGGTGGGAATGCTCGGGTTGCTCCTTTACGATGGACATTCAATTTCATTTTCTTTCCGTCCACATCGTGTTCTTCTTGCTTTAAAATGTTGTGACAGATGTCATATATCAAGTGCATATCCAAATCTTCTGGATCTTTTTCGAATTCTTTTTTAAAACTCTCCCGAACCCAGTGTGTAATCATTTGTCTGTTACTCCAAGCAAAATTTGCCGCTGCAGCCATTCTTGCCAGATACACTTCAGCCTCCTTCATATTCCCCATTACACATGCGAGTTGGCGATCGGGTATTTGGATGTCATATTTCTTAATTGCATATTCCATTTCGGTTAAAGAATCTTGACAGATTTGGTGCCCCATTGCTCGAGAGCCTGTGTGGACCATAACGGTAACTTGTCCTTCATTATGGATTCCAAACACTTTTGCGATTTCGGGTTCGTATATTTGGTCCACTTTTTGGACTTCCACAAAATGATTTCCACTTCCAAGCGATCCAATTTGCGTGATACCTCGACTCTTCGCTTTAGCTGATATTAAATTGCTGTCTGCACTTGTCATAGTGCCATTTTCTTCACAATATATCTTATCTTCAGCCCAACCGTATCCATGATCTATTGCCCAGTCTACACCAGTATTGAGAATGGTATTTAAATCCGCTTGTGTAACTCGTAGCTGCCCTTGAGAACCAAGACCGCTCGGTACTTCATCAAATAAGCGATTAATCAAGTTTGGAATAGTGGATACGATGTCCGTAGCTTGCAGATTCGTACGTAATAATCGAACCCCGCAGTTAATATCATATCCTACTCCTCCCGGACTAATTGCTCCTTCTAATAGGTCCGTACCTGCAACTCCTCCAATACAAAATCCATACCCTTGGTGTGCATCGCTAAGCGCAATTGCATACTTCTTTATCCCCGGAAGACATGCAACATTTGAGATTTGATCTAGGGTGCGGTCTTGTTTTATTTTGCTAAGGAGAAAGTCGTTTGCATAGACTCTTGCAGGAACTAACATATCGAATTTTTTGATATCATCATGAATTCTTACCACTTTTGGACCCTTGGCAATTTCATAAATGTTATCGGCGATTTTTTCAATTTGCAAAATTTCAACTTCCAATTTGATTTAATATTGCGATAAGGAATTCAAATCTGAAAAATCCTTTCATTCATTCTAAAACTCCATCGGACGGATCAAAATTGAGAGTGGTAAAGCCAAAAAAACAAAATGGTGATTTTCACTTAGGAGGAAACACCTTATAATTATATAATAATAGGAATAAGACACATTTATATCGTCAAAATCCTATGAAAAATCCAAGTGATAAAACCTTGATCCACAGTGTATACGTGATTCACCAAGTGACAGGTGTCTGTGTTATTTATCGAAAATATGGCACCATTGAGTTCAATGAAGATCTAATCGCAGGCTTCCTCACGGCATTAGGAGATTTCTCAAAAGAAGTAACTCGAGGAAAAGGTAATCTCAAAATACTAGACATGGTTGTTTACAATATCCATTTAGTCTTTAGGAACAAAATTTTAGTTGCAGCCGCTAGTGATAAAAAAGATTCCAAGGAAATTGCACAAAATAAACTAGAAATCATCTTGAACAATTTCCTGGACAGATATCTTCCCATATTTGAAGATTGGAAAGGAGATGTTAGACTCTTTGACGAATTCAAAGAATATGTCGATTATACTTTACGGAACGGGAAAGCAGCAGAAGTTCCACGCGCCTTGCCCCTATTGAAGATTTTCGATAAAGATTATAAAAAAGCCCAAAAAGCCTTGAAAAAAGCAACTACTTTGGGAGAAGATATTCTTGAGGAAAGCTTATCTGTGGAATGGAAGCAAAAACGCATGCCCGAACAAATCATCAAACAAGGAATGCTTACAGAATCCGAGTATAAGATTGCGCACCTATGCGACGGGTCCAAAGATATAAATGAAATTGCCGAAGAAATCGGAATCACCTCAGAACGAGCCCAATTAATTATCGAAAAGCTGGATCGTCTCGATTTAATAAAACTCATCAAGTTGTAACTTTCTCAATTTTTTAATTCCATTATCTCTAACTGTATAATAATGCCTAATTTTTATGAATTTCATGATCACACTGCAGATATACAAATCCATGCTGTGGGGGATACTTTGGAACAAACCATACGGCAAGTGGTTTTAGCCATGATGAATGTAATGACATCATCAGAAGACATTCGTTCTGAGGAAACCCGAGAAACATCATTATCTTCCCCAGATCTTGATATTTTGGTAGTAAATTATCTAAGTGAGTACTTGTACTATTTTGATGCAGAACGGCTCTTATTTTCAGATGTTACCATTTCCCCAATCCAATTTAATGAAGAAACAGGAGAATATACAATAAACTCAATTTCATATGGAGAGAAATTCGATCCACAACGCCATGAGATGAAAACCGAAATAAAAGCGGTAACATATTCGTTCTTAGAGGTAATACAAAAAAAAAAAAAATCCGAAATTTGGATTGTGTTTGATTTATAATAGAGAAATGCTATTCCATTGCTTTGGTAACATTTTTAAGCTGTTCCCACATCGCATTCACTTCATCGCGTTCCTTTTCGAGCTGTTCACTTTTCTTGACAAGATCCTTCTTCTTTCGATTATATTCTCGTTCTAGATCTTTCAATTTCGACTCGGTGGATGCAATTTTTTCTGCTGCTACCATCTTATTCTTAGCTGCTTCGATTTTTAATCCCGCATCTACTACATGCTTTCGTATCCGGGCAATCTCAATCATTATATCAGCATATTCGACTCGTTTTTCGAGTAATGATTTTTTCTGAATCGCGAGGTCTTTTAATTTATCGCAGTATTTCTCTTTAAGATCAATTGCATTATCCAGATGCCGAACATATCCTTTGTTATCTTCCACTTCATCTTTGGTGATTCCGGAGCGATCTTCTCGACTCAGGATTTCAAGTTGTTTACTTAAATCCCGTAATTTTCTTACAAAAATACCCATAAATCGGGTATAATCTCCATATTGGTCTGCCAGTTTTTTCTCTGCTTGAGAAATAGATTTTTCTTTCCCTGACATCTGTTTAAGCATATGTGCTACTTCAATTTCTAAGTTGGAGAGCAATTTTTCATCTTCGTGAGTGACTATGGGCACGTTTATATTCTCCTTTTTTACTCTAAATTCAACTATACTTGATAATATTGACATAAAATAAAGTAATAAATTCTTGCTATATTTCTACTATTCACTTAATGCTCTTCGTTTTTTGAATAATTCTTTTAGTTCTCCCATTATCGAAGATCGCAGTGAAATTGGATTTGCAGGGGCTTCTGGTCTGGGTGCAGGTGCGCCTGGTGGTGGCGGCGGGGCTCCTGGCATGGCTCCTCCTGGGCTTGGTACTGCTCCGACTCCTGGTGTAACTGTAACGCCTGATGCAATGCGAGCTTCTAAACCTGAAATTTTTGTCTGTAATCCACTAATTTGGGATTGTAGTCCATTGACCATTGCGTCCACTTGATCTGGTATGCTCATAATTAGCATCATCATCTTTTCGATAACCTCTGAAAGTCCTTCTACTTGTTCTCGTATTGGTGCTTCCCGCATAGAGTTTAGCACCGCATTAAATTCATCCGACATTTCGTGATATCCTCAGTTAGTGTAGTTTACCTAATCTTCTTCAATCAAAAATTAAAAAAGATCTGAACTATATACATATAATGTCGAATCATCTTTAATAAGTTAGCAAAGAAAATATTCGGGGGTATTATCATTGTTCCAATTCAAAATTTCATTCATTTCTACTGAAACAAGGGATAAGGTTTTATTTTTTGATATGATTAGAGCAAATCTCGAATTATCAAATATAAACAACAATTCCTATTCCGACACCATTGGTGTGGATATTTCGGTAAAGCATCTACATGATCGAAATGAACAAATTGCAAAACTCATAATTTGGGACATTAGCCCAACGAATTTTTTTCAGTGGATTAGACCATTATTCTTCAACGGTTCTATAGGGTCTATTGTATTACATTCAGACAATTCAGCAGAAGGAGCCGCATATACAATAAAAATCATACGGGAATTTCGTAAACATACCTTTTTGAAATTTTTAGTCATCTTATCAGATCCAACAAAGGAAGACATTTATAACCAGAAGCTTTCGGAAGAGGCTGAAGAATTAGGATTTCTGATTAGATATTTCGATGTGGATGATTCCTATTTTTCCCAAAAAGACCATTCTGAAAAAAATTACATGGATTACTACCAAAATATGCGGAAATTTTATGAATCGATTATTTTGGATATATTTGTTGATGCTGTTGGAAAAATTCCGAAAAATTCCTACAATATTGAGGAATTTAAAGAGGTGTATTTTGAATCATTGGAGGAATATGATTCGTCTTTGAAGAAAATGTACAAGATTCTCCAAGCAACCGGATTTAAACATGATTTTAGAAACATCTATGTAGAGATTCCAGAAGGGAGGTTCTCAGTAAATATCTTTACCGGAGCTTGCTATCATATGTATCCTAATGGGCATACAAAATATCTCTGTTTGGAACCTGCTGTACAAAATTTCTCTGGGTGGTCAAATGTCGTATTTCTCCCCAACACTTTTATCCTATCAATTGCAAAAGCATTCTATCTCATTGAACATAAGTTTGATTCAGTAGTTCTGGAACAACTTGATGCGATAAAGAAGAAATTATTTTAGTTTTTCAATCAATTCCAACACTTTAAGTGCATGATCGCGAATAGTGGACGTACTCGCTTCACCAGATGAAAACATAGCCCTTGCTGCACCATGTAACGATGAAATAAATATCCGACTTGGCAAAACAAACAAACCCGTAAGCAAAAAAAACACTTCTTGAATCAATTCTATCTTTAAATCTGACTGTTCTTGTTTTTGCTCTTCAGTTAGTTCACTAGCATTCTTGGAGTTTGGGGCATTAGATAGCACTTTTTTCATATCCATTTCTTCCCAGATATTGGATTTCAATCCTTCAAAATTCACTCCCAAATCCGTTAGTGCCTTTTTCATACCCTCATAGAACAGTTGAATATAATCACTAGGTTCAATCCCATTGAATCGATCAATCATTTCTAGGGGTGCAATGTCGGTCAATAACTCGACAACTAATCGTTTATAATCATTTAAAACGTCGAAAGGAATAGTGAGTTTCGTCATTTCGATGGAAGAGTTATACACGTGGCCAATTAATTTTGCAATAGATTCAGTCTCACATGCTTTTTCAATTACGCGACCATTCTCGTTGAATACATGAATCAATAAAAAACCCACAATTTTCACCACATCCTCTTCGTATCCTTGGAAATATTCCATAAATTCGAAAGTACTCATTTGCAACTTATCTTGAATTAGGGATATTAATTTCTCTTTTATTGCTTCCAACGGTTTTGAGAGGATATCATCTGTCGATTTTATATCAGTGTCTAAAAGAAAAGGTCTTTGTAAAGCCTCATCCAAGTGTTTTATATCTTTATTGAACTCAGATTTGTGAACTATATGACAAGTAAGTTCTAATTCATCGTCTCCCCTGCAAAAACATTTCGTTTCTTGCATCTGAATTCGGAAATCATTTTTTTTTATTTCTAAAATGAGATTTGCCGTTTCTTCCAACATACCGACCAAACCAGTTGCATAATAGCTTTCACTTGATTGGATTTTATTACAATCTACCGAATCTAAAGAAGAAGTGCCATATCCTCCACATATTGGGCATTTTGAAATATGAAAAACCAAGTCTGGATAATCTGTTCCCTCGAGAGGGACTTTTATCATTTCATACTCATCTAATTTTGCTCCAAAGATTACATACCAAATAACGTCCAAGTATTCCATGATTTTTACTGGATCATTTGGAAACATTCTTAGAACTGCAATTTGTCTTTTTCCAGACTCAAAGGCGCCATGAATTCCAATGTTCTTCAAAACTTGAGATGCTTCAGTTTCATTGTTCGTGATATCTACCAATTCTTTATACATTTCTCGATATAGAGAAGTGAAAAACAAAAGATTCGTTGTTCTACCAAAGAATTTTCCAGTCCGCCCCACAAGGAATCGAATTACCATTTCAGTTATCTCGCTCCTTCAGGTCATAAGTATGTATACAAGAGATATCTCCTAATGCAATCGACTTACTAACATGAGATTTATTTACGGTATAGCCTAATCGAATTAAAATTTCTTCGACAAACGATGTAATTACTTCACAAGGAGCAACCGATAGATTTTCTCTCTTATATTTACATAATGAGCATTTTTTGTCTTCAATAACAAATTGACTGGAATTTTCGGTTATCGATATCTTACTATTAAACATTTCCGAGTAAATGGAAACAATTTTATCTTCAAAAGTCGCTCCCGTAAACTCCCTCTCTTCGAGAATTGTTTTGGCAATATTGCTTCCCATTCTTTGTAATCTTACTAGAATTTGTTGGTTTGTGACTCCTTTACTCATCAAATATCGTAAGAAATGATAAAGATTATTTCGCATTTGATTCATAGTAGCAGTATTATTTGCGAGTTCTCCTCGAGTGTAATTTGGCATGATCTGAGTCACCTTTATGATAATAGAACTTAGAGATCGCTGCATTAAAGTTTTAGTGTGTTTATTATTGGCTCCGAAATTGATACTGCAACAGCAATGCCAATACATACTTGCATTACATTAAACGGGATTTCTGAGAGAGCTCCTGCTAATCCAATATATGGGAGTAAGGTTTCAAACAAGAAATATCCGAAAATCATTTCTAAACCTCCAATGAACATCGCTATTATTTTCAATGAAATTTTTGGGTCCACGAACCTGTAGATTAAAATTATACTAAGGAAAATGAGGACGGCGATGATTGACCAGAAAATATAGGTGAAATTCACGTTAAAGAGGTAAATTTCTGCAAATACTCTTAGAAAATCTACTTCACCAATAAAAATGAAGAATCCGATTAAAAGAATTGTGACAGAAATGAATGTTGCTGCAATTAATACTATCAGGAATTTTTTTGGGTTTTTCTCTTCATTAGATTTAGAAAATTTTGCATGAAGTAGTTTTTGATAAACAAAACCAACAATAAATCCCTCAATACCTTTAATAACTAGAGTAGCCGGAGAAAATGCACCATATAAAAGGAAAATATCTGCCAACATCCCCCCCAATCCTCCCGCTATGGCTCCAATATACGGACCGAATACGATTGCAGTTAAATATACCATAGATTCTCCAATATTAAAAAATCCGGTAGATAAGGGGAGATTTACCGCAAGTAATATCGTAACAACAGCATTAAGACTCGTCATTACAGCAGAAATTGCCACTGTTAATCCAATGGGGCGCTTAATTTCTTTAGTAGGATAAACTATTCGAGTTTTTTTATCTTTCTCATCTTTAGACGGATTGTTGTGATTTTCCATTGAGTATCACTTTAAAGAAGAACAATACTAATTTGATATTTGTGGTGGGGAGGATATAAATACTAAAAAAACCATCCCAACTGGAATAAGAAGAAGATGCCTATGTCTGACAACGAACACTCTATCACAAAAAAAATTGAACCCATAATTTCGGAATTGCGAACCCTAATCGCAAAAGATATGAAGGAAAACAACAAAATCAACGAAATTATGAGAAAATTTCAATCAATCGGTACCTGGCATATAATAGATCCGGTCAGAGAAGTTCTCGAATCACCAAATTGCCCTATTCGAATTCAACAAAAAATCTTGGAATTATTTGGAAAAATTCAAGACCCCCGAGTAATCTCGATTTTAGCGTCGTATTTGGATCATGATGAAACACAAATTCGGAACCAAGCTATTAAGTCTCTCAGTCTAATTAAAAATCCTAAAGTTACCCGATACTTGATTTCTGCAATAGAATCAGGAGATAGCGATAAATGGGTGAAAATATTCGCAGTACATGGTTTAACTAAAAATGCAAGCCCGAAAGTAATCCTCCCCTTAATCACTCTCTTAGGAGATTCTGAAGAAGAAGTGAGGAAAGAAGCTATACTAGCCCTAAATAAACTAAAATTGGACAATATTGATGAATTTCTAATAAACGCACTTAGTTCAGAAGATAGATTTGTAAAATTTGGGATTGTGAATCTTTTAGGAGAGAGAAACGTAACCAAATCAGTGGATGCGTTAGCTGAGCTTCTTGGAAATGAAGATTTAAGATTGAATATGTTAGTATGTAACACATTATCTAAACTCTCAACACCTAAATCCTTAATTCCATTATTAGATCATGCTATCAAAGAAGGAGAATTACCAAATAAATATTTATTCTGTATACAAAAAATGGACAAATCCGTTATTTCTCCCCTCATTGATATGTACATACGGGATACTACTAACCAATATGGAGAATCTATTGAATTCATTCTATCAAAATCAGGTCTTTATGCACATGAACTCATATTGGAACGAAAAGATAAAGAAAGTACTCCCGAGTTTTTAGCTAAACTCGAGCTATTAGAGAACCAAATTGACAAGATATGAGATTATTCCAAAAACGTTGGAATTAACGCCAATATCTCCCATTTAAGGCTATAAATTACCATATATTCCAAAAATTTGCGAATCTCCTCTATTTTTTCTTGTTCTTTGGATATGTACTCGCAAAAAACATCTGGTCCGATAGCAATCAAGTATCCATTAAGATTATTTTCTCGTTTAAGTAAAAGCCATATAGGAACATCTTTTTCCTTATTATGTGCCACTATCAAAATTAATGGATTCTCTGTCCAGTTTTCTCCTTTAGGCGATGTAACTTCTTTGAGGGATTTACTGACAGTGTATTTTTTATTCAACTTAATTTCCTTAATTAAATCATCAAAGTAATTGCGACGAATCTGAATATATTCTCCTAATACCGCATTTCCGTCACAGAGTTCAATTGTCTTTGGTGACCCGGAGGCTTCACTCAATTGTATTGACCAAATTTTCTCGGAATATTTTTTACTCATTTTCTCACATGTATATGGTTATGGTTATTAATAATATTGTATTCTGATTTAACACATGACAGAGTGACTTAAATCTCATTTGGAAAAAGATTGTTATGACTTTAGAGAAACCACGAAAATTTTCTACGGGTATTAAAGCTCTAGATAATTTATTACAAGGTTTACAAGATGGCGATAATGTTGTATTTAAAGTTGATAGATTGGATGATTTCATTCCCTTTGTGCACAAATTTGCCAAACAAGCCAATATAGATAAAAAAAAAATAATTTATTTTAGGTATGCTCAACATAAAGAGCTAGTTCCCCAAGATGTCGATGCTGAAAAAATTCATCTTAATCCAAAAAAAGGATTTGAAAGTTTTATATCAGAAATCATTGAAGTTATCGATGAATATGGGAACAAGGATGCATGTTATATCTTTGATTTATTATCCGATTTGACAGTATCATGGTATTCTGATATAATGGTCGCCAATTTTTTTATGTTAACTTGTCCTTACTTATACAAATTACCAACCATTGCATATTTTGCTCTTTTAAGAAATCTGCATGAAGAAAATACATGCAGAGAAATCCAAAATACTGCTCAAATAATCTTTGAGATTTATAATATGGAAGAGGATCTGTATATACATCCATTAAAAGTGGAAAATCGTTTCACACCTAATCTATATTCCTTACACAAATGGACTCAGTCCTCAAAAGGAGAAGAAGGTCTTGAGATTATCGTCGAATCAGCATATATTTCTAAAATTCTTTCCGAATCTTATCATCCATTGTCGGAACGAGTAAAACAACGGGGGACATGGCATTTAACATTTAAAAAAGCAGAAGAAGTAGTAGAGAGAATACTGGATAGAGATTCTCCAATAAAAGTCTCTCCAATTCAAGCTGAATCTTTGAAAAACAGACTTCTGAAGATGATCATGGTTAAAGGGGATTTACTCTTCATTTTAGCAGCCAATTATTTTAATCTCCCTGACTTATTAAAAATTGGTAATAGATTAATCGGAACGGGTTCCATAGGGGGAAAAGCAATTGGAATGCTGATTGCACGAAATATACTAAAAAGGTATACAAAGTGGCGAGAATTACTTGAAGAATCTGATTCGTTCTATATTGGAACTGAAGTATTTTACACATATCTGATTAAAAATGATTGTTGGTGGCTTAGAAGGCAGTTATGTAATGCAAAAACTTTACTTCAAGGACAGGAAGAAGCACGAGAAAGGATTCTTAATGGAGAATTTCCTAAAGCAATTTTGGATGAAATAGACCAGTTATTGGATTATTTTGGGCAATCCCCAATTATTGTGAGATCCAGTAGCTTGCTGGAAGATGCCTATGGGAATTCTTTCTCTGGTAAATATGAAAGTATAATCCTTGCTAATCAAGGCACTCCGGAAGAGCGAAAAAAGAAATTTTTAGATTCAATTCGTAAAGTTTATGCCTCAGCTGTTAGTACGGATGCTGTAACCTATAGAAGAGAAAGAGATCTGTTAGAACAAGACGAAGCAATGGCAATATTAGTCCAACGATTATCGGGCTCAAGATACGGTGACCACTACTTCCCTCAAGCTGCGGGAGTCGGGTATTCTTTCAATCCTTATGTATGGGATAAAGAGATTGATTCAAAATCAGGGATGCTACGATTGGTAATGGGGCTTGGTACAAGAGCAGTAGATCGGACTGGTGATGATTTCACTCGCATAACAGCCTTGAATAAACCAGAACTACGCCCTGAGCATGAATTTAACAAAATAAGATCACACTCTCAAAAAAGAGTAGATTTAGTAGACCTTACTGATGATCAGTTCAAAACTGTTCATTTTGACCGCAATGGTCTTATTGATTTATCGAACTTTCCACTGGAAATGTATGCGGAAAAAGATCCAAATGATTTCGGGTTTGATATGAATGATGATAGGAAAAAACCTTTTCCATGGGTTTTAACGTTCACTGAATTATTAAAAACAAGTTTTCCTGAAAATATGAAAGAAATGTTGAAAATATTAGAAGACTCATATCAGACTCCGATCGATATAGAATTTACCGTCAATTTCGTAAATAAAGAGAAATATTTCATCAATCTTGTGCAATGTAGGCCATTGTATATCGAACAAGAGATTGTTGATATTGAAGCTCCTAAAAAAGGTGTTAAAGAAGAACAAGTTATTTTTCGAACTGAAGGACCAATCTTGGGAGCAAGTTTGGCAGTTGATATTGATTATGTGATTTTTATTACTCCACGAATATATGGGCAGCTTAGTATAAATGAGAA
>SDNX01000145.1 GCA_004524545.1 Promethearchaeota archaeon
ATAAATGAGAATGCGAAAGGTGTTCCAGAAAGTAACATAGTACTCCATTCCGAATACATTTCCCACAAGAAGAAATGAATTACCAATAAACAGATCGGAATAATAATTCGATAATCTGGTTTTCGAACTAAATGAATTCCCAACGCACCAAAGAAAGTTCCCCACGCAAGAAATGCGAGATCATTTCCAAAAAATGTTGTAAAAATATCTGTGTCCTGCTTGAAAAACCATAGGATGACTGAACTCGAAGACCAAATCAATCCAATTGTCGAGCGAAAATCTTGTTTTTTAAATTTCGTATTACGAAGAATTACTGAAATGATTGTCCCAACTGCCCAAATGGATAAAATAATAATATCGTTCATTTCATATGTGAATAAATCGCTGAAAATCACCTGTCCGATCCAAAAAAATACACACACACGGTTTAAAACAGAAATCCAGGTATATGCAACCCCTTTTTTTACTAATTTATGACGAAAAGAAATCGAAAGTGATAATCCTAATATAAACATGAAGACTTGAGAGCCCAAATCGATTAATGTGATCATTCGGGGGTAGAAATCTACGTATTTATATCCAAAATTCAACCACGTAGGACCTATTGGATACTCTAAAGCACGAATATCCGCTGAAAACACCCATGTCAAACTCGCGATAAAATAAAAAAACATGATCACTCCCCGCAGGAGATCAAGCCATCTATATCTTGGGTGGTGATTTGACTCAAAATTTTGATCAGTATGTGGTGAAGTAATATTTTTTCTTTCCACAAATTCATTGGAGGTGTTTTCCAATATGATTTCCTACTCTTACTTTATTATACCCTAACGGATATCTCATTTATTCGGGTCCTATTTAAATTTGGATTCTCTTTATACTTAATCTCATCTAGAAAATGTTATTTTCTATACAAAACATGATAGAATAATGGAATCCGATATATCATGTGATGTGTGTATTATTGGAGGGAATATAGCTGGTTCGTATTTGGCCTATAATATAGCATCAAATGGACTTTCTGTGGTCGTTGTGGAACAAAATCGGATTCCTGGAGTTCCTATGCAATGTGCAGGTATAGTTTCCCAGAGATTGACTAATATTGTCGACATCGATCCTTCTATTATCATTAACCGAGTAGATACCGCATGGCTGATATCCGAAAATGGGAAAAAAGTATCCGTTTCCATTCGAGATAACCCGTACATTCTCGACCGAGTAAAACTGGATCAGTATTTTTATCACAAAGCCGAGAACATTGGGGTAAAGTACCTTCTTGGAGAAAAATTCTCAAAGTACGAAATACATACGAAAAATGGTATAGAGATTGTACAAATAACTACTAAAAAAAGGACTATAAATGCCCAAATGATTGTTGGATGTGATGGTCCTAATTCTCTTGTTGCAAAACTGCATGGAATAGAGCATAAATTAATACCCGCTATGCAAATACGTGCTTTCTTTCCTCAACCGCACAATTCAGTGAGAATGTACTTTAAAAAAAAATGGAAAAATCTTTTTGGATGGGTTATTCCTGAGGGGAATGGAATATGTAGAATAGGATTAGGATGCAAATACAATTTAAGAACCTCATTTCAGGGGTTTATCACCGATTTGAATATCACAAAATCTGAAATAATTGAGAAATTCGGGGGACAGATACTTATTGGGTATCCTAAGAAAATTGCCTTTCATAGAGCAATCTTATTAGGAGATGCTGCTGGAATGGTAAAAGCAACAACTGGTGGAGGTATAAATACCCTTTTAAAAGCAAGTAAAACTGCTAAAGAAGTTATTCTCGAAGCTTTTAGTAGGAATGATTTCACAAAGAGATTTTTTATTACTCATTATCAACATAGTAGCGAAATTAGACGTCTTAAAATGAACATACTTCTACATTATTTTGTACGGGTAATTATGTTATCTTTAACGCAAGAGGAATATGAGCAGTCCATGCTGCTATTACATCAACCGAAAACGCGAGAATTACTCTTAAAATATGGTGATATGGATTTTCCGATTAAATTTATATTTAAAATGCTATTGAGAGTTGATTTATGGAGGTATATCATAAAAATTTTACCCAGTATTTTGAATAAAGTTCCACAAATTTTGCAAGAATTCTTGGATATCTCTAAATATTGATTATTTTTTTCTCTAAGCTATGTAATTTGATTTTTTACACCTTCCCTTTTTGTCGGCAAAACTTCGCAAGTCAGTAGGGAAGTCCGACAAAAAGATCTGAATTTTGCCTTCCGACAAAAACTCTACCAATAAATGCCAAGGACTTACTTTCTTTAATCTCATTGGAGGGGAAATTGTCGGTGCGCTAGTACATGTTACCCCGGTATTACATAGAGTTACAGACATAATTAAGTCGAATTCTGTCGGATCTGGAACATTATTAACCCGTTATTCATTGAGAATGAACGAATACTAATTTATTTGTTACAACGGGACTTAAATATCATTTTAAGTGAATATTTGAATATCAGTGCGATATTATACTGATGTTTCCCAAATGTTGGTGTGTATTGGTGAAACAACCCTGATCCTCTTTGGTCCATTATTCCGGATCTAAAACTCACAAAAACAAGCAAGAAATTTCCTATCCATCATATAGTGGGCTTCATATTCGGGGATTTGGCAGTATAATTGACCTCGAAGTAAGGAATCTAGGTGTGGGTTCCTACAAAAAAGGGTAGTGTGTGAAAAAAATGAATCAAATGTTTAAAAAATATCTCATAAAAAATAATTTCTGGCTTACTAAAAAGAAAGATTGCGAGTGGTTTGTCAAACATACCCCTATATCAGGTGGTATATATGCGAAATTGATGCAAAAAGGCGTGGAAATTCAGCACAGTGGGGAAAGGGTAATTTTCACAAACTTTAATGAGCTTGATGAATTTTTGGAGAAAATTACATCTCCTCGGATTTCAGAAGACGCAAGCGAATTCGTGAATATTTTGAACCGAAGATTATCTTCTAACGTTTTAAGAAAATTAGATTTTTAATTTATTCTCTCCTTTTTAGAACTGAACAAGTTTTCTTTCATTGTCATGATATGAGTAGGTTTCAGGTACATTAATTTCTCTAACAGCAAGCAGAGGACTGCTTTTTTGCATGATAAGACTTTGAGGTTGGAATTTTGTACCGTTTCCAATTGGTAATGGGGAGTATGGGGCGGGTTTTTTCTCATATCGTGCGGGGGGTTGAGGTTTATTGAAATATAACGCAACAACTTGTTTTTGCATATCATCCGCAATTTCTTGCAAAAGCTCGCGATTATTAGGATCTAATCCGTCCTGAAGATAAACAGGTGTTCCTACACGAATATGCGCTTTTCCCTTGAGAAGATCTCGATTTCCAAGTAACGCAGTTGGAATATAAGGAACTTTATTCAAAATGACCATCCGAGCAGCCCCTGTTTTGAAGGGACGGATAGGACCCTTTTTTGTGCGCCCTCCCTCGGGGAACATACCTACACATAATCCTCGTTTTAAACAATATTGAATTTCTTTTTCCGTACGGGGAGTTAGTGTACGTTCCGGAGATAAGGGAATAGTTCCGAATGGAAAAATGATACTCTTAACGATTGGAGTGGTAAAATTTTCTATCTTACTTACCCATCGGATTTCACGATATACATGCGGTCCTGTGAATGCCATGCTACAAAAGAACGGATCTATTAGGTATTTATGATTCGCAACTACTACGAGACCACCTTTTTCTCTGGGTGGGATAAACTCATTGTTTTCCCAAGTAGTTTTATTTGTAATCCAGGTTATTTTAGGAAAAAATCTAGCACCTATGTGATAATATACTTTATTGACAAGCCTTTGCCATTCACCCCTTTTCATATGAAGCTTATATCTCTTATAACAAAAACGATCAAATAGATTATATTTAAGCCAGGCTTTTAGGATGGTTTTGAGGACAGATGGCATAGAGATCATGTTATCAATCGATTATCAACAATTAAGCAACCATTACAATTTGAAAATATTTAAGGTTTCACCTTAAGTTAATAGTTTTATTGATATGATTTCGATGATAATCCTTAAGTAAGTTTCTGACCGCAATAGACACAATATTTCAGCACATTATGGGTACTTTGCAGAGAGCGACCACAATATTCGCATTGTATGCTATTGTTTTGGTCGGA
>SDNX01000051.1 GCA_004524545.1 Promethearchaeota archaeon
AATTCTTGACCTTTTACGCGGAAAAATTTCTTTTTGACATCAATAAAAATGTCACTCGCTCCGCACACGGCTGGTTTGCCCATTCCCCGAGCAACCACTGCAGCATGAGATGTTTTTCCTCCATGTACCGTCAAGACACCTTCTGCTGCCATTAAACCATGGATATCGTCTGGTTTGGTTTCTGGTCGTACGAGAATTACTTTTTTTCCAGCATGTGTCCAAGATTCTGCATCTTCTGGTTCGAATACGACTTGACCAGATACTGCACCTGGAGACGCATTAATTCCTGTTGTCAGAAGTTCATAATCAGCTTTGTTATCAATGCTTTTGAATAACAGGCTTGTTAATTTATCTGCATCTACACGGAGAATTGCTTCTTCTTCAGTAACATATCCTTCATGCATCATGTCAATGGCAATTTTAACCATAGCTAGGGCAGTACGCTTTCCTGTTCGAGTTTGGAGTAAATATAATTTACCTTCCTGCGCGGTAAATTCAATGTCTTGCATATCTTTGTAATGGTCTTCTAATTTATCCATCAGTCCCGAGAGTTCTGCATGAACTTTTGGAAACTCTTGTTCCATATCATTGAATTTCTTGGGTGTGCGGATTCCAGCTACTACGTCCTCACCTTGGGCGTTAGTTAAGTATTCTCCAAATTTTACTTTCTCACCCGTTGCGGGATCTCGAGTAAATGCCACCCCCGTTAATGAAGAGTCACCCATGTTACCGAATACCATTTGTTGAATATTGACTGCGGTACCAAAATTGGGGATTCTATTGAATTTTCGGTAGTATACTGCTCGAGGGCTATCCCAACTGTCAAATACGGCTTTAACAGTTTTGTATAATTGTTCTTTAGGGTCATCTGGGAATTCTTCTCCGATTTTCTCTTTGTAGAGCATTTTATATTGCTTAATTAATTCCTTGAGATGATCGATAGTGAGATCAGTATCTTGGGTATCCTTTCCGACTTTGTCCTTCACTCCGTGAAGAATGTGTTCAAAATCATCGTGAACAATACCCATTACTACATCTCCAAACATTTGGATAAATCTACGATAGGCATCAAGTGCAAATCGTTCATTTCCGGTCTTTTTTGCTAAACCTATGAGATTCTCTTCTGTTAAACCAAGGTTGAGAACTGTATCCATCATACCTGGCATGGACATTGGTGCCCCGCTTCGGACACTGACAAGTAGTGGATCTGTTTTAGATCCGAAAGATTTTCCAGATAACTTCTCTAAGTTTTTCAATGCTGCTTCAATTTTTGGAGTAATTTCTTCCAAAAACTTAGGATTATTGAAATACTCTAAACAAGCTTGGCAAGTAATAGTGAATCCTTGAGGAATTGGGAAACCTAATTTTGTCATTTCTGCCAAGTTTGCTCCTTTACCTCCGAGAGTGTTCTTTAATTCCTTTGAACCCTCGGAAAACATGTATACATACTTTTCTTTTGCCATAAAAATCAGTTATTTGCGTTCCATTTTTTTATACAGAAACAATATTTGAGCCTATTAAGCTTTGAAATAAAACTTTGCCCAAGAAAATATAAGAACGATATTCCGTTTACTGCGTAATTTTCGCTTTTTAGTGGAATAAAAGACTCAATATTCCGAATGTGTTATGCAAGTATTATATGAGTATTAAAATTTAGGAGGATCAATTTTACTAGATACTAAATCGAGGATTTTCTAAATGATTGCCCAACGATATCGAACACATTCGAAAAGAGAGTGTCCAGCAATAAATCAATGTGTAACTACCGCGAAGACAAATGACAATCTATTCATTGTTACTGGAGACATCGAACATAACGTAACTCTATATAATGAATATTTAGAAAAAGTACAAGAAATTCCCTTCAAAGGATGGATTCGATGCTGCGAAGTGTATGACATTGATAATAATGGAAATCATGAGATAGCTATCGGATCAGGTGATAATTCCGTACGAGTATTCCGCTATGATGAAGATACTGGGTATTCAGAATTGTGGAGATATGATTTCGATAATAAGGTGACTACTCTCAGTATAGGGGATATAAACTATGACGGCCGTGCTGAAGTCATCGCAGGAGGATGGGATAACTCCCTCAAAGTGTTTGATGGGTTAACAGGAGTCTTACTTTGGGAATTGGATTTCGATGACTGGGTTACTCTTGCAAAAGTTTTGGATTGTAATCATGATGGTCTTCCCGAAGTGGTAGTCGGCTTAAAAAAGGGGCAGCTCGGTGTAATCAACGGAATAACTGGTGAGTGCTTGTGGGATCACCAATTCGAAAAACGGATTAATTCCTGTGACTTAGTTCATCTCGCAAATAATGAATTTCCTCACTTACTTGTTGGCGGAGATGATAGTACATTATTTATTTTTGATTTCGATGGGAATTTAGTAAATACACTTGAAACCCCTGATCGAATCTTATGCATTTCTCACGGGGATATCAATAATGATAATTATAATGAAGTTCTCGTGACTTTAGCTGATAAACGCCTTTATGTATATGAAAGTGAAGATAATGGACTACCAGAAAACACCTCTTTGAAACTACGCTGGCGTGCGACTCTGGGAAATGTGGGTACTGGTTTGACTATTTCGAAACACTTTCAAGATAATATACCGCGTATAATTGTAACTGGCTACTCAAAAGATCTTCGCATTTTGGAAGACAATTTTTATGGATCTGATAGACATATGGAAAGTTCACGACATTTAGCTCCAAAACTATCAAATCATGAAGAAAAACTACGTGAACTATTGGGTCCGGATGTAGATTTAGAATTTTATGACAACTCCGAAGCTTTTTTTTTTCCAAAAAAGATTGACAATATAAATCAGCTCATTCCATCCAATTTCAAATCTAAATCAGAATCCTTCACTTTTATGAATCTCAAAGAAGCGTATGAGAATAAGTATTTATTAGACCTTCAAATGGACCAAATCTATCAAAATTCTTTAATTAGCCCTAAACCAATGGTTATGTTTCCAACTCACATTTCAAATTTAAGCCAAATTTCCGAGTATGCAGACCAAATTTCTGTCTCGACTGGTATTAAAAAACCTTCACGAGCCAAGGCTAGTCCCAAACCCAAAGCTAAAACTGTTTCTTCAATAGCTACTTCAAGTGCAATTGGGAACCGGGAAAAATTTATTGAATTAGTCCAGAAAACAGGAATCATCAGTTCTAAAGCAAAAATGCAAGAATTGATAGAACAAAATGGTTTTACTTCTGCTGAATTTGATGAGACCTTTAAATTATTAAAAGATAAAGAGGGAATTCTCACATATAGTAAATCAACACCACGGGGATACAGTATTGAATCAGTGGAAACAGTAATTATTGATACAGAAATTCCCCTTCAATCAGAAGGTACGATAACTGTAGTATCAAAAACACCTATCGTCAAAGAAGTTCCTCAACCAGCTCTGGAACCTGCAGATTTGTCGATTCCTAATGAGAAATTTCTCAATCTGGTAAAAGAAAATCAGCCTGTCAGTTCCAAAGCAAAATTACTTGACCTTGCAGAAAGCATAGATATCGATAAGAAATCCGCAGAAGCTCTGATTGACCAATTGAAAGAACTCAATGTACTTATCTATTCAAAAAGCGCTCCGCGAGGATGGTCTGCTAAGTAGAGGATTCTTCCTCGCTCTCCTTATTTTCAGACTTTTCCTTCTTTGCTTCAATTTGTTTCTTGAGCAAACCAAAAGTAGCTTCATAATATCGATCAACAAGTGCAAGTTTTTGGAGTATTTGTCGCATCCGTGTGATATGTTCCTCAGATTCGATTTTCTCGTAGATTTGAAGAATGATAGTGCATAATCGTTCTGCAGATTCAAAATCATGTTTATTATATAATTCCACTACGACTTCCTCTAAATCCTTCGCATATTGCTCTAGTAATCCCTTATAATCAGTTTCTTTCTCTTTTTCTTCGGAATTCGTCAATAGAAATGTACACCTTTACGATTGTAGTTACATTTAAAAAAAAATAGTATAAAAAAATTGGGATAGATAAGTTGATCGCTTTTACCGACTTTCCTGAGCATCTGAGGGCTTTCCAGTTCCAGAAAGTCTGTATTTAATCTCAAATCTGTCGCCAGCTTCGATCTTCTCTACCTTCCATTTCAAGATGTCTGAACCCTCTTCCTTGGTCACTTCAATAGGTTCTAGGCTTAATCCGCTATATTCGAAGTTTTCTGGTACTTTATCTGCTACCTCGTAGTTCTTAAGTGCGAATTCTCCTGTATTCACCACATACAAGCAGATTTCATAAGAACCTTCTTCCGCAAGACCGGTTATTTCTTTACCACGAATCAATCTCTTTCTCACGTGGAGTACAGGGATCTCGATTACCTCAGGTCGCACTTCCAGTGGTTTTCCAGCTGGATAGGTGTTAGCTTGGTAAAGCACATCTGATATGAAGATTACTGTCTTTGCAGGTTTATCTGCAACAATTGGATAGGTAACCTCAATAACATCACCTGGTTCGAATGTAACGGAATCTTTCAAGTTTTTCAATTCCACTGTCACACCTGCGCTATTGATAGTAATGGAATCTCCTGCATCGATTTCATCTCCGTTGCGAGACACTAAAACATCTTCTGCCTCAGGTGGAAGGAATCCGTCTTGGATATTCTCAGTGATGGTTACTTCATTTAAGGATGCTCCACCAGTGTTTTCAACTTTGTGCAATACCTTGAAAGTACTTTCTCGGAATGAAGCAAGTTCTTCAACATCATAAGACAATTCACCAGCAATAGAAGCAACTGCGAGTTCAACATCATTAATTACCATGATTCCCTCGGTTGCAATCTGATGGTCTGCAATCACGAAGAATTCTACTTTTGTTTTGAAAACCGGTTCTAGTCCGGCTTGTGCTTGGTATTCCCAAATGTTGGATTTCCATTTTGCACCTTCAGGTAATGGGCTAACCTCGCCAGGATCTACATCTACATACTTGGTTGATTCATTATTGATGTCATAAACATCTGCGTTGACTAATCGAACCAGATATTCACTTTTATTTTCAAACACAAATTGACATTCATATTTATCTGGGGTTTCATCCGTTTCCGAGAATCCAGTATAGAATGCATTATTAGTGTATGCGTCGAATTTATCAATTCCTAATCCACTAAGGCTTATAGGGGCAGTATATTTCACGTAAATCTTACCAGAACGGACTTTTGTATCTTTATCCTCAACTTTTACTTCTAATCTAAGTTCAAGTTTTTCTTCCGCCTTTGGTTTGAGTTCTTCGATTACCCATTTAATACCTTTACCTTCATCGAAGTCACCTTCTTCTGCTTTACCTTTCAACACTTTAGCTCGTTCGAACAAGTCTGGAATGACTTTTATAATTTCGACATTTTTCAGTGTTTCATCGGTAATGTTTGTCACAACGATTGAGTAGAATATCTCATTGTCTTGATCTAACACTAATGAATAACTCTCAGTATCTGGGTCATTCACGGTGCTGATAAATTCTGTAATATCAATATGTTGTGCAGCTTTCTCTTTGACTTCATAAGTTTTTTCTTCTTTTTCTCCTGGTGCTAATTCATAAATGGATAAAACAAATTCTTCAAAATCTGTTGAATCAATGTTCTTAAGGGTTAAATCGATATCCCATAATCGGTCCTTGGTGCTGACGTTTTCAATACTAAATTCACCAGAGGCTTTACTTTCTTTTTCACCTTCACTACCATCGTGTTCTAAGTAGATTTCACTTTTCTCCAATATTTTGACTGGAACAAGTTTTCCTTCATCTTTTCCCTTGGCTAATTTAATAACACCTTCCTTCTTTCCAGTATCACGATCTATGGTAGCAATTTCGTCAGATTCATAATTCATATCACCGCTATCCATTTGTTGACGTTTATAATCTTGAGATTTTTTATACTCATTCATTTCGTCTTTTCCAAATCCCATTTTGCCAGAGAGTGATTTGATTTTGTCAAAATAATCATGTACTTCAGATGAAGCACTTCCTCTGAGTCGTGGTTCAGTTCCATTATCAACTGCTTCTCGAATTATTCCCACTGATTCGGTGGATAAATCTGCTGTTAAATCTGAAAACTTATCAAAAAGGGCTCCAGAACCTATGTTCAGGTTTGCCTTGAGTCTTCGCCCAATCTCGACAGATCCGAGTGAGCCTAAATTTATCGTTGCCATTATGTTTTCAACCTTATATAATCATTTAAGGATAACAATATATCAGCTTAGGGGTAAAAAAACGTTTAGTTGTATTTTTAAAGAATAAAATTGATCCAAATTTATTTCCAGAACTACAATAAGAGTTCACTTTTTCTCTATTAACGGTTAACAGACACGGGGAATAGGTTCTCCATACGGGGAATCCATGAATTTTGTGCCACCATACTCCGATTTTATTAATACCATTCCAGAATTCTCTTCTTGGGCAACGCCGACAATAATGGTGTCTTTTCCCAATTGATGTGACCTCAGTGCTTCTAGTACAGATTGAGTGTGTTCTGCATCCACTGCAAGTAATGCCTTTCCTTCCGAAGCAAGATGATATGGATTTAAACCCAATATATCACAAATGGATCGGACTTCAGTGCGTATTGGGATTTCTTTTTCGTTTAGTGAAATTCCCACGTTAGATTGCTGTGCCCATTGATTTAATGCAGAAGCTAAGCCTCCACGAGTTGGATCTTTCATTGCGTGGATTCCCTCAAAATCACCTAAACTTTCTATCATGTCTAACAGAATTGCAACATCAGACGTTAATTCAGTTTTCAAATCAATTCCATGACGGTTTGCAATCAATGCAGCTTCATGGTCTCCTAATGGCCCTGTGACAATGATGTTATCACCTGGTTTAACATTATTATCTGCAATGTACCTATTTTTTGGCCGAAAACCAATACCGGTTGTACTCATCATCAATTGATCCAACTGGCCCTTCGGAATTACTTTAGTATCTCCACATACCAACGCAACACCATTAGATCCCAAAGCATCATTGAACGATTTCATTATTTTCTCTAATTCAGAGAACCAAAATCCCTCTTCCACAAACACGGTAGAAGAAATTGCAATACACTTTGCACCCATCATTGCAATATCGTTTATGGTACTCGCTGCGCTTAGAAGACCGATATCCCCTCCAGGAAAGAAAAGGGGATGTATGGTATGCCCATCAGCGGACATTACGATTTCATAATCTGAATCTGTTAGAGGAACAGTTGCTCCATCGTCAAAGGCGTCTATGCCGATTCCTTCTCCAACTTTTCTTACTGTAGCACTGGATGTAACGAATTTTATCAATTCTTCCTGTAAAATCCCTCCCGCTCCATGAGAAAGTAATACAACTTTTTCGTCTGAATCTTTCTGGTCTTGCATTTTGCTAAGTGAATAGAAAGTTTTATACTATCTATATTTTTTTGAGATGACTCGGAAAACAAGGATTATGTATTATAATAATATCCCACAATTTTTAATATCTAAATCCAAATAGAGATTTACAAATAAAGGATTGTAGTACTAAGGATTTTAACTCAGTACTTAGTAGAACATACAATGTATTTAACCGCTAACCGAAAGTTTTATGTTTATTAGAAATTTCGAATCACAAAATACAGTGAATACATTTTCATCATGACCACCATTTCCAAGAATTTTTATAAAATATCTCCTTCTGATAGCGATGACTGGTTTATCATCGAACTTGTGGGGAAAAAACTCAAAATAGATGTAGAAAAGCGAGTTCTAACAACACGGTACGATTGCATTCCGCATCCTGTGCAAATAAAAGATACAGGTGAATGTGTTTCCTGCTCAAATTTTTGTTGTTATATGGGATGCTATATATCTCCTTTAGAAATCAAATTCATTGAAAATAATCTCCCTCAGCTAAAACCCTATCTCACCAAAGATAGCCGTAATGTCTTGAAGAAATTCCATGATGAGTTTTATTTGCCAGAAGACCATGATCCAGAGGAAAATTTATACAAAACTCGTTGCTCTCCTGAGGAACCTACCCGTTTTTATTACGATGAGGATGTTGATGAAGAGGAAATCGAGGAAGATGAAAAAGAAATAATTGAAATTTCTGAAGATTTGGAAGATGACAAAAATTCAGATGATTTAGAAGCCAATATTTCTGAAGTACCTGATTCAGTATGTATATTCCTCATGGATGATGGGTTGTGTGCCCTGCATAAATATTGTGATGATAAAGGATTATACTGGCCAATTGATAAGTTCAATATCTGTACGACTTTTCCTATTGACATACGAGTCACTCGGAATGGAACGGCTGCAGATGCCCCTTATCCAATGGAAAAACGGGTAGAAGATGAATGCAGTACATTGAAAATGATGGATGAATATGAAGATTTTCTATATGCTAAAATGAATTGTGTCAATTTATCCCCCAAAATCAAAGCGAAGAAAAATGTGCCCTATATTATCGATTCTATGAAGTATGCGATCGTTAGTCGATTTGGGGAAAAGATGTGGAGTGCACTCCATGATTATGCAAAAGAACTTCAAAAAAGCTCCTAAGTTTTTAAATAATCAATTCTCCTTTTAATTCAAGACGTGATAAAAAATGCACCCACTTTTAGAGCTAGAATATTATCCAATAATTTACACATCACAGATTTCTGAATTTGTCGAAAAAATTAACACGAATAAAACTCATTGGGGGAATCCATTTTTTATGGATGTATATTCTCATGTGAATTTGGATGAATTACGCAAAATTTGTAATCCAATTTTAGAATATCCTCCTGAAAATCTTATAGTTCTTGGTACTGGAGGATCTATTCAGACTATGATGGCTCTGGAAGGTCTAGCAAAGTGTAGTTTTATTCCTGTAACCTCATCCCGCCCCCGTGAACTTTCAACAATCTTGCAGTTATGCGATCCAGAGGGCTCTCTAGTAATTCCGATATCTCGGGGAGGGAAAACTCTTGATGTAAATTCTACAATAGAATTGTTTTCATCTTATCCCATGTTAGGATTAAGTTCTCAAGGTCCCATGTTTGATTACTTGACAAAAAAGAAGATTCCTATCCTACCGGTCCCCGATTTATCAGGAAGATTTGCAGCAAGTATATCCAATGTAGCTTTAGTGCCTGCTTATATAGCAGAAATCGATATTGACGAATTTCTCCGTGAATTAGATAAATCCTACGGGGTATACAAAAATCTGGAAAATGTGAATGAAAATATTGCATTGCAATTCGCCGCACATTTATACGTTCAATATCAAAATGGGGTAAGAAATTGCTTTATTATGCCCTATTCATCATATTTGGATGGTGCTGCGGGACTTTTTGTTCAAGAAATTAGTGAAAGTTCGGGGAAAGAACAGAAAGGGATGATGGGGACGAAACAAGAAGCCCCTCTGTGCCAGCATAGTGTTCTTGAACTACTTTTAGGTGGTTCAAAGGGACACACTCTTCCATTTTTATGGAAAACTCTATCAGAACCTGAAAATATAGACATTCATTCACCATTATTTGGGTTAAACAAGCAGACAGCTTTAGATGTCATAAATCATCAAGCAGATGCTACTTTCCAAGCTCTGCTGGCTCAACAAGTACCTTCTGCTATGTTAAGTTTAGAAAATTTCAGTGTTTCCAGTGTGGCTCATTTGATAGCGTTTATTCAATCCACAATTTACTACTTTTGCTTATTGCTAGATGTGAATTGGGAAGACAATCCTTTGGTAAACACGGGAAAACAAATATGTAACACCGCAATTCAATCGTCTCTATCTCAAAAACAAAGAAAGAACCAGAGAAAAGATACTGCAGCTAAGCAGTTTTCAGATACCATGACATAAATTCACTGCTGTTAAATCGGATTCATAGAAATTCATTTAGGCATTTGTTACGTAGATCCAACTATCAGATAAAATTCCTTAATGTTGGATCACATCCCAAACTCGCAAAAACGGTAACACAATCGGGCTATTGTAAATTCAATTCAAAGTGACAGAGATGAGCGAAGAACAGTTAAATTTCATATTGAAAACCCTCATGAATGAAGTAGATGGCATTCAAAGTGTCGCACTCGTTTCTAGAGAGGGTTTAATTGTCAATTCTATTTTAGAAGAAGACGTTTCCCCGATGCATATTGCGGCAATGTCAGCTATAATACTTTCAACATGTGAGCGTGTACTTTTGGAGTTTAAAAAAGGAGAATTGGATGTATGCATTATTCAAGGAACAGAAGGGAAATTTATCTGTATGGAATGCGGTGAAGACTTCATTCTAGTATGCGTTCTTCAAGAAGATGCACGCATGGATATTTGTTTTACCAAAATGCGTAGTACGGTCGTAAAAGTTGTTGAACTCACTGAAAATTAAATCAATATATTGTATTTAAAAAAATTATTTTCTTCGCTCTTTTTGATTTTAAATTGCCAGGATTTTGTAAGATCCTTACTCTAGAGTTATGTTAATAAATTCCTCTAATTTCGAATTATTCACTTAATAACAATGTTTAATTTCTATTTTGAGGGTGAGGATCGATATGGCAAAGAAAAAAACCACCAAAACATCTATTAAAAAAGCTACTAAGAAATCCACGAAAACATCCTCCGAGGATATTTCTGACTTAGAAGAAGTAGACCAAGGAGAAGAAGTAGAAGAAGAACAAGAAGAACAAGTAGATCAGAATGAAGAAAATGATACGGCCCCTGAAGAACTAGCTGAGAGGTCTGGAATCGAAAATACCGAGGATTTTGGCAAAGCAAGTCCATTTGTTGTAGATTCATTAAATTATGATGTAAAGGACCTTCCTGGTGTAGGTGCTGCAACCTTAAAGAAACTCCAAGATGCAGGATATGGAACTCTTCAATCTATCGCGATGACTCCCCAAAAAACAATAATGGAAGATACAGGTTTGGGCGATAAAACCACTGCAAGTATTATTCAAGCAGCTCGAGATACTCTCCATCTCACTTATGTTACTGCAGATCAAGTTTGGGAGCGTAGAAAATATCTGCCCCGAATAACCACAGGATCTGAGAAAATAGATGAGTTAATCGGTGGGGGAGTAGAAGTAGGTGGTATTACGGAATTTTTCGGGGAATATAGAACTGGAAAAACCCAATTATGCCATCAATTATGTGTGAATGTGCAACTCCCACGTTCCGAAGGAGGATTGGAAGGAAGGGCGTTATATATCGATACGGAGGGTACATTCAGACCAGAGCGTTTAATTCAGATGGCACAAGCTAAAGGGATGAATGTAAAAGATGTCCTTAAAAACGTGTTTGTAATTCGGGCTCATACATCTCAACATCAAGTTTTGTTAGTGAAAAATGCTATCGATACGGTTTCTGAAAAAAAAATCAATTTAATCGTAGTAGATTCCTTAATTGCGCATTTTAGGAGTGAATATATTAGCAGAGGAACGCTAGCCACTCGCCAACAAATGATGAATCAACACATTCATGATTTAATTCGTTTGGGGAATATTTATCCCGAATTGGCAATTGTGATTACCAATCAAGTGCAAGCTAAACCAGACGCCTTCTTTGGAGATCCAAACCGAGCTACTGGTGGGCACATCATGGCCCATGCTTCAACAATTCGCTTATATCTTCGAAAAGGGAAAGGAGAACAACGAATTATGATCGTAAAGGATGCACCTCATTTACCCGAAGGAGAAACAGTATTTACCATAACCGAAGATGGTATTGGAGATGCATAGTCTCATTATATAAAAAAAATAGAATAAAATTTATTCCTTTTTCAGTTTCCAACCCGTAGGTTTGACTTTCGAATCGAAATTAATGGCTTTTTCTTCAAGTAACTTCTCAAAAATTTCTTGGATCTGTTCCATTTCTGCTTCTATCCCATGATCTTTTAGCGTTTGTTCAATGGCTTTCCATAAATCATTCTTGGAACGGATTGTTTGCTCTCTAATTCGGTGAATAATCGTTTTTTCGATATTTAATTCGATAGAATCCTTCTCATCTATGAGAAATTTCTCTTGTTCATCTCCAATTTTCTCTTTTAACGTGTCCCTAATTTCTTCTTTTTGGGGGGGATCTTCTTGTGATTCCGCCTCTTCTCTTGATGTTTCCTTATGTTTTCCTGATTGTTTTTCTCCTTCCTCACCAATATTCTCTTCTTTGCTCTTTTCTGTGGTATCTGTAACCTCTGTTTTTGTTGGTTCTACCTCTTCTTTCTCTTTTTCTAATAAATCTTCAAAAGTTTCCTCTTCTTCGGTAATTTCTTCTTGCTCCACTTTCCTTTCAATGTCTTTTATCATTCTTTTGGATTTTCTGCGTTTACGTGTTGCAATAAGGGTAATGGAACCCGTTACTACTATAAGTCCAAAACCAATTGCTCCGTATGGAAACCATTTTGATAATTGTGAACTAATGTTTATAGATCCATTATATATACTAGTCTCAGAATCAAAGGTCTCAGAGAATATAACACTGAATAAGAGTATTAAATCCGAGGATGGCACTGTAAACGTAAAAGTGAGTACTCCATCCGTGTTACTGATTTGAGATATGTTAAGGCTACCGATTTGCAGCTCCACGGTTGCTCCACCTAAAGATGTCCATTCCGTACTTCCATCTGAGCGGTATTCAATAATGAACCTGAAACTTGTTTCAGTTCCAGGTGTAATTTTAGTTGGTAAGGTGTCCATTGGAGAAATGCGTATTTCATTTTTGTTAAGTACATTTACAGCAAAGGCAACAGAAGTATTCTGGAAATACGTACGGTTGAGAGTAAGATTAAAATTAAGGATGGGAGTCGCGATGTAAGTTTCTGGAACTATTATCTGGTAGGAGTTCTCGATATAGGTTCCGTAAAAAGAAGTGCCACCTAAGATTAGCTCTGCAATCCCATCTATTAATTCTGAATTCGTATAATTATCAATAAGATCGACTAAAATAATAAGATCATTCCCAAAATAGGCAAATTCGAACGCTAAGTTTTCTTCCTCCAAACTATGACCATAATCCTGCACTTCCAAGTTTTCATATCTCGTGTCACGATAGGTTATAGTCACATTGAATTCATCTATTAGGGGAACGAATTCATCGGGATTTAATTCTACCTTAAAGACATAATCTCCTTCTAGCAAATATATCGGGATGTTCCAAATTGCGGTTCCATTCTCATTTGTTTCAGCAAAGAACCAATATTGAGTGCCCATAATAGAAAGATTTACCGTGGTATAAGAAGCAGGTATCTCATAAGTGGTTTCTTGGAAAGTATATTGAATGAAGCTGTTTGAACCGCTATATAAGCGATAATGATTATCGTCCAATTGCTCTGAAATCTGCCCAAATTGCTGGATCAATTCAAATTCTGCACTACCGTTAAGTTTCTGTAATAAAATATTGTATGTGAACAGTTGTGATTGGTACCCAAGGAGCGTGAATTCAAATCGTGCATAAAAATAACCGAAAGAAATGGAATCCAGATTTAAAATCCAACGGAAAATGTTATTAAATGTGTCTACTGTAGCTTCACTATTATAAGTTCCATTGATATACAGAGATGCAGTAGCAGCATTAGATAGAAATATGGAATTATTTATATCCCAATACCCAAATTCGAAAGTTATATTGTTAAATAACTTATAAGCGGTTAGGAAGTCTCCATTTTCCGTAAGATTGCCATCATATCCTGGTATTTGATGATAAATTCCCACTTCTGTGTAATTAGTTGGCAAAATCCTAACAATTAGAAAGAAATTGAAACTCACCGAATCATAATCTAAACGTTGGAAATTTATTGTGACTAATATTTTGGTATTCAGAATTAAGTCATCGGATGGGAAAAGGAATGAATAATTCCCATTAGAAAGATCTGAACCGAGAACTGGAATTCCATTATATATTAAATTACAAGTTGCACCTACTATCCCTATTGAATTATTTGTATCAAAATACGAAGCAAACACTTGCACATCATACACTTTAAATCCATTAAAAGAGTTATCTGCAATTGTGTATACTAAGGTATCTGTTTCATGACCAAGATGATCGGGTTGTATAACATCATCGAAGGTATAATCTGTGGGTATAAAGGTGGTGTTAATCGTGAATTCATCCGTGTGATTTTCATAATGAAGTTTTTGTATAGTTATGGTTATTGTATAAACTCCTTCTGTGTTTAAATCTGATTCGGGAATAATCCACAGATACAATCCATTGATGTCACTGACGGAGTTGTAGTTTTGTGAATTTAGAGCAAGTCGATGCACATCTGCATTTTCGATACCTACCCCATTTTCTGTATCATAATATTCATAGAATATTTGAATTCCATATCGAGTATATACAAGATAATGACTTCCTTGCAATGGTAATGGATTTGGAGTATGATCGGTTTGAGTTATGGTTGTGAATGATAAGTTGGTTGGTAAAACCTGCAGCGTGAGATTAAACTGTAAAGATGCGGTTTGGTAGGTAGATAGTGTAAATGTTACGGAAATAAAATACATTCCCTCCTCCAGGTTTAGAGTCGGAATAGTCCATGTATAGTTTCCTCCGAATTCGGAATCAATGAAAATGGTTCCACTATTGAAAGAAAGTGTTGGATTTGCACCAGAAATATATACAGTATTGTTGAGATCGTAGAAATTTATTGATACTTCTGTATTATACGCGTTATAGGCCACAAAATCAAAACTTGGTTCTCCATTTTGAGTCAAATTATCGAATTCTCCGTGATCAGGTTGGATAATGCTATTCAAAATCACATCCGTCGGTAGATTGTAAAATGTAATAACAAATGAATAGGTAGCTTGGTCATAGTCATCCAAATCGAAGGTGATTCTAACGGTATATGTACCCAATGCAACCAAGCTCTGATCAATTTGCCACCCATATATCCCACCTCCATAGTATGCGGATGAATAATTCACATTTCGGAATTCTAAGGATGAGGTAGTTGCGCCTGGTATAGAGATTAAATGATTTAGATCCCAATAGGATAGGTTTACTGAGAATCCATATGCTACATATGCGAAATATCCCTCGGGTAATCCTTGGAAAATCAAGGAATCTGTTTCATAAAACCCATGATCAGGTTGAATGATATCAAAGTTTTGTGTTTCTGTAGGTAAATAATTCAAAGAAAGATTGAATGCGTAATTTTGTGTTTCGTAGAATTGCGATTCCATTATGATCACCACCAGGAAAATCCCTAATGTTAAATCATCGGCCGGAATTAGCCATGTATACTGCCCATCGTCACCTGTATAATCGTAATAGGAGAAACTGTTAAAAGATAACGTTGCGGTTGCGGAATTTATACTTACTGAGTTATTGATATCTCTGTAAGTCAAATATACTTGAACTCCATATTTGGTATATGCAATATAGTAGTAACCCGGAGGTCCAGAAAAGGATAATGTATTCGCATTATCTTCGGATTGAGTAACATCAAAATCAAGCACTTCGGTAGGTAGGGGTTGGATGGTTATGTTAAACATAAAATTAACAGATTCCCAGTTGATTTTACTGATAATGATTGTAATTGTGTACTGCCCTATTTTATCGAATATGGGAATATTTGTCCAAGTATACACTCCCCCGACTCCGATTGTCTCTACATATGGAGTTCCATCAAAGGTTAAGGTTGCAGTAGCATCATTAATTTCACCCCCAAAGAAAGTATCTATATAGGACGCTTCAACACTGAGGTTGTAAGACATATAAGCTTGGTAGGAATATTCGAAATAAGGAAGCGTGTTAGATTTATGATCCGGTTGAATAACATCTTGTAATACTCCATTAGTTGTAATCAATGTCAAATTCAGATTGAAATTAATATTCTGACTTTGATGATCCTCTTTGGAAAATTCAATATAGCATGTATAAACACCTACAGTTGCGAATTCAGTTTCCAATGTCCATACGCCATATCCTGTTGAATTCGTAGTTGTCTCATAGATAGTTCCACCAAAGAATAGAAGTGCTGTTGCCCCCGAAATTAAAGAACCATTATCGATATTCCAATACTGGGCAGTTATTGTGGTATTGAAATTACGTAATAGATCATAAGTAGCACCAGTTGCAGTGATATTTTGAGAACTACTGGTTTGATTGACTTGGGTTATTAAACTATCAGTTTGCCAAGTAATGAAGGAGATATAAAATTCAATGTTGGAAGTCTGATAATTCGTTAATGTGATTGTAATTGTAAAATAATAGACTGACCCACTATAATAAAATGAGTTATCCAAAATGAATGTTGCTTCCCCAAGGCCATCGGTGATGTCAATTAGGTCCCCTTCTGTAGTAGATAATAGTGTAGAAGTCGCACTTGAAACACCTAATTCGTGAATGATGTCATCAAATCGGACCACAATAGTTATATCAGAACCCCCTTTAGCAGTATAGGTATTTGTAACTGCTGTATAACCCAAAGGTCCATTTGCGTTCGCATAGGACACATTTGATATTTGAGTGGGGATTAGCAAATAATTCAATTGAAAACTGTCATTACCATAAGCATAATTGCTATGATTTGAATTAACTGATACCGAGATGATCCCTAAATAGGTTCCAGCCGGAAGAGTAAACATAAAGAAACCATCCACTGTTCCCGAAGTATTATAATACGTGTTTCCGTTGATGACGAGAGAAGCATTCCCTTTCGTTCCATCAATCCAGTATCCGTTATTCGTATCAAAAAATCGCACAAATACGTAAGTATCATATACTTGATAAGTAGGATAAACTCCTCCCGTCGCTGAGGAGTTCCAATTCCCGTTATATACAGCCCAAACGGTTAAATCTGTTAATCCCGTTGCAATATAAATACCAAATGAATCGGTTGCAGTTGCGTAATTTGCTTTTGTGAAGGTAACTTCTACTGAATTATTTCCTGCAATAGAATCCAGATAATCGAGTTGCCAGGAATAAATCCC
>SDNX01000004.1 GCA_004524545.1 Promethearchaeota archaeon
AACTCCATCAATCCCATCGTCGCCGTCCGCACCAGGATCTCCTTGTGGCCCTTCAACTACTGTATAATTTAGGGCTGTAAAGGTCCCCATTCCCACTCCAATTGCTCCAATTATTAATGATACTATGACTAGAGTATATCCTTTTCCATTTGACATTATTAAAACCTCATTCCAATCTTCTTTCTGACTGGATAAAGATTTTGTAGTAAAAGATGTATTTATATTGATGTGTTAGAGAACGGGGAATCGAAAAGGCCTAGTACTGGGATGAGCAGAGAAGAAATAGGATAGAAGCCCAAGTGATGCTCTGTGTGAGGTAATGGATCGGTCCATTAGTGTGTATGATCCATATAAAGGATAGGATCTTCGAATTATTAATCCTCTCTCAACCAATTGGATGTTGTAAAGTTTCATAATTTTCTATAGCATCTAAGATCTCTTCCGCAATATCTCCATTAGTTGGATCGTAATGAATAAGCCAGCAAACTCGTGCAGAAAGAGTTACAGTGTTAAAATCATTAGTTATAATGATGATTCGTTTTCCTAGAAATTCAGCCATTTTGTATTCTTTAAATACTGCATAGGATTTTAGTGAATTGAGAGAGTTGAACCAAATAAATATATTGCACCATTCCACTCCTCGTTGCATATAATCTAAAACATCTTCTCCAGTCTGTTTAGATTTTTGGAAAAACATAACTTCTGTTTTTGGGTATAATTCTAATTCTGTAGCCAATTTTGGTATATTAAAGTATTCAGAATCTACTTGAGCATAGCTGAAAAATATACGTTTTTCACCGCGGAACTCTTCTGCAAGATCATTTAGTTTTTTTTCTAAAATTCCAGGGTGAACATCCACATTTTTTGATGGTAGCATTGATTTAAGTATGGCAATTGTTCGGTTTGCATCTGTGTAGATCAATCCTAATTTAATATCTCTCGTGGAATTTATCATAAGGAAGAAAAATTGGTTTATCATCCAAAAACCAAAATATCCAAATTCTGTTCGGATCAAACAGGAATTAAAGGAATCAAGTTCGATTTTTTTTACCAATTTGATAGTAGATAATACATTCACCCCACTCATGAACCCAACTCTATCTTCATCGACTCCTTCAGGGAGGACCGATGCAATTACTTTCCCATCTGTTGAACAAATTGCTGCATACCTAATTTCAGGTATCACCTCAACAAGATTTTTTATCCGCGCCTCGATTTCATTTAAATTCTCTTGGTTCATTGAAAAACATCCCACTCTCCCTTTGGCTTATTAATATCGTAGTTTTTTAGATCATCCGCAATTTTTAATACTAGTTCTTCAATATTTGTTATATACGACAAAGCCCACTTAGTTGCGGCGATTGGGGGTAGAGTATTGAAGTTGGTTGTAATTGAGACTATTTTCTTCCCCAACATATCGGTTTTTTTTAGTAAGGAATAAATAGACTCAGATTTTTCAGATTCAGTCGAATGGAACCATATAAATACGTCGCACCAATCAGCAAGGTCATCTAAAGAAAGGACATTGTCTTTTAAAGTTTGAATTTTAATTCCTTCATTGTAGTATTGCATTTTTTCCAGGAACAAATCAATCTGAAAGCTCTTTATATCTTCATTTACGTAGCATACAAGGAACTTTCGTGGTGAAATTATTTCTCTTTCGATCCGATTTAATTGTTGATTTAAGTTTTTTTTTCTTTCCGGCATAAAATAAGGAATTTTCATGATCTTATTGACAACTCGTTTGGAATCTAAAAAAAGAAGACCTAGTTTTAACGATCCTTCACAAATATATACCAAGTAGCGATTATTATCTACTCTCACAAAAAGAATAGCCTTTTCAATGCTTGAAAATTTATCCCCAATTTTAGATATAATCGTAATCAGTTGAAATTCACCAGAATCAAAAGTTTCCAGTAAAAGACTAGCAGCTAAATATTGAATTGAGGCATCAAACGCTAATTCAGAGAAATTGAATGATTCTTCAAGGCTATAAGATGTTATTAAATTACCATTTATGTCAAAAAGAGCGGATCCAATGATTTCAGGAATCACCTCTACAAGCATCTTAAGATTTTCTTTCATTTCAGCCGTATTTTCACTTTCCATACGTCCATATCTCATAAACCTAAATAAAGATTTTGAGGAGTTGAATTACACAGATGGAAAAATCGAGTTTTTACACTATGATGCTATCGATTTTGGATTCACATATTATAATCCACCTATTCGCTATACAATACTCATTAGCGATAATATCTAATCTTATCGTGTTAATCGCTACAAATAGTACAAATCGTAACTTTAGAGAAACTTAATTTAGAGATAAACCCGAATTCTTAATTTCTTAAATAATTCTCTCTCCATCATCAATTATGTGTTTTATAATTCAATTTTTTAAACAAGGTGCACCTCCCAGCGATAAATTCATTAGGTTCACTTCGTTTAGACTGTGTATTCAATTACATCTAATGTGCTTATGTGTCGAAAATGGTTCGTATTTCGAGTTATAATCTTGAGGATATCGTTTGCGAGGAATATACTTGCGATTAAAACATCATTATCATCAATGAGGGTCCCATTGGATTCCAATACGTCATAGATTTCTGCTGCTTTCATCGCTTCTTTGGGATTCAAGCTAAGAATTTCCATTCCACTAATAAACTCCAACCATTTTCCACTGAGTTCTTTATAGCGTGTTTCCGAGATTTTCCTTTTCGTGCGTTGGAGTCCAATATTTACTTCATAAATGGTTATAACGGTAATACATACCATTTCATCCTGTTGCTCCAATAGATTCTTCACAGTCTTACGACCATTTAAATAATCGATGCATGCTGTGGTATCAAGCCCTATCATTTTTCATTCCCTCTAGCTCGATCCAAATGACGCTTTATTCCATTTTCTACCAGAACGGTTGGTTAAATCAGCCCAAATCTCAGAAATTTCTTTCTCGTCAAGATTCCAAGTGCCAAAAGTGTTTTCCATTGCAGTTCTTTGAATGCTGAGTAATCTTAGAAACAGCTCAGAAAAGCTCTCATTCTCTTTTTTCGCTCGAATGAGCTTGTTATATACATCTTCCGTGATGCTAATATTTTTCGATGCCATAGGTATACCAATACCCATACACATATATGCATTTGTATATCGTCAAAACTTGTAATTCATAATACTTCTACTTCATTGAAAACTATTAAAAAATGCAATACTCTTCGTAGGCTTCACATATTGCGCGAATATTTTCTAAGGGAACGTTGGGGTCACTAATTTCCGCTTTCATCATCAATCCACCTTCTGGAATGTAAAGTTTTTCAACTGCTGTAGCGATATGTTCTTTTGTTTCCTCGGGGGAGAAAAATGGAAACCCTTGGCGATCTAAATCCAGATCAATACACAGTTTTCCTTGGTAATGTTTTGCAATCCCATCTATAGTATTTGCTCTATATTGAGGGTCATGGATAGATACCCCACATTCGATTAAATCATCTACAATTTCTAGTAGATTACCATCAGATGAAAAATAGACGTGAGATCCTCCGTTTCTACAGGTTTGAAATAGTGTTGTAAACATTGGTTTAATGTGTGTTCGAAATTGTTGAGGACTGATCATTAATCTATCTTGGGTGCCGATATCCGAGTGGAAACTTACGAGATCCGCCCCCACCGATAACCATTTTTGGATGAGAGTAAGTTCATGGTCGGTCAATCTTTTAATCAAAATCGCTAAATGTGGATCTTGTTTGACAATATCTCTCATCAAGTTTTCAAATCCTCGAAGGATATATAATCGATCAAATAAACGTTCTGCATTTCCCGGAACTAGAATTCCAAGTTTCTTAATAACATTAATTGCGAATTTTGAACCAAATCCTAACCTCTTGCCCTTTTCTGTAAATTTTAATGGATCGGGGAAGACAAAGGATTCCAGTTTTTTCCAATCTGCAAGAGGATGGTACACCACTTGACCTTCATATCCTCCTTTCGTCACTTTCCATTTAGCCCCCCAAGAATCCGTTTTTATTCCTGGTGTATGCCAATCGGAGATGTGATCGTAATTGATTTTCAAAAATTTCCCAACCGTGCCAAAAATGAAGGGATGTTCCTTAACAAGTTTCTTTAAATTACCTCGATATTTTGCCCAAACTGCATCAAATATATGGATGTAGCATGGAATCCATGCAGGATTTCGAAATTCAACACATTTCAGAAAGGTTTCTCGATGTAATTTATTGGGATAGAATAAACGCCATTTTTTTGGATTGGGAGTTTTCAGCACACAAGAAAAAATTCATCATTCTTTAAGAAGTCTAAGTATGCGGTGATAGGATTCACGTAACATTTAATGCGATCAAAATTGAATAGGATTAGGTATGAAATTCGCTGAAAAAATAATTCGTGTTTTTGAGCATAAACCAATAGATAAGGTCATATTCCAGCCCCGAATACGGTATTGGTATAAATCCAATAAAGTACGAACCTTAAAGTTTCGCAATTACCAAAAATATGCTCAATGGGTCCCTGAAGAATACCGTGGGAAAAAAATTACGGAAATTTACAATGAGCTAAATGCATCTATCCGATACCATTTAGAAGCATTTCCGTACTTGGTACTTCTTCCTAGGTTCAAACTTGGATCAAGAATTTTCGTCTTGCCTAGAAGACTGAAAAATGGCAGCTGGCATCTGAAATACATGACTCCCAAGGGATCCGTTAGCGAAATTCATCATGAGGGACGATTATTAGAACATTCTGTTAAAAATATAGAAGATTTAGAAATTATCAAGTATATCGTTGAGCATACAGTCTATAAGTGCAGTCAAATTCTCTACAATTTAGCAGAAAAGGCCATGGACAAGTATGGATTACCTTGTGAATATTACTTCAGGTCGCCCTATATGAGATGTGTGTTGAATTTTTTGGGATTTGAAAGGACCATAATATGGCTCCGTAAGTATCCTCGCGAAATGGAAGATTTTATGCAATTTCTTGAGGAATGGGACGAAAAGCAATATGATACTGTCATTGCCAAATCTCCATTCAAATGGCTTAATTTTGGAGAAAATATCGACCATAATCTCTCCCCACCCCCCTATTTTGAAAAATATCTGCTGGAATATTATGAGAACCGAGTCCGTAAGCTACATAATGCAAATAAAATCGCGTTCATCCATATTGATGGGTCGTGCAAAAATCTCCTTCCCTACTTATCTGAAATGTCTTTCGACGGATATGAAGCTCTTACTCCTAAACCCCAAGGGGATGTCACAGTAGAAGAAATCCGTAAATCTATCGGGGATACGGGAAAAATATTATTGGATGTGTTACCCGCTACGTTATTTATGCCTCAATTCAGTGAAGAGCGTTTAATTAAAGAAACAAACACAATATTGGAAGAGCTTGCACCGAATTTAATTTTAGGTATCTCGGATGAATTATGCCGGGGGGATGGTCGAAGATTAAAAATCGTTGCAAATATCGTCGAAAAGTTTGAAAACTGAAACCCTCTAAATTTCAAAAAAACCTCACAAGTCCAACTCTTCGTTGATTTTTTTCTCAAATTCCTTAATTTGACGCAATTTCTTATTCCATCTGACGAAATGAAACCATTGGTATATTAAGTATAACAAAAGAATAAAAAAAGAAACCAAGTTTAGGTAAAACGTGATTTTAGCAAACATTTGGAGAGAGATTGACAGAGGAATACCAGTAATGAAGAAATCGAACCCCCAAATAAAATACATCAATCCAGCGATATTTACCAAGATGAAGAATATGCGTGCTTTTTCCATGAATTCTATGATACTATAAAACAAATCCGTTAAAGATACCCGTTTTGTGCTTGGTTTAGAGGGTAGGTGTTGAAATCGATTAAATTGATTTTTCCATTTAGTCAAAAATATGAACTGAAAAGTTGAGAAAATCGTGATCAGGAAAAAAAATGCTAATGGGATGAGAATATCCACCAAACGACGAATTAAAATCCAATTATTGAGGATTGCAATCAATACAAAACTAATATTCACGACATTCACTCCAATTGAGTATGCGGGGAAAATTCCACTCCATAATAGATACATCTGTTCTTTTTTGATGTAATTCACACTGTTTTCAAGAGAAACATCGGTTGTTTCATCTTCCGAAATTTTTCGTTTCATTTCTTCGCACTCCTATAGTAATTCGTTATTAATTTTCACAAACCATTGATATCGTGTTTTTCCAAGCTCTGTAATGTAGTAACGTATTCGAATCCTTTCTTTACCCCACTTTTCCTCATAAGACTGAATATATCCAGCGGATTCCATTTTTGATAAATATTTTTCTCCTGTTGAGGTTTTTAATCCGCAAATTTCTATTAAATGTGATTTTACAATTCCTTCCTCGGTTCGATCTTTTATCAAAATCTCGAGCATATTTTGAATGATCACGTTTGAGGTTCGATAATTATTTCCCATAAGAAAACCACATTTGTTAAGATTTAGGGACCTTTGGTCCGAAATTGTAATGTAAAGGACCAATGGTCCCTCAGCTTCCAGACCATTGGTCGCTAACGATATTTAAGTGTATGATTGATATTGATCATACTGCTTTTTAGTAAAAAAGTTATGGAGAATAAAAAATGAGAAAAACAACAAAAATCACATTATCCCTACTCACTGTAGCGGTAACAGTTCTCTCTGTTGGTTTTGGATCGTATGCACTGGCTATTGGTCCTAATGACACAATTTTTCAGGCTTTTACCGGACATAGCCTCAGTGAGGACTCGTGGGATATGATCTATGATGTAGTGGGAGATCAAGTAGTGGAGGATTTCGCTCCTGGGGATTTTGCAGATAACATAACTGCAGGATTAATTGATACTCGCCCACTCCTGGATGCGAATTTTTATGTAGCATATACAAATTTTGGACAAGTACAGGGGATGTATATCGCCAACCAAAATATTACATTTGCAGGGAATGAGACTCGCTATGGGTGTGCACCATACCAGATGATGATTAATCATTTTCATACAGCCGGAGACTTGGAGGTGTTTACCATCAATACCTTTATGGGTCTGTTGGCATACCGAGAACTTCCAGGTCAACAAAATGGGGTCCCAAATAAAGATGAGGATATGTACCTTGGATGGACTGCTTACAGCGAGTTATTTAAGTATATTTTCAATGAAGGATTAAATCGATCCGGCGTTCCCGAATACGCACGGTTCGACTTGGGGATTCGCGGGGAAGCTACGCCTATAACGATGACAGAAGAAATAGTGGGTGAAAACATTACATATAGATATGGTATGTCGTATGAAAATATCTTCGTTGTATGGCAGGAAATTGATATCGAGACAAATATTTTAAACGATACCACTGAGTTAAATTATGTAAACATCGTAGAAAGAGTTTCTGCGTTTGGAATGTTAGATAGTTTGAATTACTCCTATGAAGTTTCAGGAGTTAAATCGGAATCGGGAGAAACTCAAGTGAAAACCACTACCTCTTACGAGATTGGTGAGTTTAGACACTTATGGATTATGGATGATAGTCCACAAATTGCTGACCACTTTGGGGGATATTCATATGTATATAATGGCACTACTTTGAGACCTATGGCATTGTACAATACATCAAATACAATCACAGATCGTCTTAATGGGAATGCAACCACACCCGGTTTTAGTCTTGCGATCGCAAATTATGCAAATATGTTTGTAATAGGCGTAAATCCCCCTGAAAGAATTGTAAGAGACGAAAATGAAAGAGAAATCGATCTTAATGCAGATAATAACATTTCGAGGACAGATGTAATGCTAAGAGCACGAAGAAGACTGATTAAAGCCTTTGAGATCAGCTTTGAAGGTAAAGATACATATATTCTTAATGGAGATATTGGAAATCCAAAGCGTGCTATTAATGTGATTGTAACTAACACAAAAATGCGAAGCCCGTTAGCGTCTAATTTATATCAAATGGCATCAGGATTTATCGAACGTCTATTTGGTACGATTTATTCTGATTTTGGTCCTACAGAGAGAAATTGGGTTCTCTACAATGCCGAATCTTTGTTTTACCTCACTTGTTTTCCAGAATGGGGAGGTCAGACTATTGTGAATGACCCAACGTTTACAGTTTTTGCGAATTTAGGAGGTTTTTTTGGAATTCCAGGCATGCAAATTGGATTAATTGTGGTCGCTTCCTTGGGAGCTGTAATAGGTATATATTTCGTCGTTAAAAAGAGACGAAAATAACTCTTTTTTTTTTATTCCAGTAGATTTATTCACATATACAGGAATTGGTTCTAGCCGTAGTGGTTGCCCATTCCAATTTATTTTACTAGGAAGCAATCGAGTTTTAATAAATCAATGTAAACCGGTCACTCCAACTAAGTATTTAAGAACCGAGTAAGTAAACTAGTGATATGAGTGAAGTTTCGGGGGCAATTCTAATTCAAAAGACGGATTTGAGGGCACTGCGTAAGAAACTCAAGAAGCATAAATATGATTATGTAATTATCCAAACCAGAAAGGAAAAATGGGTATATGTTGTTCTAGATAAAGATGAGGAGGAAAAGGAAAAAGATTTTGACGAGTTTTTTGAAGACAATATGGAAGGTATTGATTGGGATATATCCTTAAGCCCTGAAATAATCATGAATTTCAGAACTTTTTCCAAATCGTTTCCTATCTTATTTTTAGAATATTCAGAGAATTATGGGTGGGGGTATGTTTTCTTTGTATTAGGAGAAATAAGGGCGGGATTTTTTCTGGACTATGATACGGATGAACCTACGATTCAAGAAATAAGAGAGCAACTTCGGATGGCGAATCCACGGGAATTAAAACTTTTGGGGTTAAAAAGATCTGAGATAAAAGGGATACGAGAATTGCTCGATAAAAATATCGTACTTCAAGACATAAAAGGAGAGTTGGAAATCCCGCTTGTTAATAAATTTCTCCACATTTTAGGGATTAACGATCCTAAATCGATGAATTGGAATTCCATGGGTTATATTAACGATCCGGAGTTTTTGAGATTCCAGCGCAGGTTCATTCTTCAACCTCTGAAGCGATATGGGTTTCGATCTTATAAGACCTCTGATATGGGGCGAATCTGCGATGGCTGTATTCTCCAATATATTGAATTTCAGAAGAGTAGGGATGGAGAAGGGGAATATTACGTGAATGTGTGGATACGACCCTTATTCAATGACTCCCCTGGTATTGGAGGACGAATGACCTTATTCCCTGAGGTTCCTACGCATGGAGGAGAATTTTGGAGTGAAGAAACTAAAAGTGATATAAAATTAGTGAGAGATGCAATTATGGAGTTCATTCTTCCATGGTTTGAGCAGCATTCCACTCCACAAGACTTGATCAATCAATTTGAACATGAAAAAAAGGGAGAGATGGAAAATTGGACTCCTTATGACATCGCAATGGTGTATCTTTGGATAAAAGAATACGAAAAGGGAGCGTACCATTTAAAACAGGCTCAAATAGCGGCTGATGAGCAATCAAGTCTAGAAGAAACATGCAAAACTATGCTCTCGCAGATTGAATCCTGGCAGTTTGAGGAAATCCAAAAAATGCTGAATAAAACCCTAGTGAAGATACAGAAAAACGTAAAAAAATTACAGAATAACTTTATAACTACTATCTTTGAATCTACGCTCCATTCGGTGGAAGATAAGGATGAAATGGAGGATCTAGAGGATTATTAATTAGTATCACATATGATAAGGAAAAACTTAAGACAAGCTGATGAGTGTCGATTATTCGAGGATAATGCCCATCAAATTGCATATTATACATCAATTTATTACCTCAAAAATCGTACGAAAGCTAGAATTTACACATTTAGGGAAGAACTTGCGAAATGACATCAAATATATTGCGGGACCATTCCGAAACCGCATTAAAACTAGCATTAGAAGATAACATTCTTTTATATGTTAAATCTTGTGTTATACCTGGAGAGGATGTGCTAGATTCGGACGAGCTATTTCGATGGTATTGCGGATCGGATATCTTACTGCGAAACTGGGTTCTCAATCCAAAATTTACCCCCGAGAATGCCCACTTGAAAGTAAAGGAACAAATTGATTTTTTTAACCACCGAAAAGTTTCATTTCTCTGGTGGATCGGTCCATCTGCAACACCGTTGAATCTTGGGGAAGTAATGGAAGAAGTTGGGATGATTAAATTGGAACAAATCCCTGAAATGGGAGATATGGTAATCGACATTCGCAAATCAGAAGAAATGGAAAGCAACCTAAATGAGATTGTTTTAAAAACCGGGATTGAAATACGAAAAATTCGTTCCATGGAGGAAATCCGTGACGCTGTCCAAGTGGTAATACAATCTATGGAATATTCCAAAGAATTCCAACGGTCAGGTGAAAAATCTTGCGAAGTAATGCTACAAGAAGATCCCAGTGTAAATATGTTAGTCGGATATGCTGCATATTTAGATGGAAAACCAGTTTCAATTTCGACGGTGTTTTATGGAGGAGGAGTAGCTGGTTTATATTCCGTTGTCACATTGCCAAAATATCAACATCGTGGAATTGGTACGGCTATTACATTGGCTCCTCTTATTGACGCAAGGAAAAGAGGATACGAAATCGCTGTATTAACTGCTACAAAATTTGGTTTTCCAGTTTACAAGCGTATTGGCTTTAATAAACTGAAAGTGATGGACCAGTATTTTTGGGTTCCGCAAGCACTAAAGCGATTCCTCTACAAGATGTATTTCAGTTTACAACACTTCAAGAATGAAAAAAAGAAAAGAAATTGTCTCAATGTTTATAGAAAATACTTATAATTTCAACATAATTTAATTCAGACAGTTTCGGTAAGTTTCGTATATTCAGCGTCCATTATTTTGATGATTTCCTTGAATGCATCCCGAATTTTCTCATTCAATCGCTTTTCTTTCTTTAATTTGTCCCGAAGGGCAGTCAAACCGTTCACCATCAGGTCATGCAATTCCATTCCACTATCCCCAAGTGGCGTTTGCCACCAATCATCTAAGTCATAGGTCATTTGATCACTTCCTAGATAAGTAGGATAGGATCGTATATCTGTATATTTCCCTGTCACAAAAATACTCAATTCATTTGGAGTTTATAAAAAACCGTTTGAAGAAATTTTCTCACTTCCCAACCGTAACAATTAAAGAATCGAATTAGCCATAAGAAACATATGGTAACAGAGGGTGAAAAAAATGAAAGTGAATTGCGTCAAATTCGGCTACAAAACACTGTTATGATGGATATCCAATTTTCTCAATACGTTCTCACACCCGCGTTTAACAATGAGTTCAAAAGAATCCAAAAGAAAATATGTAAGGAATGCGGGAGAGATTATCGGATCACCCATTGGTGCGAACCTAGAGAGCAGCAAATTTGGATCCTTGACTGGGAGACTCTGCTTCGTGCGAATTTCAAACCGGAGAAAAGAGATATATCTGTATACCAATTAGAAGAATATGAGAACCAACCCTACCCTAGTAATCTTGCAAATCCACCACCAAAGAAGGAAAAAGCTCAACAACAAATTCCCGTTAGCAAACCACAACCCATCCCAATAATAAACACATCATCTGTGAATTACAACCAACCAACTCGTTTGCAATCTACTCTTGAACCACAGATGAAGAAGTTGTCTGTCCAATCTATAACGCAACTGACCCCAAGGGAACGGATGGTGTATGAGGAACTTAAAAATTGGCGGAATTTTCAAGCCAATCGTGAGAGAAAACCAGTTTTTAATATTGCAGTTGATACGGCGCTCATGGCGGTGGTATTTTACCGTGTAGCTACAACACATGAATTAATGCAAATTTCAGGATTTACCACTCATTCTGCGCAACAATATGGAACCGATATCTTACGCATTATGATTCGGAACGGGATGGCTACAGGTATTAAAACATATCAACAGAAGCGAAAACCATTGCCGACAGCGAAACCTGCTGACACTGTTACACATAATAGAAAAATTATTGCAGGATTTGCTTGCTGTTTCGTCTTGGTTGTTACAATATTAGTTATTACACAATTTTTATGATAAAAAACCTACGGTGTAGAATGGGATAAAGTCAATGAGGAGAATATCACAAAATTCCTCATTTTATTCTGTTAATTCATCAAATACTCAATTTAATCCCATGCAATTTCATTCGGTTCATTTCTCGGGAGTCTCTCCTCGACTAATGGAAGAACAGGAAATTGTTTGTGTGGCTCAGTTTGATACCAATAGGCTGTTGAAGAATAATCATCATATCGTCTATTTGCATGCCCATGTTCTATTGTCACTTTTATAGATTTTGTGAAGTATACGGGATCCATGATGTGATATCGGTAGTATGTAATTTTTCCCGAATGATATTTTCCTCCTCCTACGATTATTCCATAGAATGGAGTAGAAAATTCTTTACTGGGACACCATGCGGTTCCGAAATAGTCTTCAGTACCCGTTCCAAAAATTGTCTGATCATCATCACCGTCAATAAACATCATGTCATCCCCCTCTCCTGGCCAATTATCGCGATCTTCTTTCTGTTCCCGTAAATTATGGATGTTAAGATTGCATCCTACGTAATGGCCTTTCCCTTCTGCTTCCATGAGTAAATAGTTTTTAGAGAAATCGGTGTTGGTTCCTTGCAAAAGAAATTCATCCGATGTCATCCCTTCATCAGAAATTCCCTCACAAGGATTTACCCGATTCCAGAAAGCATGAAACCTTCCATAATCTTCATTAAGTTGTTCGTATTCCTCATAATCAACGTAGAAATAAAACACAGTCGATCGTTTAGTTTGGTTATCTAGAACGAATTTTGCAGAGGAACCAAACGGCATCGGCCACCAGCAATTAAATCCCTTTCCATCCTTGGGAGACATAGCTAATGGCATCGACCAATAGTTCTTACACATCGCATGACCCATTCCGAAGAAGTCTCCAATCGGAACTTCGATACTTGGATGTTCTTCCCCATCCCAATATACTTTTAACACTAATTTTCGCAAGTAATTTTGATCAGTATTATCAATCGTGCACCAGAAATGCGTAATGCAACCCGCTCCTTGAATCTCTGCAAAAGTTCTGCATTCCTTGCGCTTGATCACAATAAAGTCGAAGTTTTTATGTTCGGGATGGTGACTGGATAAACGACGTCTTTTAACTGAATTTGGACGTAGTTTTGCGAGATTTTGCATCATATTTGGGATCATTTTACTCTACCTTTTTTTGAGTATGATTTGTGTGAATATTTATTATTCGACTGAAAGAAAATTGATAAATCAGATAGTAAAACGTGCGAGAATGAACTAATTAAATCTTCTCTTTAGTAATTGTCAAAATCATGGTAGAGTGATAAATTATGGGGCAAACTGAACCACAACAATTCAAAAAGCATGGATTCTTTACGCAGTTAAGCTTTGGAATGGCAGATTTACAATTAGACCTAGTATCTGGTATTTTCTCTCAATTTCTCGTATGATTTTGGGAGACCGAGATTGGGCTCAATATTTGGATTTACACCAGTGCCTATGTTATCTTTGTGATTTGGAACATGGTAAACGATCCATTAATCGGTTTTTTCGCAGATAAACCGAAGAAATACTGGAAACGATTTGGAAAGCGACTACCATTAATAATATTTGCGGGATTACCATTTTCCTTTGCGTTACCTTTTGTATTCAACGTCCCCAATTGGGAGGTGGATTCCGTTCAAAAATGGTATTACTTCATTTGGTTATTAGTTTCAATCTGTTTTTATGACTCATTCTATTCTCTCATCAGTCTAAACCATGAATCTCTATATCCTGCGAAATTCAGAGACGATAAAAACCGAAGGAACACCAGTGCTGTTAGAATGATACTGCAAATTTTTGGAACACTATTGGGAGCTGCTGCACCCATGTTAATGAGTTATCAAGATAGGGAATCGTATGGTAATATGTCGTGGATCTTTGCTGGTGCAAGTTTCTTAATTTTCTTATCCTATATTCCCGGTCACAAAGAATCCAAGGAATTGCGTGAAATCTATACCAAAGATCAAGAAAAAGCCCAATCCCAGTCATTTTTCAAAGTTCTCAAAATAATGTTGAAACAAAAAAATTTCATGGCAGTTGTTCTTATCTTTTTCTTAGATAGTATCATTGGTGCGAGTTTGGTGGCATCCATTCATTATGCGGTTGAATACAATCTTCGTTTGGAATCAGAAAATGCAACTCTTGTTCTTTTGGGATTTATTGTAGCTGCATTAGTCTTCATTCCGGTGTGGTTATTAGTTGCTCAAAAATGGAAGAACAATCGAAAAATGTTGATTTTAGGAGTATTTTTGAACACGATTTTTCTGATACCTCTTGCATTCTTCTGGGATTTATGGTCGTTAGTAGTGTTTGCGGCTGTATTAGGAATAGGAGGGGCTGCACTTCGGGTAGCTAGGCATCCAGTAATGGCAGATGTGATTGATGAATCCATCGTGAAGACAGGTCAGCATATAGAAAGTTCATTTATGGGAATTTATGTGTTCTTCAATAGATTTGCGTTGATAATCCAACAAGTAGTTTTTGCTCTTGTGCATACTTTAACAGGATTTAATCAACCTCCAGTCTATTTTCAACCTCCGGCTGCATTATTTGGGATTCGACTTCATACAGCAATAATTCCGGCTATTTTGTGCCTTGCGGGTTTAGTTGCGTTCACGAAAATGTATAATCTTACACCGGAGCGAACTAAACAAGTTAAACAACAGATTATTGAATTGGGATTATAATCCTTTTTCTATTTGGAGTAAATGAAATGCTAGATAAAATCAGTCGAAGGGAAAATACAATAGGATTTTTTCTTTCTTTTAGTTTAGGTGCGTTTTTAACGGAATTTATACAAGGGGCCTACCAAGCATTTGGGTTCTTTTTTTATGAAACCGAGATAAAGTTGGGTGTGACTTTAGTTACAGTAGCGTTTAGTACGCTAAGTCTCTTTAAAGCAATTACGGACCCTATTCTGGGATATTTTCTAGATAAACCGGTAAAAAAATTTGAAAAGTTGGGAAAATCATTTACATGGATTCTAATTTCAATACTACCTTGGTTTGGATCGTTTATTTTGTTTTATAACACCCCAAGATGGTCCGCAGAATCCCAACAAGGGCTCATATTTGCTTGGTTGCTTGGATCAATGTTAATTTATGGATTTACTTTTGCAATCTTTAGTATCAACTACTTTGGAATGATTCCGGGCAAGTTTAAACAAGATGAAGCAAGACGTAAAGTTCAAGGCTTTATGGGAATAGGCAGTTTCTTTGGAATGTTATTAGGTGCTCTAATTCCCACCTTTATTGCTGAATATGAAAACATTAGATCGTATGCTACAATGTCGCTAATTGTAGTTGCACTCGCAATTATTCCTCTTGTTGGAATGATCCCGGGAACCTATGATCCCCCCGCTTTTCGTCCAACATTCACCGAACACCGATCCTCCAAGAGGGAGTCTTTTAGAAAAATGATAAAATTTGCATTATCTCACAAAAATTTTAGAATTGTTCTGCTCCTATCGTTCACAAACCAAGTAATTATGTCTTGCGTAGGTGGATCTCTTCACTATATTATAAAATATATTTATCTTGAGGATATTGATATTGCAATGTTCTTCTATATTGGGTATTTTAGTGGAGCATTAATTGGATCGTTCGTATGGGTAAAAATTGCTCAAAAAATTAATAATACCAAACTCACATACCTTGTTTCTGGAGGATTGATGTTACTTACTCAAATACCGATGTTTTTTATCCAGCAGTTCTCATTCGCAATTGCAAGCGTATTTCTCTTTCCATTTTCTTTTTGTTTCGCAGGATTTTGGAGCACATTACGAGTACCATTATCATCCGATACATTGGATGAATTAGCGATAGATCTTGGAAGAAGAGACAATTCCACGTTTATTGGTTTGCGATCGATTTTCTTTCAAATAGGTATTTTGTTTCAATCGTTAATTTTTGGTCTGGTTCACATATTGACGGGATTTGATAAGGATTTGACTGCGCAAGAACTGTCTGCGGAATACGGGATAATTTTTCTGTTTGTGGGAGTACCAATTATCTTAGAAGTCATTACCTTTTTGATATTTTGGAAGAAATATGATTTAGATCCAAAAAAAGTGCAAAAAATCAAGGAAAAAATACAAACAATTCCATAAAAAAGGCGAAATTACGGAAATATTGTTATAGGCTGCGAATTCGGGTATTAGCGCTTCGTAACAACTTAACCTCTTCTTTGAGATTAATATTTTCGAATTTCAATTTCTGAATCTCACCTTGAAGTGAGTGCAATTGTTCCAATAAGTAGTTTCGTTCCTCAGTACCGTTTTCCACAACAATTCCTTGTACTTTATGGTGATCTAATTCACTGGGATCTACATGTTTCAGCTTGATGGTCTCACTTTCCCGTTTGCCATTAGAATATTGTCGTATCTTAAATTTCCGGCAGGCATCTTCCGCCATAGTCCGCATTCCCCGAATCGTATTCACAATATGGACCTCATTAACCATAAGTATTGGAAGAACTTCCCTCACCCACGCTACCATAACATCAACATCGGGAATACCAAAATTTGAATCAGCGCACCCGTTGGGAGGAGTTAAGCCTTTTTCTGAACGAAATTGATCCCCACCAAAAAGCTGTTGTTTGACAATTGTGGAGTCTTTCATAAGCCGCAATGTCCAAGTTTTATTTATCTGTCCTATCTGCAGGTAATACGATGTACCAGCAATTCCATAAGAGGGGGTAAAGGCTATAAATTTCCAATAAGTCATGGTTCTCAATCACATAGGTGTTCTTAGAAGGGTTTTCATTGAATTCTTCATAATCGTTTTCGTAAATCCTACTTCTAAATAATGACAGAAAAACTGCTCAAATTCCATGTTTTTGTCAAATTACTCTACAAAAGTATACTCAAAGGATGTAGTAAAAAAAGGACTAGTCAACATCTGTGGAGTGATACAAAATATTTTTCATCCAATTTTCCTCGCTTCCCAGATGTAGAAAAGGGTTCACTATACTGTGCGGGAACGGAAAAAGGAACAGTCATTCGATGCTATATAGTAGTAGTCGTCCTCGGATAAATGTATGTTACTTCATTTGCTTTTTTCTTTTTGTGCTGTGTGAACATTAAAATAGAATTAAGAAAAAAACTGGTCGGTAGAAAATATTCTCAATTTGTAAATTGTAAATCATTAAGGTTTAGGGGGTGGCTGTGGGTCGCCAGTACAATCGTGATTTTCAGGGAGTCGATGCTTCCGACAAAATTTTTTACCACAATATTGACAAGTATAAGGTAGAAACATCAAAACCTTTTTGCAATAACTACATCTACCCAATTTGCTTTGTGTATTTTTTTTTTCATCAATCATTGCTTCTCACCAAGAAAAATTTTTTTTATCGAATTATCTAAAATTTCTATCGTGTCCACGAATGGAGTTATATTGTCATTTTTTATTTTTTCTTCTAATTCGAGAATATAATTCCTTTGGTTAATGAATTGATGGACTAAATTCTCTATGGTTTCATCTATCAAATCACGTACTTCTCTGTTTGTTCCAAAATATTTTTTCTTAAAATTTCTTAATTCAGTAATGTACTTCTTAAATATTCGATTTTTTTGTAAGTTTTGTTTCGAAGTACGGGTATTGAAGTAATAGTAAAGCACTTCCTCAAGTTTTTTTATACATATTCCTAAGATCTGATTCTGTACATGGTTTAAATTATCACTTAGAGTTTTCTGTATTTTGGTTAAATCCTTATGCATTTCTTCAAGTTTAGATTCATATTCCTCCTGTGTATATCTATGAGAAAAATTCGCGACCTTATTTCTTCGGATTTTGCCCAACCTCTCTAAATGAATAATTTTAAAATTTTTCATCTCATATTACCCCCTTGTCAACTTTCTCCGTGCAAATCTTCTCTAAAATTATTTTTAGTGAATACAAATCTGCATTAACTTCTTTGAACATCATTTTTTTCAAAATAATTTTTGGCACCTTTTTCAACTGGGGACCTAATAAAGTTATTATATCATTTTTATTTAAGTCTGCATTTAAAATAACATTCGTGGTTCCTCGAAATGGAACCAATTTAATATGATAAATGAATGGAATGTAACCGGATGTAGTTTTCATGTTTATCGTGTTAACTGATTTATTAACGGTCACCTCAAGTAGATTTTCAACAATTTGACTAGGTAATTTTCGAACTATAGAAAAAATTGTAGTATTATCGTCTTTCCTCGAATTGATTTCTACTTGTTTCACTGCTGAGTTCCACTCATGCAGTTTTTCCCCGTTAGAAATATAATCTAAAACCGTTTGCAGTATACAATTAATCTTTACTTCTACTCTAATTTTCATCTGGTACTCTCCAAAAATCTTTAATATTAGTTATCATGGATTCAAAAACAATTTTCTATTGTATCTTGAATAAATTTTAAACACTGATAAAAATCTTTAGTGCTATATAATTATTACATCATAATCTGGCATGTTTCAATATTTTTTAGGCTTTTAATCTGTATAATTACTAAAGAAATTATGAAAAACGCAAAGATAACAATACTATGTTGTATACTTATGATTGATAACTTATAAATGTTCTCCCTTCTTGAATAATACAAAAGTGATACGCGCATTAAATCCGATTGAATAATTCCAATTCCAACATGTATTAGCAAAATTTCCTCTTGATTTAGAAAATGTAGAGCCAAAAAATATCTCGGAATTATCCAAAGAATTGGAAAGTGAGAATCATAAATTGAAAAAACTACACGAAAAGCTCAAAGGTATTTTTATTAATCAAGATCTACCCTACTCTATGCTATAGCCTATTTCTCAAACCACTACGCTAAAAAGCCTTTCTAAACGAGCGTAGAAAGGTGCTTTTTATCGTAGGTGTGCCTAAACCCTATGATTTTCAAAAAAACGACCGTAGGTCGGGTCGTTGACGTTATACGTAGAAATACGTTAAAAATACATGGTGTTATTGACAATCGAGCCTTTAAGGGCTTAGATAGATGTTGATTAGACAAACTCAGATTCAGAACCAAATTATGGAAGAAAGTAACCCGAAATAAAAATGGACGATATAGCTATCGAATTAAATATACATCCTAGTAAATGTCAAAGTTTCCATTAAATTCTAAACAATAAGATAATATAGAATCATAAAGATAATGCTGTTAAAAATATGGTATAGAGTTATTAAACTACCATTTCGTAGCAATGTTTTATAAGTGAATCCTTCAACCTTGTTCTTTTTGGCTAATTCTAGGCAGATTAGGTCTACCGCAGCGCCTTGAGGGAGAAAATTTGAGCCGATGTTTATGCCAAGAATGAACCCGATTTTAACAAGATTAGGTATTCCACCTGGTGCTCCAGCATAAAGCTGCTGCAATACCGCAATCATAACAAGTGCTGTCGGAACTTGTGCTAACATCCCTGATAAAATACTTATCGATATTAACACAACAATTGCTGCGGCTAATGGATTAGTAGGTATAACTTTTTCAATGAAATTGTTAAGAAATGTAAAAGTACCATTGATTTGCATAGTTCCTATTAACAGAAAGGTTGCAAACAAGAAAGAAATTAACTTCCAGTTTACCTTTTTAAGGCTATCAGCAAACTGCTTTCGGTTGAGTATACTAATGAGTGCGACACCTAAACCTGCGACTAAATATGCTTGAGGTACAATAATTAATCCTACAATAATTAAACCGAAATAAATCCAATTCAAGATAAATTGCTTTTTATTTACAATAACAATTTTGGGAGACATAATTTCGAGTAAAATTGTCTTCTGCAATTGTTCTGGAGGTTTTATCTTTCGAATAAAGATGAGATCCATTCCAACCAAAGTAAAAAGCAATACCGGGAATACAAATAACGAGAAATTTCCCAAAAACCAAACTGTATCGAGTTCAAATCCTTTAGCACTAGAGATCAATATATTTTCTGCACTTGAAAAGGGTGTGTAGATAGATCCTATGTTAACTGTGAATGAAATCCCAAAAATATAGGGAGCTGTTTTTATTTTAAGAATTCTGGTTGCTCGAATTACTAAGGGTACAAATATGATTGCGATCGTTATATCAGATATTAGAGCTGCTGACAGTGCTGACACAGTACAAATTAAGTAGAAAAACAATCGGTGGTTAGCTCCAACCAAATGTAAAACTTTTAGCGCTAGAAATTGGAATAATTTGTTTTCTTCGGCTATGGCTACAATGATCTGCATTGAAATAAGAAATATGATAGCGTCAAATTCCACATAGCTGAGAAATTTAATTAGTGGGTTTTCCTCAGGAATAAATATCACAGGATCTGTCTGATTTCTAAAGAAGAAATACACAATCAAGCATGCAATCATAGCCGCCAATAATGCGTACACAGCATAATCCAACTTCTCACGGGAGAAAATCAACATCACAAACAAGAAAAGAATTAAACTGCTGATTATTGGGATTATAGATGCTATCGAGATCACCACGAAAAAGACTTCAAAGTGGAAAAGGACAAATTGCGGGTTATCAGATGTAATTTTGGGTACTATATTAAATTAAACATAAGTACATTCATTTTAATAGTCAACATCTGTGGAGTGTAATACAATATTTTTCATCCAATTTTCCTAATTTCCCAGATGTATAAAGGGCTATATAGGATATCACGGGGTAGGTTTGGACTAATACTAAGAAACCTCATTTCTTAGATTTGCGACCATGCATTTGCAGCCCATATCCAACAATCCAGGTGATCACAATACGAAGATAAGGGACATCTGGGAAGTGTCCGTGGTCTTTAACATAATCAATAAATGGCTTTCCGGAATCGTCATGATGCGCGAATAGTCCTGGTTTTACTCCATCAAATTCAATTATAGGCCAGTTTTTTCGCTCACACAAGTCTTTATCAAATGCTACGTTAGCCTCGACCCATTTCCCACCTAAAAACAGTTCTGTATAGCCATGATAGAGAAATCTATCGTTTCCTACATATTCTATGTATTTTTTTGATGTCATATGGTTGATTATATCATTAAAATGAAGACGAGAAGGAATCCCGATTACTCGAGCAAGGGCTGCAAGTAAAACCGCTTTTTGAATGCAAAATCCATATCCCCGATCTAACGTCGCTGTAGCTTTCAAGTTCTTCCTATTATAATATTCATTATTATATTTGACAACATACTTAATCTCGTCTCTAACAAAATAGAACAGTTTTATGCCCTTTTCGATGTCATTTTCATCCGGAATATTTCGCACCAACTCACGGGCTTTCTCAACAATTGAAGGTTCATTGAAATTCATATAATATGTCGATTTCAGATATTTTCGATGAGCATGCTCCATACCCTATCTAGACCTTTAGCATTCTTTATCTTTTCTTCCCCATAATCTGTAAGATCCGACATGCTTTTCAGATTTAAGTGAAATTTTCTTAAACTTCGAACGATTGAAGATTCTATGAAAGAACTACTTGTGTATGTGTATGATACCTGTGTGGTGACAGAGGTTTCATTATTAACATGGTGGGTAAATTCAGAAGATGAATTTAATATTAGAACAATTTCTGAAACATTAGATCCCGTAAAAACCACGGATGGTTTCATACTCAAACCAGAAGCTACAATTGATGAAATAAAAATAACAGAAAATGTTGCAGGTCTCGTAATTCCAGGAGGATACGATATTTCCCTAAGTGAGTCTTTAGGAGCATTAATTACAAAGTTACATCAAGAAGGAAAAATTTTGGGAGCTATTTGTGCGGGACCGACGTTCCTTGCGTACGCGGGAGTGTTAAAAGATGTGATCTACACAACTACTCGCTCACCAGAGAGATTCAAAGAATTAGGATTGCCTGATCCTTTTGACTGGGATAGTAAGAAACCTGAAAGCATAAGAGTAGTGCGAGATAGCAACATTATAACTGCAACAGGGGCAGCTTTTGCAGATTTTGCGGATGTGATGTTTGATGCTCTAGGGCTCTATAGGGGAGATGATGATAGAAAATCTATTTTGAGTGATTTTTCTCCTCATTGGAAATATTAAGTGGGTTTGTATTCTATACAGTTTTTTTATCTCTTCTCTTTTTTGTAAACCCATACTCACGGAACATGAATGAGTTTTTGAATCAGTCAACATTACTCCATTTTAACGATGGAAAAACCAACAGTTGCACTCTTTGGTTCCTCTGGCACAATGGGAATAAAAGCTTTTGAGGAATTATGGAAACGCAGAGACAAGTTTAATATTTCGATATTAGTCCGCCCTTCAAAAAAGAACAAAAAAATATTTCGATCATATGAAAAAATCGTTGGAATGAAGCCTATTCCATCCACAGGGATGTCTGAGAAGAATGGATTTAAAATAGTATGGGGGGATGTCACTATCTACGAAGATGTCAAGGAAACCATCCGTCATGTAGATTGGGTTCTAAGCTGCCTAGCCTTAATATCTCCCACTGCAGATTACTGTCAAGAAGAAGCACATGCAGTTAACACAGAAGGAATTAGAAATATTATAGATGCAATTGAATCCGAACCTAATGGGTCAGAACGAATCAAATACATTCACACAAGTTCTGTCGCTCTTACAGGTGACCGAATGGGTCCAGTTCGATGGGGAAGAATAGGAGATCCCGTATTTCCATCAATTTATGACTATTATTCAGTTACCAAAATAGCTGGAGAACGTCTAGTTTTAGAATCATCAATTAAACATTGGGCAGTCCTAAGGCTAACTTTCATAATGCCTACAAATTTTGCTAAAGTGTATAGTCTTTTAGATCCTATTCTATTTCACATGCCATTGGACACATGTATGGAAAACACGACAGATCGCGATGCAGGCTATGGGATTGTCAATAGCTTAGAGATTCCCAACGATTCTGATTTTTGGAGGCGTGTATACAATTTCGGAGGAGGTCCCGAAATGCAGTGCACTGGTTATGAATATGTGAATTTATCTATGGGAATCAATGGAATGTCAAATATAGAGGCAATCATGGACAGAAAGTGGTTCGCGCTACGAAATTTTCATTTACAATTGTATGAAGACAGCTCGGTACTGAACGATTATCTTCATTTCCGACGAGATACGCTTGAAACTTGGAAGGAGAGCATAATAAAAGATATGCCGGGAGCTTTACGATTGGTTCGTTGGTTAGCTTTAAAGATTCCAGCAATTCAAAGACTCATGGATAAAGTTGCAAGAAAAATGATGAAGAACCTTGCAGAAAATCATCGAAATGGAACTCGTTATTGGTTTAATCATGGAAATGAGAAACGAATAGTAGCGTTTTTCATAGATTATGAGATCTATGAAGCAATTCCTGGTTGGGATATAGAGAGGCAATGGGAAACTGTTAGAAATATGGAAAAAAGGAAAGTAGACCATGGATATGATGAAGGAAAAACTCATTTGGATCTAACAGACTTACAAAAAGCAGCTGAATTTCGAGGAGGAAAAATACTCTCTACCGCGTGGAATGGAGACATGTTTAAAACACTAGAATGGGAATGCTGTTTATTACATAAATTCACAGGAAAACCCAACACTGTTCTAAAAGCAGGACATTGGTGTCCCGAATGTGCTCATCCGCCATGGAGACATAATGAGATTGCAAAGAAGAATCCATTTTTTGCGCAAATTTGGTATGTGATGCACGATAAGGAAGAAGAAGATGTCTATACCTTAGCAGAATGCCAAGATATTGAAAATGCCCATCTAGATTAGTATATTTCTCATAATTTTTGCATGATTTTTATGCCTAATTCTTTAACTTTATTCATCAATATCTTGTTTTTCCTTATATCACCAATATCCATTGCAGTACCATGGATTATCTCTTTAATTTCTCCACCTAGATAATTGAACATGGTTTTCAGTGCATTAATTGCATTAATAGCACCAGAATCATGTTCATCTGATCCACCATATACTAGAATACCAGCCATTATTTTTCCCCCTAAAGGATTGCCTTTCATTCCAAATAGTGCATACATCCGATCAATAACTAATTTCAATTGTGCACTGTACATAAACCAATAAATGGGAGCTGCAAAAACCAATCCATGAGCATCCAATATTTTACCATATATATCTTTCATATCATCCTCTTGAACACACATCCCATCCTTATTTCTCATGCATGAATCACATGCGCGACATGGGTTAATATTTAGAGAGTTAAGTGTCAGTATTTCTGTTTTTCCATTTCTATTCTTGATAACTTCCGCAAGGCTGTCACATAATACAGCAGTGTTTCCCTTTTTCCGAGGACTACCATTGAAAATGAGTATTGTATTCATTTAGTACCACATCAATGATCAGTAGATAGCTTATTTATAGATTGAGTAAGTAACTAGATAATATGAAGAAAGGTGCTAAAATCGCTTTAGTTACTATATTAATCCTCGTTGTTCCTTCAGTTGGATTGTTGGGATACAAAATCATCCATGATCTTTTAAGTGATGATGAAAACGGATGGTTTAATCCCCCATTTGATAACGAAGGGCGGTATGATGATTCTGTTTTGAACAATATGACAGTGATTTATGAATCCCAATCGGATATAGTAGCATGGAATGAAGGATTTTCTGCAAGTGATGTGTGTCCTTGGGGGTTTAAGCATGAGGGATTGGATTATTTCTTTGTCAATGATTCAGTAGTATTGGCTGCAGCACCGGGAAAAGTAGTGGATATTGAATATCGGGATAATGGATTAACATATGATAATCGATATTGGGTTACTGTACATATTCAATTTAATGAAACTGTGGAATTTAGCTATAATTTCGAATCGTGGACAAATAAAACCTCCGATTGGGAAAACCAACAGTCAATGATATCAGTTATGACTGGTGAGTGGGTAGAGCAGGGTCAAGAAATTGGTCGATTTCTAGCAGTAGGGGGAGGTGCACATATACATTTTGATGTGATCGAGGATAACCAAAAATTTTGCCCTCAGAAATATCTCTCGACAACCTCTTATAATGAGTTACTCTCTTTAGTTCACTCCTATCACCCTACGTGGGATCTCTGTTATCCATAATGGAGATAAGAGTAATCAAATGGGAAAAAGACCCAACCCATAGGATTTATGTAGTCTATAATAGTCCACAGAATTGGTGGCATAAAGCTTTATATATTTCTGTTGGCATTTACTAGCCGTAGCTAATAAGCCGGTACATTTATCATGGCAATGCACAGAATGAAAGATTCAGTCACCATTAAAAATCCCATTCACTGGGAAAGTCAAGAACAAGCAGAATTAGCTTTGAAATCAGTACCAGGTAATATGTGGGAAATCTTACTCGAACTTTTAGAAGGACCAAAAACCTTTCAGGAGCTTTTAGAATCTAATATGAGGGTTGTCGCAAGATTTGAATACTTCTCCGAATATAAACCAGAAAAAGCCCATAGAATGCAATTGAAAAGGCAGCATTTTAATGAGAGATTTCAACAAGATCTTGCCTTGCTTATCGGTTTCGAAATCCTGCAACGTATAGGGGGGATTTACTCATTAACGCCTAAAGGAAAGGAAATCGCCGAACATGGAAGACAATTAGTTCCTAAATTTGTTGGGAAAATTTTATCCGAAAAACTTGTATCAACATTAACTCTCATTCTACATGTTATCCTCACTATAGTTAAACTATTACTCGGATTTTTATTTGGGTCAGCGGGGCTTGTTGCAGATGGCGTAGATAATGGAGTAGATACAGGATCTTCACTGTTAATTTGGTTTGGAGTGAAATTCAAGATAGAGCGAACAATATCTTTGATAATCATTATTTTGATGTACGCAAGTTTGGGATTAATTGGTTATGAATCCGTTCAAAAATTCCTTAATCCTGAACCAATAGATATGTGGGGTTTAAATCTGAGTATCACTATCGCATGTGGTCTTTTAATGTGGGTTCTATCAGGATATCAATATCTAACCGGCCAATATCGCAAAAATTTCCCTATTGTGTGCCAATCAGTTGATTCTCAAAACCACTTTTACACCTCACTATTGGTAAGTGGGGGAATTATTTTCTCATTGATCGCTCAGAGGACGGGATTGTGGTGGTTAAATTATGCAGATGCTATTGCTTCTGTGGTAGTAGGTGTGTTAATCTTAAAAGGAGCGATTGAATTGACAGTTGAATTTCGAAAAAATCAGGAAGAAAAAAATTCTGGTGTTTCCCACTTTGTAAAACGATCAATGGAACGATTAAAAGAGCGAATCATATTTGGATGGTTGCATAGGGAACTGGAAAAGCATCCTTTTGAGAAAGAACAAATGGAATCAGCATTTTTGAAAGAATTTGAAAAACGACCATCCAACATTGAAAATATGTTTCCTTTAGGTTTTCAACCAGAAACTTTGGATGAACTCGAGCACTATCTGGGGTATTTTCAGAAAAAAAGTATGATCGCTGAAATAGATGGAAAATATTACCTTAGTTCCATCATTGGGGCTCAAAAAATAGAAAAATCATTTTCGGTGAGAAAGCTAAAACATTTGATACGTTTTCAAAATATTCTTCCTAAGATTTTATTCATTATTTCTACAGGGTTAATCTTTAGTATGATAGGTATATTTATTCACGATTTAGTAATAGGATTAGATTACATCACTTTGATATATTGTGGAAGTACCTTTGTAACAGAATTAATTCTTAGCTATATTGCACGTAGGATTCAAAGAAAAGCATTTTATGTAAAACGAAATGCTGTATATTTTTTCATCGTGAGAGAACATACACATTCTCTTGAAGAAATTCGAAAGATTACATGGATCAAAGAACGTGAGATAAAAGATATACTAAAAATTTTTATAGGGAATGGTATAATTCATGGGAAGATGGAAGGAAGCCAATTCATACCCGATAATTAGAGTTCTTATCACTTTTGCAAAGGAAATGGATATTGTTGATGCAAAAACTCCAACCTTTTTAGGCCATACTCGACCATAGCATGTTTGTCATGATCTTTTCCCCATATAATGTAGGGTACGAAAGTCCAGCAATAGAGGAATTTCATTCGATTTTGTAAGGACTTGGAATCCGAGAAGTTATATGAATCCAAAATTTGTTGCTGAAAAGTAAGATCCTCATAAAACAATAAATCTGCTGCGGGATCCCATGCTTTTGTCTCCTCAAAATCTATAATTCCAGTAATAAATCCTTTTTGTGGGTGTACAAGAATATTGGAAGTGTCGAAATCACAATGTGATAACGCTTGTTTGAATCGAAAATTGGCAGGATTCCTTAAATACGCACTAAATAAGCTATAAATCCATGCTTTTTGAAGCTCATTTACCAAAGGAAATACTTTTTCTTTAATTTCTTCAAAACGCTTTTCCCAAAATGTTTTATACTCAAATGTGGAGAAATTTGTGTAGAATAGCTTCGAATGCACTTGATGCAATACATGAGGGGAATGCAATTGATTCAAAAAATCTGCAATCCCAATCGCAACGGTTTTCTTGTTTTGAGGGGTCATTGAAGAAAATACACTAGATAGAGAAACCCCAGGCAATTTTTTATACATCATGTAGGGCATTTTTTCATCCAGAGAGATTTTTTCGGGCTGTGGAATCGGTATTGAAAGGAAATTCGCTAGACTTTTCAGTTTCAATGACTCATTTTGTATTAGTTGGACTCCTTTATGATTACGAAGTGCCTTATCGGGAACACGCAGAATGTTTTTTCTGAATTCGAACACATTGTATGTTCCATGATAAATGAACTTCAAATCTTTTGCTTTAACATTCTTGAAGTCTTGTCTCAGCACATTTAGTAAATTTTCAATATCTACATCACAAGGATTGGATTCTTCAAAAAATTCCATGTTTATAGGATGTTTTTCATCATATTTTAACAAGTTTAAAGAATAATCTATTTTGGCATTGCTGTCCTACTTGGAATAGAGTATTATGTTACATTGGGAAGGGAAAGCACAAAAGAAGGGAAAAAGCGTAAGTTTTACTCTCTCTCAAGTTTTTGCCCCCATTTTTAAAAAACTTAATAATTTTAATGAAGTGGAAAACCTAAAAGATCCAGAATCCCCCAAAACATTTCCCTCATCTCATTATTCCGACTCTTGTTATGAAGAATTCACCAATTTTAATCTTCTTTTTCAAGGAGATAATATGAGTGTATTGCAAGAATTACGGGAGAAAATGAAGGGTATGATAGATCTAGTTTACATTGACCCTCCTTTCATGAAAAATACATCATTTTACAGGCAGGTATGTCTTCGAGGTATTGATAACGAAGTATCGTACAAACAAAAACAATATTCCGATACATGGGAATTGGATACGTACCTTCAATTTCTCTATGAACGATTTTACTTATTGAAAGATTTACTTAGTGACTCTGGATCTATATATGTTCATCTGGATGAAGACGCTGCACATTATATCAAATTGATTTTGGATGAAGTGTTTGGAAGAGAAAATTTCAGACGGCAAATAATTTGGAACACTGCTTCTTTGAATGTTGCTGGATTCAAAGGACAAGTACGAGATAACTATGTCTATGCCACGGGAATCATATTATTTTACTCAAAAACCGACTCCTACACATTCAATCCTCAATATACCCCACATTCTCAAGAATTTATGGATAAAAAATACAATAAATCTGATGAAAATGGTAAATATCGAATTACTCGAAGGGATAACAAAATATACATGAAAGAGGATCGAGGAGAGCTAATTACCAATATCTGGAACGACATTTTATCATTTAATTATGCGATAGCTGCATCTCGAGAATCTGTTTTCTATCCTACTCAAAAACCCGAAGCACTTTTAGAGAGAATAATTAAAACTTCAACCATCCCGGGGGATGTCGTATTAGATTGTTTTTCGGGATCTGGTACTACTGCTGCGGTAGCTCAAAAGCTGGATCGGAAATGGATAGCATGTGATAACAATAATATTGCTATTCATACTACATCGAAAAGGCTTCAGCGCATCATTGCTTCAGAATTATCCCAAGAAATTATACGCTCATTCCAAATTTGGCAAAGTGGCAAAAATGAGTTGTTCAAAAATCCAATTAAGTGTGAAATTGAACGAAATGGAAATATGGTAATAGTTAAGATTGTGGAAGTGGATGAAATTCTGGTCTATAAAAACGCGAAAATGAAACAAAAAATAAATCAACCTTCAAAATTCGCACTCATTGATTCCGTTCTTATTTCCTTCTCTTCGATATCATCCAATTCACCACCTTTTGTCATCCAATTCTCGGATATTCCGCGCGGGCGAAAAGAGCCAATAAAGGGAGAATACAATTTTACAGTACCAAACTGGATGAAAAATAGCCAATTCGTACACATTTGGGTATATGATATTTTTGGAAATTACTATCATAATATGGTAGAGATGTAAATTACAAATGATAGTGATTCGGATTAAATATCCTCATAATATCTTCTTCTTCAAATTTGCCGGTATAGGTTTCTTCTAATGCAACCCATTCATTCGTTGGATTAAATATTGCATGAATTTTACCGTTATCCGTGTGAAAAGTATCCCCAGGATTGACAGAATAGTGCATTTCCGAATTTGCTATGATATATGGATGACCCTCTATAATACGCCAATCTTCCGTTCTCTTGATGTGGGATTGTATACTTATGCCTAAGTGGGGACGAAGAAATATCAAATTCTTCTCTGGATATGTAAATTTGATGGAGTACCATTTCGCGAGAATATCTATATATCCTTGAGGAATTGCATGAGTCTTCGTAAATTGTACAGGATCAATAGTAGCAAAGGGATTGTTTTCATACCGATACGGGTCAAACAAAATATCTTGATTCCTATAGTCTTGGGAAAATTCCAGCGTGATTGACATATTCGAGAGGTTAATTAGCATATATTCTTGAGTTGGTTTAATCTGAATAGTTGAATTTGATCGTTCAATATCTAGAAATTCAATTTGTGTACCCGCAATAAGTAGCATAGGTACTAGCCAACTTCCTCCTTCCCCCTGCACTTGAATTTGAAGAGGTTCCTCATGATTTCGATACAATTTGGATCCTCGGGAAGGTGCCAATACTAATGTTATACCCATAGGAGAATGTAGAATAATTCTAACTTAAAACTGATCCAATCGTGAATCATTATGAATCCATTTTCTATCGTAAAACGATTAATTTTAATTACAACGACACCAACATAGTACCAACGTTTAGGTGAATAACTATGGCTAAGGATAAAATTCTTGGAATAATTCTTCTAGTATTAGGAGCATTTTTTGCGATTGCGTATACGATTATGGGACCCGTGGACTTAATTCTGTATAATTTGAACAACAGTGCAACTCAATGGTGGGATGCAATCCCTGGATTCCAATGGGAATGGGCTTTAATGATCCCGATGTTTATTGTGGTTTTACTTGTATGTGTTGTTTTAATCTGGATTGGTTACAGTATGATCACGACTCCACCCCCCGTTCCATTAGAGGAGCTAGAAGAAGAACTCGAACGCGAAGAGGAAGCATCAAAGTAATGGGTTTGAATTTTCCATTATTTTTTTACTTTTTAAACATTATATTTTCTTTAATATAAATTATCTCAATATCAAGATGATCGGTTATAGTATGATAGGCTACAGCATGATCACTACTCCTATGAAAAGACTTCAAAGTGCACAAAACACCTATTTTTCCCCTATATTTCCTACAAAGTGTGTTGCTTTGAGATTGGTAGGGACAAAATTTAAATCAAATCAATAATATTGCTTTTCAATTTCATCTTTATAGGTTAGCATTTGAAACCTTAGGAATAGTGTGACATCTCTGTGAAGAGGTTGATTCGCTGCTATTCAGGATGGATACGATCACAAGAAATGTGTGTTATGTGACACCGTTTCCACACATATCCGAAGTCACCGTGAATGCTGGATAGGTTTATCTCAGGTTTACGTCCAAGGAATTGGAGAAATTGATTTCGGAACCTCAATCGTCAGATTGAACAGATAATCCCATAAACGTACTTAAGAACAAAAGAAAGAGCAAATCAACATGCCAAATTTCGGATACTCAATTACCGGGTTAGACAAGGACAAGACGGCTGTGGCTAGCGGAAGAGATCTTAAAGTTAGTCCGAAAAACACCCGTGAAGTAACAAATACACTCAAAGGAATGTATTTAGAACAGGCAAAACGATTCCTCGAAGGCGTAATCTTCATGAAACAACCTGTTCCTTTCAAACGACATAACAAAAAAGTTGGTCATCGAAGGGGCATGAAACAATTCAAATGGGCTGCTGGTCGATATCCAGAGAAATCTGCACGGATAGTGTATGAAGTATTATCCAATGCAGAAGCAAATGCTGAATACAAAGGATTAGATACAGAACGATGCCGTATCATTCATGCAGCAGCAATGAAGGCACGAACCATTAAGAGGTATATCGAACGTGCACATGGAAGAAGCACACCCTATTACGATTCACTCATCCATGTTGAAATTGTACTTATGGAGGAATAAAAAACCATGCCATTAAAACGAGCATTCGTACAACGTGGAATTCAAATAATGCAAATCGATGAATATCTAGCAGAATTGTTAGATAATTCGGGTTATGCAGGAGTTGAAATACAAAAAAGATATCCATTAGGATACCAAATTACTATTAGAACCGCTAGACCAGGATTAGTAATTGGACGAAAAGGAGTACGAATTCGAGAAATCGGAGAGAAATTAACGGAATTATTTGGATTAGAAAATCCCCAAATTGATGTTGAAGCAATTGAAAATCCAGAATTAAATGCTCAAATTATGGCAGAAGCAATTGCGTTTGGTATTCGCAAAGGCCAAAATTATCGAAGAACTGCTTATAATATCATGCGGAGAATCATTCGGGCAGGAGCACGAGGAGTAGAAGTGAAAATCTCTGGAAAATCTACTTCACAACGAGCACGAACTCAAATTTTTCGTGCAGGAATTATCTCAAAATGTGGAGAACCTGCAATTGAAGGTGTTGATAAAGGAATTGCAAATGTTGTCATGAAATCCGGAACCATTGGAATAACCATGAAAATCATGCCTTTGGATTACCAAATGCCGGATGAAATTATATTGAAAGATCCTGAACTAAAAGCACGCCTTGCACAACATAAAAAGAGAGCCATTATCCTAGAAGAGGATGTAGAAGATGGAGATGTTCTTATCGATAAGGATACAAAGACCGTGGTGATTGATGCAGGAGATGATGATGACTCAATCTTTGATGAAGTCGATGAAGATATCGAGGATATTGAAGTTGAAGAAGCTGAAACGGAAAAATCCGAAGAAAAGAAAAAAACCCCTGTTGAAAAAGAACCAGTAGAAAAGAAGAAAAAATCTCGAAGAAAACGGTCTACAAAGAAAAAGGAAGAGGAGGAATAATAAATGCCCAAATCCGACACCATCCAAGATTTACGAAAATTGAGTAAAATTGAACGTGAAAAAAAACTGGAGGATCTTCTCGATGAACTCTTGTTACTCAAATCTAAAAACTCAATGGGAGGAGCAATAGATAATCCTTCCCGAATCAGTACACTCAAAAGAACGATTGCTAGAATTAAAACTATTGAAAATGAAGACCTTTTGGGAATCAAACGTTCATAGTTGTAACAAATGCAAAAATTAAGTCAAAACCCCAAGTATTTCATCTATCGGGATATGATTGGATTAGATGCTTGGATAAAACATAAATACAAAACTAAACCCCAGGAATTTATTCCTATTGGGAAGGTAATAGATGAAACATATAATCTCATCCTTACCAGCAACATGGATAATCCAGAAGATTATCATCAAGATAAAAAGAAATACATAAAAGAAAATTATGTGTTTCGATTCAATGTTCCACAAAACGGCAACGGAGACATAGTGGTTGAAGTTGACGGTGTAAAACTCTTAAAACGACCTGAAAATCGGATTAAGCAAATCAGAAAAATAAAAATGTGAAAAATATGAGTCTCACCTCTAAAATTGGGATCCCAGGAGTAACTGAACCCAGTAAGAAATGTGATGATCCTAACTGTCCATTTCATGGTTCCTTGAAAGTACGAGGAAGGATCTTTAAGGGGACTGTAGTTAAAAATCGAATGACAAATGCGATTACGGTACAAATAGATTTCAATAGGTTCAATAAAAAATACCAAAGGTATGAACGAAGAAATTCCAAAACAAGTGTTCATTTACCGCCATGTATTGAAGTTGTTCCAGGAACTGTCGTTCGATTTATGCAATGCCGAAAAATTAGCAAAACAATTTCATCTGTAGTAATCCAAAAACTAGAATAGGGGAATCAAAATGGGAAAGAAGAGGAAGATTGGGAAAAAAGGAAGTATTTTCCGAAAGAAAATTACACGTGGACTACCAGTTGGTGCCCGAGTTAGGGTTGCGGATAATAGTGGAGCAAAAATTGTAGAAATTATTAGTGTACTTCACTTAAAGACCCGATTAAATCGATTACCCTCTGCAGCAGTAGGAGACGCAGTAGTGGTAAGTGTGAAGAAAGGTACACCTGAAACCCGGAAGAAAATATTACGGGCAGTCATTGTGCGTCAAAAACAATTAATCCATCGAGTGGATGGAACTCGAATCATGTTTGAAGATAATGCAGCAGTAATCATTACTCCTGATGGAGACCCAAAAGGCACTGATGTGCGGGGACCTATTGCACGGGAAGCTGCAGAATTATTCCCACGAGTGGCAAGTGTGGCCAGTCAAATAATCTAAGGAAGGATTGGAATGAAAGTAAAATCAACAAAACCCAAAAAACAAAGAGTCGCTTTACATAATGTGAAGCAGCATCAGACCTCAAAAGTGTTTATGGTGCGTTTAGATGAACCCTTACAAGAAGAATGGGGTATCAAACGCATGCCATTACGTAAAGATGATGAAGTTCGAGTGATTAAAAACGAAATGACCGATGTCGAAGGAAAAGTACTCAAATTAGATCGACGAACTCGAACCATTCAAATTGAAGAATGTACACTGGAGAAAAAAAGTGGTGCGACATACTATATCCCAATTTCACCTTCCAATGTTATTCTAACGAAGCTAGGAGGAAAGAAAATGGATCCCTGGCGTCAAAAAATCATTGATCGAAAACAAAAATTAGAAATTGAAGTAGATGCGAAGAAAAAACCTGCGGAAAAGAAAGGAGGTAAACCATAATGGGATCTAAGGGAAATAAACGTCATGTTAAACGGCTAAATACTCCAAAATACTTGCATATTGAGAAGAAAATAGGAAAATACTTCTACAACACTCGAGCAGGACCCCATCCAAAACGAATTTCTATTCCATTAGGATCTCTCTTACGAGATGTCTTACATGTAGTAGACAATCATGAAGAAGCCCGAAAAATCATCAAAATGAAAAAGGTATTGGTTGATGGTGTAGTTCGAACGGATCCTCGATTTCCTGTAGGATTGATGGACATAGTAGAAATTCCAGATTTGGAGAAAGTTTACCGAATCCTCCCAAAATGGAAAAAAGGACTCGTTCCCCAAGAAGTAGATAAAAAAGAAAGTTCTTTCAAACTATGCAGAATTGAGAATAAAACTACTATAAAAAATGGAAATGTTCAACTCAATCTTCACGATGGTAGAAATATTTTGATCAGTGTAAAAGATCCAAAGAAACCAAAAGAAGATACCTACAATACTATGGGTGTTCTTAAGATTAAGGTTCCAACGCAAGAAATTGTGGAATACTATCCTTTGAAAGAAAATTCTCCCATTCTCGTGATGCGAGGAAAAAACTTGGGAATGAATGGAGTAGTAACCAAAATTGAAAAACGGTTTGGACCAAACGCAAGTATTGTAAAAATTAAAACTTCTAAAGAAGAAGTTCACGAAACCGCATATGCCTATTCATTTGTAGTAGGTAAACTGAAACCTGTAATACAACTGGAAGAATAAGGAAAAAGATGTGAAAATCAATGGCAAAGAAGAAAGCAGAGGTTGATTTTGTAAAAGATTGGAAATCCAACCCATTTCGGCAACCAAAAATTGATAAAATCGTAGTCAACATCAGCGTCGGACAAGCTGGCGAGGAATTAAATAAAGCTAAACGTATCCTCGAACTTCTCACGCAAAGTAAATGTATAACTGTCCGAGCGAAAAAATCAGTGAAGGAATGGAGCATTCGAAAAGGACAATCTATTGCGGTCAAAGTGACATTGCGTGGAGATGCGGCTAAGAGTTTTCTGAAACGTGTCTTATTTGTGTATGATAATCGAATATTACGAAACTCATTTGATAACTATGGGAATTTTTCCATTGGAGTAGATGAGCATATTAAGCTACCAGATACAAAATATATCCCGGAATTAGGTATAACGGGTTTCGATGTCTCGGTTAGGATTGTTCGTCCTGGATATCGTGTAAAAATTCGAAGAAAAATGCGGTCAAAAATACCACAACACCATTACATTAGCAAGTTTGAGGCTATGGAATTTATGAAAAATACTTTCAAAATTGAAATAGTCGATGTTATGGAGGAACGATTCTACTAGGGTGTTATTATGAGTTCACAGAAGAAAACTAAAAGAAGATCCTCAAAGGGAACCCGATTCTGTCGAAGATGCGGAACGAATAAAGCAATCATTCGATCCTATGGATTGATGATATGCCGAAGATGCTTTCGTGAGACAGCAGATAAAATTGGGTTTAAAAAATATGATTAGGAGACGAAAAAAGTGTTACATGATCCATTAGCAGATTGTTTTTCTAACATAAAAAATGCGGAACATGCCGGAAAGCGATATGTAGTTATTCGCCCCGCATCAAAATTAATCGGCATATGCTTACGAATACTTCAAGCAAACGGATACATTGGAGAGTTTGAATTCATCGATGATGGTCGAACTGGAAAATTCCGATTAGAATTGCTAGGAAGAATCAATAAATGTGGTGTTATCAAACCAAGACATGCTGTAAAGGTGACTCGATTTGAATTCATGGAAAAACGGTATCTACCCTCCGTATCCTTTGGATTGCTCATCGTTTCAACCCCTAAAGGGGTAATGACCCACTCAGAAGCAAAAAGAAGAAATCTAGGTGGACGGCTCTTAGCCTTTGCCTATTAAAACTAAATGAAGGGATAATAAATGGTAAAATCGTTTAAATCGGAAGTTGTTGTGGAAGTCCCCCAGGATATCACGCTTACCCAAGATGGATTGAAATTCACCATCGAAGGAAAGAAAGGAAAAATAATTAAGGATTTTTCCCATATGAAGAAAGTGGATATTCTGTATAAAGATAACATAATAAAAATCTCATCATATTTCCCCCGAAAATCCACAGAAGCAAAATTAGGCACTCTTCGAAGTGTGTTAATCAATGCGATTGAAGGAGTAACCAAGGGATATACCTATAAGATGAAGATTGCTTATTCCCATTTCCCCATAACAGTTGATACCGACGGAGATAGGATCCTAATAAAGAACTTTATCGGAGAACGAAGCCCACGAATTACACACAAAGTTGGAAGCAATTCTGTTGAGATCAAAGCTTCCAAGGAAGATGTGGTGATAAGTGGAATTAATAAAGAAGAAGTAGGTCAAACCTGCGCTAATATTCAAAAAACCTGTCGAATTCGGGATAAGGATAAAAGAATCTTCCAAGACGGTATTTATGTGTATGAAAAATACCTCGGAGATGATCTCCTTTGGAAAGTAAAACTCTAAGGATGGATGAAAAATGACGAACCTAGAAACCAAACGATTATTAAAAGTACGAAAAGCTATCCAGAAAACCAAACCCTCTTTCCGGCGTATCGAATCATGGAGATACAAGCGTGTCAATGGGGGATGGCGCTCAGCAAAAGGGATTGACTCAGAAACACGTCAAAAGTTGAAAAGCGGGGTAAAAAGTCCTAATGTAGGATATCGCGCTCCTAAAAAAGTCAGAGGTCTGCATCCATCTGGATTACAAGAAACTCATATAATGCATATCGAAGAACTCGATTCTCTTGATCCTCAAATTCACGGGATTACGATTCCTGCGAGATTAGGAATTAGAAAACGATTACAGCTTGTGGAAGATGTACAAGCTAAAGGCTTTAAAGTACTGAATTTGCGAATTCCGTATTCCGAACTTCTTCAATCGAAAGCGGATGAGCCAAAAGAAGAGAAAAAGAAAGCCAAGAAAAAGAAATCTTCAGCAAAGAAGAAATCTAGTAAAAAAACCACGCGTAAAAAGTAAGTGATTAGAAATGAATGTGACAGCTCAAAAACGAATGGCCTCTGAAATCCTAAAATGTGGACTTCATCGGGTGTATATAGAACCTAACTATGTCGACGAGGTAAATATGGCCATCACACGAGAAGATATCCGGAATTTGATTCAGCAAGGTATTATCAAAAAACGTCAGAAGATAGGAATCAGTAAATATAGGACGAATTTGAATCGATTACGAAAGAAAAAAGGAAGAGCTCGTGGATTCGGAAAGAGAAAGGGGGTAGCAAGCGCACGACATCCAAGTAAACGCGCATGGATAAATACAATTCGACCTTTACGTAGAGAATTGAAACAATTACGAGATACAGGTAAAATTGAACGGAAAGTATACCGAAAAATGTATCTCCGAGCAAAAGGAGGTTCTTTTAAATCGGTAGCTACTCTTCAGCGCTATCTAAAGGAACACAAACTCATCAAAAAATAAAAGTGATTAAACATGGCAGGCCCACGATATCGTGTATCTATGCGTAGACGTAGAGAAGGGAAAACCAACTATCATGCTCGTTTGAAGTTGGTACTATCAGGTAAAAAGCGATTGGTAGTACGAGCAAGTCTCCATTCAATTGTAGTCCAAGTTGTAGATGCAAGCCTTAAAGGAGATAAAATATTAGTTAGTGCACATTCACGTCAATTACAGAAATACGGATGGAAATACAATCCAGGTAACGTTCCCTCTGCATACTTAGTAGGATATTTATGCGGAATGCGTGCAAAAAATAAAAAAATATCAGATTGCATTCTTGATGTCGGGATTTTAGTCCATAAACATCGAGTGTTCTCAGCGTTCAAAGGCTTTTTGGATGCAGGAATTGAAGTTCCTCATGGAGAGACCATATTTAATAATTTAAATATCGATTCTCGCATGAAGGGTGAGCACATAAAACAATATGCAGAACTGATCAAAAAGAAAAGTAAGAAAAATTATGAAAAAGAATTCTCAGCTTATATAAAAAATGGGATAGACCCAACAAAGATCACTGAGGATTTTGACAATATTAAGAATTCAATAACGAAGAAACCATAAGAAAGGTAGTTATATGTCCAATACAGATAATAGATCCGGACCACGAAGAGGACGAGGAGGAGCTGGAGGAGCTGGAGGAGGAGATCGGAGACAACGTCGCAGACCTCTACCACCAGAATGGGTACCACGTACCTCCTTGGGTGATGCAGTAAAAAGTGGGTTAATCACTTCCATCGAAGAAATTTTCCAAAACAACTACAAAGTTCGGGAAAAAGAAATCTTTGATATGCTTATTCCAAACATGAAAGAAGAGGTTGTGGATATTAATATGGTACAAAAGCAAACAGATGCAGGGCAACAATCGAAATTCAAAGCTACTGTGTGTGTTGGAAACAGCGAAGGGTATGTTGGAATCGGATCCGTCAAACATAAAGAAGTAGGTCCCGCAATCCGAAAAAGTATCAATAAAGCTAAACTTGATATCATTCCTGTAAAACGCGGATGTGGTAGTTGGGAATGTAACTGCGGAGATAATCATAGCATCTCATATACGACTAAAGGAAAAATGGGTAGTGTAAAAGTTCGATTAAGCCCTGCTCCTAAAGGAACTGGATTGGTTTCATCAGACGCTGCAAAAATTCCATTGAGATTAGCTGGAATAAAAGACTGCTACGTCTATATTAAAGGAAACTCCAAAAATGGCGAAAATACTGCGAAAGCGGTAATTGATGCCTTGAAAAATGCATATAAAGTCATGGCTCCGGTGGAATGGAGCCGATAAACAACCCAAGGTGTGAAAAATGGCAAAGGGGAAAGAGAGTACACAAACAGAAAATAAGCTCATGCTTATAATTCGGATTCGAGGCGCTCCCAATATGAACTACAAAATCAGCGACACTCTAAAAATGCTACGGTTACATAAAACTAATCATGCATGCTTAGCGTTCGCGGATAAGAGTTTGATGGGAATGCTTCGAAAGGCGAAAGATTATATCGCATATGGAGAGGTAGACAAGGAAATTGTACTAAGACTTCTCCAAACCAGGGCTTTAATTACTGGTAATGAGCCACTCACGGATAAACACGTAAAGAAATACACGAAATTTGCATCAGTAAAAGCATTCGCAGAGGCATTAATGAAAGGTGAAGTAAAACTCAAAGATATAAATGAACTAAAGCCTGTGTTTAGATTACATCCACCTGTTGGGGGACATCGCGGAACAATTAAGAAGCCATATCATAGCGGTGGGACTTTGGGCAATGTTGGAGAGTTCATAAATGTACTAGCAAATAAAATGCTATAGGAGAGAGTAATCAGCATGACAATGAATTTTAAAAAGCGCGTAAACAAATTACGGGGAAAAAGAACTCACGGATTTGGAAGACAACAAGGACGAAGGAAAACAGGAAGAAAACATGGTCACGGTCTCACATCCGATTGGAAAAAAGGATTAAAATCATATGTGAATAAACAAAAGTCTTTGGGATATCCAACTCAGAAATTCGGTAAAAAAGTTACACGCAGTCCTTGGAAATTTGGAAAATTTGGATTCCAACGTCCTCAGACTCAAGTAAGAATATACCACAAGAATATCATCAACATTGCATCTTTAGATGCAAAATTGGATGGATGGGTAAAACAGGAACTTGCACAAAAATCAGGCGACGTCTACACCGTAGATTTAGATAAATGCAATATCCAAAAGATTCTAGCGAAAGGTTCAATCCAGAAAAAAGTTCAAGTTCGGGTTAAATACGCCAGTAATTACGCAATTGAAGAAATAGAAAAAGTTGGAGGAAAAGTTTTCCTCACCGAAGCCAAAGAATAAATTATTCTTTCTTTTTAGACTCTTTTTGTAATAATTTTGTAAATCCCGCAGCTTGAATAAGACTTCCATGAATTTCAGATTCTTTAGCAACTCGTGATGTGTCAAGCAAAACTTTCTTATGTTTAAAATAGACAGAAGAATACAAGGCACCGTATGCATTTCCTGCCCCTAAGTACACCAATGTTCTGTAGATATAGTTTCCTGATACACCATCTGGAGCAAGTAAGAAATTCCCCTTTTTCACTGCATTTTCGATTAAGATCTGGTCGTTCGAAATTTTCAATTTCATTGGCGCTTCTGTCTCAAAATAACTCACTAGTAGTTCTGCAGTCTTTAAAGTCTCATCTACGTATTTATTTCTTCCCAGATCCCCAAATCTCCCTCCACTCATAACAGATAGTTGTGGTTCAATACCTAATTCACCTAAAAGTAAAGCTGCATTGTTCAAGAAATACTTTTTCTTCTCGAAGTTGGTAGCTTCATCAATTCCAACGGGAGCAAATAGAAATTGCAGATTATCAGAGGTTTCGATTAATGCAATTCTAGAGATTCTTAATACATCGTATACATCACTTCTTAGAGAAGTCAATATCACCTTTAGAAATTGAATAAAACGGGCAGCGGATATTGCACCTCTTACTCCTGAGAATTGTTTTATCCATTTAACTAAATCAGCATCTTTAATTGATTTTTGAATAGGTTTCGAGGTGGCTAGCTCTACGATTTCATCAAAAAATACCAGACTTAATAGAACACGTTCGGGATGGACACAAACCACTTTGAATATACCACCTGTCTTTCGAATTTCCTCAGTTTTCTGGTAGATAATTCGTGCAATTTGGTACAGATGTTCTAAATATTCATTGATTTTGACCGCTTTATCTCCTTTAAATGCATCTGCGGGTTTTATTGTATCATCTGTCTCAAATTCGGTATCCCCTTTCATGAGAGTTATGTTTCCAATTTCCCGTTCGATTTTCAAATCATATAAGGTTTTTTCTGCATCCTTTTTATTTTCAAGATAGGAATCATACCCTCCTACAAGTAGGATGAAATTCTTGTATTTTTTGGTGAATTTTTCGCACACTTGTTCTATTATTAGGTTCTGTTCAATCTCTTCACCTAAGCCAACTATAATGTTGAATTGTTTTCCTTTGATATTACTCTCTATTTTGTCTAATATGCTTGATTTCAAATTATTTCCTCCAAATCGTTTAAACTATGCCACAACAATTGCATAGATCAGGAATTGAATGATATTATAAAGTGCATGTGCAGTGATCGCACTAATTAGGTTTTTCCTCCATGTGTAGAGGGATCCTAGCACAAGTGATAAACTGAAATAAGGAATGAAAGTAAAAAAGAATAACGGTGCACGTAATGCAGGAATATCAAAAAATAAATAGGAATAGATATGAAAGATTGTGAAGTAAATCGCTGTTATTACTAATCCCATCGCATTACCTAATTTGGGTTTTCTGAAGGAATCCTGGATTCCTTTTTGAGTAAATCCTCTGAATAACACTTCTTCTGAGGGACCTACGGATGCGATCATTAGCGCAGAATATAATGCAATGAACCAGATTGTTGTGGGTAAACCTGCTGTAATTCCCCCTGCATCCGCTCCTAGTAAAAATTCAGCTGTAACAACACCAAATATCCATTCTGTGAGATAGGCGGATACCCATTGCATTCCAATAACAAGTAAGGTCATCCCGATCGCAAACCCAACTCCTATTCCGATTTCCTTTAACCATTGTTTCGCTTTAAGACCAAAGGGAATACCCAACGATTCCCAGCGTTCTTTTCTTGGAGCCTTATAAGGAAAATAGATGGCAGTGAACAAATAGGGTACTATAATAAAGAAAACTTGAGTGACTAACTCGATGATGATGATAGCGACAATGTGTTCACTCATAAACACATCGATATCAAGAGTTCCAAAATCTTCAACTACAAAACCAAAATAGATCAATAATATAACAAATGATCCTATCAGTTTAGCCAATACAGATAATAATGGAACATACAGAGCAGCTCCCCATTTCCAAGGTCGTTTGGTACGATATGAAAAGGAGCTCATAACAGGATACGGTGGAGGAGGAGGTTGCTGACGAACCGGAGTGATCGTATAAAATTCATCAATTTGCTCAGGAGTCAACGTAGTACCAAACCAATCTTGAATTTTATCTCTTGGAATAAATGGGATGAGATGCGTACCACATACCATACAAAAACGATTATCCTTATTCCATTTGATTTCTGCACCACATCCGGGGCAGAATTGTAAAATGGAATTCTTTGAATCCTTGGGAGAATCAGTCATAGGGGTACGCCTTGGGTGTTTGGTTCTAGAAGAAGCTATTCTTCATAAGGTTAATTATGTCGTGATAGAATCGGGATCTCACCAAACCGATTCGTATGGAGAAGTGTAAAAGCTTTGAAAGTGTGTGTTCTATTACCGTACACTATCCAAACCAATTCAGGATAAAGTTTTCCAATGTTTTTGATCACGTCTCGATCATGTCCAGAAATATACGGATCATTAGGATGGGAATGAAATACCCCCACAAAGGATAGTCCTTCCTTTGCTTGTTGTATGCAATGAGTATAAAATTCCATATCATCCCATCGAAATTCAACATTTGAGTGTACGATATTTTTTAATTCAATTATTCTTGTAATGTGCAGTTCGAGTGTAGTTTCACCTATTATGTGACCAAAGAGTACTGCACAACATTCTTCCGGGAAACGTGACTCAGAAAGTTGAGTTAAACTTGCTATTAGCGAATTAGATATGTGAATTTTTTCAATTTTCATTGGTAACACGGGAAAGGATTTTTTTTCTAGATATAGTATTTTTATTAGGAAAATCTTCGAATACATATATATCGATTTACTGTTACAAGTATACTAATAATTCAGTGGGGGAGTCTCGTGCCAAATATGGACATGTTAATTAAATCAACAATTCTAAAATTTGCTTCGGCAAGTCCACATGTGAGTATAGACCACGTCGCTACGTTATTAGAAATGAAACCAGAGATCCTGATCTTCAAGCTGGAACGAATGATTTTCACAGGTCATATCCAAGGTAAAATTGATAAAAAAGAACGCATATTCATTGGTGTAGGAGCCTCCCAAGTCCCATCATCCCAAGCCCCTTCCCCTGTGTTATCAGAGCCAACAAGCCAATATAGTGAAGGACAGACTGAATTTGTCAAAGCAAAAACCAGTGAAACTTCACAAGAAGATTTCATAAAATTGAATTTGCATTTAGGATACTTGGGTAGTCATGTCCGTTTAGTGCTGAAAATTATCAATAAAAGCGACTTTATGATCAATGAAGTAGAAGTAAAATTAGAGTTCACGAAAAAGATAGAAGTGTTCCGTACTACTCCTAAAATTGAATTCATAAAACATGAATCCGGAATTGTGGCACGAATTCCTGCAATCCCATCGAAGCAGAATTTTGAGGTGAAATTATATCTGAATCCTGAAGAGCTGGGTATAGGAAGAATAAGTGGACAGGTCAAATATGTGAATTACAAGGATTATGTTCGTCTATTAATGATTGAAGAAATGGAATACAATCTAACGGTTCCTAAGATCCTTCCCAAAGAGATCCCTCAAGATCAAATTGAGACGTTTAACACAGCAAGTAATATTAAGAAAGATATCCGATCGTATGGTTTACCCGATAAGCTAAATCCCTTGACCGCGTTCAATCATATCATTCAAATTATTCGATCCAAAAATTTCATGCTGTTAACAAAAATTGCCGAAGAAAATCGGAAAATTGCATGGTTTTTTGGGATTACTGAGGATAGCGGATATGAAATTTTAGTAGTTGGGCAAGTTCTACACAGTAAGATCGAATTTTATGCTTCCAGCACAAATGAGCAAATCCTTTCTGCATTATTGACCTCTTTTTCAACTGACCTTAAGCGAAGAATTTTGATTTCTAGTGTTGTAAGAAGTGAAAAAGAGATATATGATATGTTTTGTGCAGAATGTGGAGGAATTTTGCCGTATTTTCCAAAAACTGGAGAATTTGTTGAATGCATATATTGCAACACCAAGAATTTAATACGATAATTCTTAGTGTGTGAAGTAACAGTAGACTTCATTTTTCTCGATTTTTTGGATTTTAACATATCCATACCGTTCAAATTGCAGAATTGTACCTAATGGGAGACTTTTAATCGTATTTTCTGCACGCCCATGCATTACAATCCCGTCAGGTTTCAATACATGGACTTTAATGTTGGATGCATGTGGTACCCATTGGATTTTTCGAATGGATTTTTCTGCTTCCTCTGTTAGAAATACCGCATTATATTTTTTCGGATGAACGGATTGAACTTCTATAGTGAACAAATCTTTTAATCTAAATTGACTTCCAACAGAAATCTTTGGAAATCGCACCTTATTGCCCTTTCTAGATAATTGTTCTACCGTATCAAGCCTTGAAATGTACACTGATGCCTGATTATTAAAAGCATTCAAAGTAATGTTTCGTGTCCCCAATTTCTCATTGTTAGGATTAAGTAAGGGAGTAGACGTATATTCGGTTTTGGATAAGTCAGATATGTCTAGTTTTATGGGATCCTCCACAAACCAGTATCTATTTGCATTCTCATCAATAATTTTAGTGTTTTTCGCGTATATCCAGTTCTCAGAGAAATTTATTCCACTCATAGACATCCCCAAATCAATTAAAGATTGACGCAATGCTTCTGATTGAATTCCTCGTGCTCGTAAGGATTGGAGGGACCAAGTTCGAGGATCCTCCCATCCATCATATTCTTTTGTGGAAATTTTTTGTCTTGCCAGTGTTTTACTGAGCTTGAAATTCTTGCTGAATTTCATTCTTCCATATAATTGGATGTTGGAATGCTCCCATCCCATCAAGTCCCAAATAAATTGTTCCATAAAACCTTCTTTTTGCAAATCTGCTCCGCGAATAATATGAGTTATGCCGAGTTCATGATCGTCGATTCCCCAGGAAAAGTCTAGTATTGGCCAAACTCGATATTTTGTACCGATACGTGGATGTTCAGCATCCGAAATTCTCATTATTACATGGTCTCGTAATGCAGGATCCTTCTGATCCATCCCTGTATTTAACCGAACAACTGCTTCTTGTTCAGCATATGTTCCATCTAACATCTGATTCCACCGTTCTAAATGGGATTCGATGGACAATGCTTTGCACGAACACGGGATTCCTACTTTTTTGTGGTTTTCTCGATATAATGCTGCATCACAATCGCACACATAAGCTTCACCTTTTTGGATGAATTCTTTTGCATATTTTTGATAAATATCAAGACGATCGCTCTTGTACACCACATTTTTTTTATCATAATTCACCCCAAGCCACTCTAATCCGTCACGGATTAAGTCATAAGCTTCTGGAATGATGTATTTTGCATCAAGATTGGTTTCTATTGCTTGTTTTGTGGCTCCAATCGTATCATCATAGACTAAAATAAGTTTTCCTTTATATCTCTTCACGTACTCATCATTAATAACTAACATACGTGCGTTTCCAATATGGAGAGCACCACTGGGATAAGGTGCTAAACGCATCACCACTTGTTTACCCTTCTTCACATTTGGTAATTCAGGCAAAGTTTTCGTTTCAGCTACATGTTTTTTTTGTTCTAGTGCTTTAGGTTCGAGATCAAGTAGTTTTTTTTCTTGAGTCTCCTTATCCCAGGAGTTTACTTCTTTTAAAATTGTATCTACTTTTGGTTTAATTATAGCAATATTTTTCCTATTTTCGGGATCTTGCATCAATTTTCCAATAATAACCTTATCCCGAGCTTCTCCATATTTTACTGCATTTTTCAGTGCTTCAATCAGTATTAGTTTTTCCACTGTATCCATACTCTTCTGAATAATCGGGATAACAAAAAATTTATTCTCTTATATCCAAAATAACACGGGTAAAGATTTCCATGAATATTCTTCACAAATTATCTCAGATAAGTACGAGTAAAACCATCCAACCCAGCTTTCAATTAGCTCATGTTCTTCTTGGTTTAATGATCTTTGACCAAGAGTCTGAAGGCATTGGAAGGTATCGCTTGGAAACAGAACTGACTTTATCTGAGGGTAAAGTGAGATCTTTGTTGAAATATCTAAAAGCCATCGAATTGGTTGAGGTTAAGAAGAAAATTCATTTACTGTCCAAGAAAGGAACAGAGTCTTTACGAGAAGTATATAAAATCTTCTCACCTCCGAAAGAACCACAATTTGATTACTCAAAAATTGTCATTGGGGAATTTGTCAGGTATTCAATAATATATAATGCAATAGATAAACTTAAAACGGGAATGGACCAACGAGATGAAGCGATTAAAATAGGGGGTTCCGGTGCAACATGTTTAATTATGAAAGGTGGGCAATTTCAGTTCCCACCATCTCCTATGAGCCAAGGAACTATCGTTACCGTTGATATCGATGTAAAAAAACTGGATTATTCCTTTTCTGAGGGTGATGTTTTAGTATTAGGAACGGGTAAAAACCAATATCTATCCAACTTAGCAACTATCGCAGCCGCTCTAAGTCTAACAGATGCAAGCTGAACACGATTTCATAAATTATTTAAATTTTCTTCACTTATCTTCTCTATATCTCAAAAACGTGAAGATCTCATGGTTGCGCCTGTCATTTTCAATAAATCCGATAATTCTATGGAATTGGTCAGTTTGACCACTGCAACCACTACAACTACTTACCTTTAAGTAACTCTCATAATTTGCCCGACAGGCGTGAGACCAAAAAGGAGAGTTGATTTTAATTATGATTTTTATTTTAATGTTTAGAAAAAATGTTTTTCTCGGAAATCTTGAATGATAGATAGTGGATAATAGTTCTCCTTAAGGTTAAAACAGTTTTGGGTAATAACATAAGTTTATATATATATTCTGAATATTTTCCATTAAGAATAGCTATGATCGCTAGGGTTTTGATCTAAGCTTTTATGTATAACGAAGTTTTGTGATAACACAATGAAATTATTACTGATCCATTCCGATGGCGCAAAAATGAGTAAAATGGCGAAAGCCACATCCAGTCCTCAAGAATTCAAAGGAAAAAAATTAGATATTGAGGGTTTGGTGTTATTTGCATTTGTTTCCGTAGAAGATCAAGATACATTTGATACGTCTATAATTGCTAAACAAGGAGCAAACGAGATAGAAGAAGCCATCGAATTAATAGAGGGATTTCCAGATAAAATAAAAGAACAAAATGAAGAAATTCAACAATTTAATGACAAGTTGGAAAAGCGCAAAAAACTATCATTGGAAAACCCCAAAGTTCCTGCTCCAACAGAAAATCCCAGAGACTTAAAGAAATTAATTCTAGATCCATCAAAATACAAGGTAGATTCGATTTTAGTGTATCCCTGGGCTCATCTCAGTCATTTTCTCAGTCAAGATAAAGAATCCATGGATGTATGTCCAAAAATCGCATCTATTTTGAAAGATCGTGGATATAAAGCAGAATTTTCTCCATTTGGGTGGTATAAATCCTTCAGTTTAAACTGTTTAGGGCATGAAGTCGCAGAAATGTACCGTGATGTCAAATTATCCATTCTTGCAGACGAAGTCCGGTCCAGTTCCGTGTTTAAAATCCTCACGGAAGATGGTAATGAATTACATTTGTTTGATCCGGTTAAGGAAGAAGGAAAAAAACTCAAGGATATAATCCCAGATCGATACAAAGGGGAGGAATGGAAATCATTCCAGGAATTGATTGCTGACGAAGTACTCGGATCTAGAGGAGCACCTAAGCAAGAACCCCCTCATATCAAAATGATGAAGAATATGGAACTAGCAGATTTTGACGACGCGAGTGATTCCGGGAATTTACGATGGTATACAAAAGGAGTATTAATGAAAAACCTCATTAAAGATTACTTAGAGGGGGTTATGGTAGAAAATGGTGCAATTTACGCTGATACGCCTGTAATGTACACGGTGAAGAATAAAAAGCTCACGGCACAAACAGCACGTTTCCCTGCAAAGACATACTGGGTACATTCAGGAAATAGTCGTTTTCTTTTACGGTTTGCGAACGACTTCCTCTTGTTTAATATGTTTTCACAAATGCAAATCAGAGAGGAATCACTCCCGTTAGGTGTTTACGAATGGGAAACTTATTCATTCCGACGTGAACAGGCAGGAGAACTTTCAGGATTACGACGATTACGCACGTTCTTAATGCCGGATCTGCATACGATGTGCAAGGATTTAGATCAATCCATAGTGGAGTTTAAAAAAGAATTCAAAATGGTACACCGAATTTTGAAAGATCTTGGGGCGAATTCCCATATTGTTTTTCGCACAACGGAAGAATTTTGGGCAGAAAATAAGAAATGGATTAGCAAAAATATCAAAGAATGGGGGCATCCCGCAATCTTTGAATTATGGCCCGAAAGATATTACTATTTCATTCTGAAGTTCGAGTGGCCGGTTATCGATTCCCAAGGAAAGAGTGCGACATTATCAACGGTCCAAATAGATGTTGAAAGTAGTCAAGACTATATCGAGCAATATGGAGAAAAAAGACAGAAGTATAATATCACTTATAAATCTAAAGATGGAAGTACAGGCCATCCGATTATACTTCATACATCCCCATCTGGCGCAATGTGTAGAATTCTCTGGGCATTATTGGAAACGAATGAGAAGTATAAGGATGAAATTGTCACAGGATTCAAAACATGGTTATCCCCAGTGCAAGTTCGTGTGATTCCGATCACCGATAAAGAGAAGAAATATGCAGAATCTATTATGAACAAATTAAATAATGCACAGATTCGTGCGGATTATGATGATCGGGATGAAAAAATCGGAAAGAAAATTCGTTCAGCAGAAATCGAGTGGATACCCTACACCGTTATTGTAGGAGGAAATGAACGGGAAAATAACACAGTATCCGTTCGGAGGCGTTTAATCGGGGAAAAACTAATAGACGGGAACTCTAGTGAACAGATTCAAGATATAAGTTTTGCAGTTCTTAAAAAAATGATAAATCAGGAATTGAAGGGATTTCCACGAAAAGACCTACCAATTCCTTTTAGATATTATTCAAAACGTATCAGTTTTCGATAAACCACTCTTTTTTATTTTTCTTTATCCTTATGGATCGTATGAAAGTTGTATTCCATGAAGATTTCTACAAGGTATATGCTTTAGATCCTGCTGCAGGAGCGGGAAGACTTGAAGGCATAGTAGATCTAATCCAAAATGATTCATTTTATGAAATAGTTGAAGCAATTCCAGCAAAAAAGGTAGATATTTTGCGTGCACACACGGATCGACATTTTCTAAGAGTGAAAGATGAGTCATTAGTGTTTCATACTGCAATGTTGGCTGCAGGAGGGGCAATTCAAACTGCTGATATAGCATATACTGAAAAAACTGCTTCATTTGGATTAATACGTCCCCCGGGTCATCACGCAAGTCGAGATTCATCCTGGGGTTTTTGTTATTTTAACAATATTGCAGTCAGCTTATTATTTTTGGTGCAAAAATACCGATTACGCTCTATTTTTCTTCTGGATTTCGATTTACATACAGGAGATGGCAATATAAACATTTTGGAGACAGAAGAAGGCGTCAAAGTGGAAATTCTTAATCCATATTCAAATAATGAAGAAAAATATATGCAAGAAATAAAGAATACGCTTGATTCGCTATCAAATATTGATGTAATTATAGCGAGTGCTGGTTTTGACAATGCGCAAGGTGACTGGGGCGAAGTCCTTTCAACCGAATCGTATAATCAAATTGGAAAATGGATGAAGGAATACAGTATAAAATTATGTAATGGAAGAAGATATGCCTTGCTTGAGGGAGGATACAATTATAGTTTGTTACCAAGGAACTTTGATAGATTCTGCAAGGGATTTGGATAAAATAATATTGTGACAAATAAAAGAAATAGTGAGGATGTAACAAATGAAGTATAGGAAATTATTTGGTGATCAGGTTTCAGTTCTTGGTTTCGGTTGTATGAGACTTCCTACAATAGGTGAAGGAAAAGATACAAAAATTAATGAATCTGAAGCCATCGCCCAAATTCGGCATGCAATTGATCTCGGAATTAGGTATGTGGATACCGCATATCCATATCACAACGGAAAAAGCGAAATTGTTGTCGGAAAGGCATTGAAAGACGGGTATCGAGAAAAAATCAAAGTTCTCACTACGAAAGCACCGGTTTGGTTGTATAAAAAACCAGAAGATTTCGAAATTTACTTGAAAGAACAACTCGGAAAATTACAAGTAGACTATGTTGATGCGTATTTAATGCATGCGCTGAATGGAAAACGCTTTAAAATTTTGCAGAAGTACGATATCCTTGCTCAAGCAAAAAAAGCGAAGGAAGCAGGTCTAATAAAAAATATTGGCTTCTCGTTTCATTCTAACTATGAAACCTTTGTGAAAATAATAGATTCATTTGATTGGGACCTTTGTCAAATTCAAATGAACTATATGGATGTAAACAATCAAGCTACAGAAAAGGGATTAAAATATGCTGGAGAAAAGGGCATTCCGGTTATTATTATGGAACCTTTACTTGGTGGGAAATTAGTTCGGGAGACAGAAGAGAATAAGAAGATACTCGAAGAAAGTAAATCGAAACATTCTCTTGCAGAGTGGGCATTCCTTTTCATGTGGAACTATCCCGAAGTTAAAGTAACGTTAAGTGGTATGAATACAATGCAAATGATCGAAGAGAATTGTAAAAGTACAGATTTATCGGGAGTAAATTCATTATCTGATGAAGATATGGAAACAATTGGTAAATTACGTGAATCATTTGGAAAAATGTTTTATATAAAATGCACACGTTGTGAGTATTGCATGCCTTGCCCTCAAGGAGTCAACATCCCCTTTAATTTCGTTCTATTTAATGAACTAAAATGGGCACCAGAGGATAAAGAGAAAATACGAACTTGGTATAATAATTTCTCACAAACTATGGAAGAGGCAGTTAAGACACTCGATGGGGCAGCTCATCTCTGTGTAGAATGTGGACAGTGTTTGGAAAAATGCCCTCAAGGAATTGAGATCCCTGATAAATTAAAAGAATTAAGTAACGTATATACTTCCTAATTTTCTTCTTTAAAATCGAGAGAAATTGAGTTAATACAATATCTTAATCCAGTCTTATCTTTTGGTCCGTCTTTGAATACATGACCCAAGTGACCACCGCAATTAGCGCAGATAGTTTCTGTTCGAAGCATCCCATGTGACGTATCCTTCTTCTCGATTATGGCATCAGGACTAACTGGTTCCCAAAATGAAGGCCATCCGCATCCCGAATCAAATTTGGCATCAGATTTAAATAAGGGCGCATTGCAAGCACCACATACATACACTCCCTTTTCTTTATTATATAGAAATTTACCAACGCCAGGAGGTTCCGTTCCTTTTAATCTTAACACTTTGAATTGTTCTGGAGAAAGTATTTCCTTCCATTCTTTGTCAGATTTTTCCAAGTTAACTTTTTTCATACTCAAATTATTCAATTCGGAAGGCTACTTAAAGTTCTCAACTTACCTTCATATCAAAAATATGAATTCTATTTAGAAAATAAAACCCATTAAGACTAGAAATTAATATTTAAAATACAAAATTACACTTAATAACAGAAGTGAGTCAAAAAGTATGGAAATTACCCCGAAACTTGATTTAGAGAAGTTAAAATATGATTTGCGGAAATACCCCGTTCGTCCTCACATCGGAATTGGAGGGCTCCTTTTATATAGAAACAGGATTCTCCTTATTAAGCGTAAATATGATCCTGGTGCGAATCTATGGTCCATTCCCGGGGGGCATCTTAAGCTTGGAGAAACATGTGAAGAAGGTGCAGAAAGGGAATTTCTTGAGGAAACTACCATAACTGCTCGTGCAAGAAAGTTGGCTGGATTAGTTGACACTTTGATTTATGACGACGAGAATAAACTGAAATATCACTACGTGCTCATTAATTATTTCATGGAGATTGAGGATTCCAGGTTTTCGGAAACAAAATCACTTCCGAAACTTGAGGCACAGTCCGATGCAGCCGATATAGCATTCGTTCCTATAGAAAACATTTCCGATTATCCAATCACTAAATCCCTTCGAACCCTACTTGTTGAGCTTAATTTACTTTGATTCTTGGTAATTTAAGAGATAGATTAATTTGTAGTGTCAAATTGATCAAGATGAGAATTATGCTCCAGATGAAAGAAGCGAAGGCTGGCCGAACCACCCCCGAAATGGAATATGTTGCGAAGAAGGAGCAAGTGAGTGTTGATATAATTCGCAAAGGAATTGCTAATGGAAGAATTGTAATATTTAAGAGTACAACCAGCAATGCTAATCCGTTAGGAATAGGAGAAGGACTATCGGTTAAAATTAATAGCAATATTGGAGCATCACAAAAAGTATACGATATTCAGCAAGAGATCAAAAAAGCAGAGATTTCGGTTCAGTATGGAGCAGACACAGTCATGGATTTGACTTCTGGGCCTACAGAACAAGGAATTCGGGATGTCCGTAAAGCTGTATTAGGTCATATCGAAGTACCATTGGGAACGGTTCCCATGTATCAGATTGCGCTTCGATCAATTGAAAAATCTGGAGGAATTATCAACATGACGGAGGATGATATGTTTTCCGTAGTAGAAGAGCAAGCGAAAGAGGGAGTAGACTTCTTCACGATTCATGCGGGTGTTACTAAAAACCTTGCAGAATATATAAAAAAAAATCCTCGGTATATGGGAATTGTTAGCCGTGGAGGAACTATTACTGCTGTATGGACATTAGAAAATGACCAAGAAAATCCCTTCTATGCAAATTATGATTACTTGCTAGAAATGGCACAAAATTATGATTTTTCATTATCTTTAGGAGACGGATTTCGTCCTGGATGTATTTTTGATTCTACAGATTATCCTCAAGTGCAAGAACTCCTCACTTTGTCAAGGTTGGTGAAAAGAGCACAAGAAAAAAACATTCAAGTAATTTGCGAAGGTCCTGGACATGTTCCAGCTCATCAAATTGCTGAAAATATGCGATTACAAAAATCTCTGACAAATGGAGCTCCTTTTTATGTATTAGGTCCGCTAGTTACAGATATTGCCCCAGGGTATGATCACATTGTAGGAGCGATCGGTGGAGTTATTGCAGGGATGAACGGAGTTGATTACCTGTGCTATGTCACCCCTAGTGAGCATTTAGGACTTCCAAATCTTGATGAAGTTAAAGAAGGAGTTATAGCATTCAAGATTGCAGCCCATGCGATAGATTTAACACGCAATTGGGAGGTCGCCTCTCAATGGGATCGAAAAATGGACCGAGCACGAAAAGACTTGGATTGGAACGAACAAATCAAAATCGCAATTGACCCAGAAAAAGCACGACGTATTCGAGAAAGAGATGGACCCATAGAACGAAATGAACCTTGTACTATGTGCGGATCTCTCTGTGCAATAAAAATTCTTGAAGACTCAATTAAAAAAGATGATGAAAAAGAACTATCAGAGTAACCTAAACACATTCTAAAATTATTTTTATTTTTTCAAGTAAAGATTTAGTGCTCTTTGCAAACAGACGAAGCATGGGCTCTTTACCAATTTCTCCAACATCCCAAATGATATCAGGGATTTTCTGGTAGGTGTCATAAATATTTTTGATGATCCACGACATTGAAGAATTTTCTGTAGCACTTGTATCCGAAGACTGATTAGTCCGATCAATCTCTGCAAGTAAAAGGTTTGTTTTATGTAGTTTTTCGATAAGCTCGGGAGTGTATTTAATGTTAATTACTGCAGAAATGTTCGGATCATATCTTCGAGCAGTTAAAACTAACCTACCAGTATGATTCGTTGCCCCAAAGATAATTGGTCCTGCACATTTGGGCATTCCTCCAACAATTGTAATTCGTCCGTCTACTCCTGCGATTTCATCAAGAGTAGTCGCATTTGGTAATGCTACAGCGACATTGGTGCGTACTTCGGGAATAAGTTTACAATAATTTTTCGTTTTACAAATAAAATCCGTAATTTCCCTGACATCAGCGAGTATGGTATTCCTATCCGAATTGTTAGATTGCATATGATCACTTTTCTATGAGTACAAGATTTTTAGGGAATTGTTTTTTGTATAGTTTATGCA
>SDNX01000005.1 GCA_004524545.1 Promethearchaeota archaeon
TGTTTGAAAATATATTAATTTTACCTCTTGCAGTGACTCAAACAATTTCACGTAAAAAAAAACATCCACATATACTCAAAATGGCAATCAAGGAACATTGGTGGAGGTTTTTAATCGTTGGCTTTGTGTTTGCAGGTGCTCAAATAATGTTTTTTTTGGGATTTGATATTTCAGGTGATTCTGCTGCTATTTCGGGGTCTATTGCTATGAAATCATCCATAATATTTACATTGATTATAGGATGGATATTCTTGAAAGAGAAAGCCAGCCCTATCCAATTGATTTTTACTGGTATAATTTTCATTGGGTTATTTTATACATTGACCTTGGGTACATTTAATCCAGGTAATATTAATTATGGAACTCTAATTTTGTTTCTAATGCCCTTATTGTGGACGATCGGCCATTCTGTATCCAAAAAACCTTTGCAACAAGGAGTTATCACCCCAGCTCAAGTCATTTATATACGTACTCTTATCAGCACTGTGATTTTGGTTATTTTCACATTCGTTACAAATCCTTTCAGTGATATTTCCCTATTTTTTAATTGGACTAATATTCTGTTTATGTTTTTAATAGCATTATCCTATGCTGTTGGTCATTTGGGGTGGTATATGTCTATCAAAAACATCGATCTAGCTTTATCTTCTGCGATACAAGCCCCACAGCCAATTCTTACTAGTTTTTTTGCTTGGTGGATCTTGAATGAACCTGTCAAGATATATCATTATGTCGGATTGAGTCTAATTTTTCTGTCTATTCTCATTATTTTGTTCGACAAACAGCGCCTATCCAATCGTATGGATAACAAAACCATATAAGGTCAGTTATAGTAATCATCCAATATGACCGAAGACAAAGACAATATATTATTTACAAAAAAAGATGAAAAACCGAAAGTGCGATCAAAGGTGGGACAGTGGTTTGTGGACCTTTGGAAGAAAACTCTGTTATTTCTGAATGCTCAATTCACGGGGATTTTCGAAAAGGGTAAAATTTTCTTCACTTTGATTTTTTTCGTAGTAACTATCGTGATTGCGTTATTCTCATTTGGTGGATATGGCGCCTCATTTGGTGTGAAAAACGCTGTAAACATCATAAGCTTTTCAGTGGTGCTTGGATTTCTATTTTTAATGATTTGTACCTTCATCCCTGCATTATCTAAACATTTATTTGAAGAAGAAGGATCCTTTACCAAAATTATAATATCCGTAATCACATTCATATTGAGTTTTATTATAGTTTTAATTTGGGCATTGTTTGGAGAAGAGGAAGTAACAATAGTTTTTCTCAGGTTTTCTCAATTACTTCCATATTTCTTTATACTCGTATTTCTTGGCGTGAATATTTTACAAATTCATTTCCTTAAAGATGGTATAAGCACAATTGCAAATAAAGCAGAAGACCGTATGATTGTTCAGCAAATTGATACTAAGAAAAAAAATATTGCTGCAATTCCCTTCCTAATCTTAAGCTTAATACTACCTCTATTACTGCATTTCTTTACAGTCTGGATATTTTGGGCTGATGCAAATTCTCCAGAAACTATTGCAGCAGATCCAGAAGCTCCAGCTAAATATATTGCATGGGTAGTTATCATAGGTATCTTATATCTGGGAATGGATGTTTGGCAAGTCTATCTATTCATTAGAAGTAAAAAATACAGTTCAGTCAATGTGTACAGTAGTTTGTTATATATGTTCATTTCTTTAATCATTTGGTTCCGAACATATGGATTTATCACTTCTTTTCTTAAAGAAATATCCACAATAGGCACCATCTTTGTAAATGCGTTGGGTAATATTCTATTAGTCATTCTGACTGCTGTATTTATATTGCGTATGATAGCTAAGGAAGTGAAGGAAACTAAAAAAATGAATGTTAATGCAATCCCATTCTTAGTTTTTGCGTTAGTCTTGATGTATGTGGCAGGTCAAGTAGTATTAATCCTCGGTTCTGTTACAACAACCAAACAAGTGGATATAGTAAACAATTCTATTTTGTTAGTATCCAGTGTTGTGTATTACATCTGGTATTCTCAATACATACTACAACGAATGAATTATATTAAACGCACACGTTATACAATTAAGGAAATAAAAGGCGTAATAACTGAATTTGCCGAGAATCTAAAAGAAACTGCTCCTTCTGAATCAGAAAAAATCAATAGTGCTTTAGAAACTATTTTAATTAAGCATAAAATCGAAGAAAAAGACATATCGTAATATTTTTCTTAACCATTTTTTTCAATAAATCCTGGTAAGGTTTGTATGGTTGCTAGATGACAGAAAATATTTAATAAAAATAGTGGGTAGTAGGTAGTAGGTTCTCTATGTTTCACGTAAAATCAGACCCGAATTTTAAGAAAAATTACTTTAAAAAAACCAAAAGTGTCTGTCCCGAATGTTTAACAACAATTGATGCCGAAATATATGAAGAAGATGGCAAAATATTCATTCGGAAATCATGCAAGGAACATGGAAATTACAAAGACATTCTATCATCCAATGCAGATTACTATAGATGGACGCATTGGAAAGGTGACACATGGGGTTGGGAGAAAGATGGCAATCCAAATCCCCCGGATGTGGAATGTAAGGATGAACGGGGATGTCCTTGGAATTGTGGGTTATGCTCAGAACATAAGAGCGCATGCACTCTCGTCATAATAGAAATCACGAACCGATGCAATCTGTCATGCAATTTTTGTTTTGCGAACGTAGAGAAAACTGGGATGCTCATTGAGCCTTCCTTAGAAGAAATTGGACGAATAATGGATCATTTTCGCAATAAACCAATTCCTGCAACGGCAATTATGTTTTCTGGAGGAGAACCTACAATTCGTTCTGATTTTGTTGAAATTGTAAAGATGGCTAAAGATAAGGGATTTAAAGAAATTCTTGCTGCAACCAATGGATATGGTTTTCAAAAAATTGATGGTGAACAGTATGCCAATGTATGTAGAGAAAATGGATTAGACACTCTTTACTTGTCATTCGATGGAATCCATGAAGAAACTTGGAAAACAACCAGAGGAGTACCTCTCAAAGAATATAAAGAACGAGTATTAGAAAATTGCCGAAAAGCGGGTCTTGATTCAATAGTTCTGGTATCTACCGTAGCACGAACTGTGAATGAGATTGAAATAGGCAATATTTTACAATATGCAATAGATAATATCGATTTGGTTCGCGGTATTGTGTTTCAACCTATTTCTTTGTGTGGTCGAGTATCTCACGAGGAAGTAAATACACTTCGAATTACAAATGCAGACGTCTTGAAAGCTATTGAAAAACAGACTAAAGGCGCATTGAAAGTAGATCGAGATTGGTATCCTCTCTCGACTATTGTGGAATTCGGACGTGCTATAGCTTGGTTGGGGAATCAAGAACCCATTGAAATTACATGTCATCCCGACTGTGGTTTTTCCACATATCTGGTGATGGATCCTGACGAAAACAAAATGATTTCTATCTTGGAATACATGGATCCTATGGCCGTGATTGACTTTGCAACCAAATTCTGGGCAAAACTCAAGGATCGTAAAGCGCCCACGTTTTTTTCCAACATTGCGGGGGACAGTTGGAAAAAATTAGCACGTACTTTGGATGATGGTCTAGCATGGTTGGATAAACAACAGTTAAAAGCACGTTTTGCTCTTGGTATACTCCCTTATATCAAGAAAACGGGAAAACAAATGGAGATATTCACCAAAATGATATTAACAGGCAACTGGGATAATGTTTCATCTTTTGCATATGGATCTCTTCTCATCGGTTCCATGCACTTTCAAGATGCCTATAATTTTGATATAGAAAGGGTAAAAAGATGTGTTGTTCATTTTGGGATCTCAATGCCCGATAAAACCGTAGCAGAAGTACCTTTCTGTGCTATGAATATTTTTCACCGTGAAAACATTGAGAAACAAATTGCAGTACCTTATAAGAAAAAAACAATTGGAGATGATTTAGAATGAGTAATAAAAACTTAGAATCTACGGAATTGCGACAAGATACAACAATGAAACAAACGGAGGCTTTAAAAACACGCATCAAATTCTTCCAAGAACAACAATCCAGCAAAGTTCCGGGGATCTTTCTCGATATTGTTTCTAAAGGTGTAATGTTCGTAGCAAATGTGGGGAAAAAAATTGCGAAAGTCATCCCGGAAGAAACCCAGAAAAAAGGATTAGAGATATATCAGAAAATAATTTTATCTTTTTGATTTCACTCGTATGTAATCTTTGTACCCACATAGCAAGTTTTGATTTTATCTGACCCGAACTTTTCTTTTAAGATATCTATGGTTTTGGTCTGTTTCAGCAGCTTTGAAGGTAATTTATCCGTGCAATGGTTGATATAAAGAATGGGGTCATCAAATTCTTCTACGAATCTATTTCCTGTTTTCACGACATCGTCTTCTGAGTACCGAACCATATGGGTTCCTCCAATTATTGCTAAAATTGGCTTACTTGAAAGCTTTTTAACCGTTTTCAAGATGTTTAATATCCCGGCGTGAGCGCACCCTGTGATAACTATTTGACCTTGAGCAGTATCAATGATTACACTTATATCGTCTCTCATAGGGTCAATTTCATATTTCCCATTTACTATATGTTTAGCTAAAGGTTCAGTACCGTCTCGTTCCGTTCTATCGGTAATTTCTCCGGTTGTTTTCACATATGCATTGATTGAGAATGGTTCCTTTGAAAATGTGAAATTGAGTTTATCCTCTTGTTCCGTAGACAATGGGGGGAACCCCATCGGTTTTGTAATAAACAAAATTTTTAGTTTCTTATCTTCCCGCACTAAAGGATGTGCTATTACGTGTAAGGGTTCAGTTGTAGTTCTAGCATCTAAGAAGCCAGGTAATCCACCTGTATGATCATCATGCCCGTGGGTGAGAATCAGATGAGTTATTTCGTTGGGATCAATATTTAAAATTTTCATATTGTGTAGTAATGTAGGTCCATCCGCCCCTGTATCAATTAAAATTTGGTCATTACCTGCCTTAATAAAAAAACTCTGTCCGTGTTTACCGATGAAATCGGTTCCCGGCATCGGTAAATTACTGTAAACATTAATGATTTCAATCATGGAGATTGTATCTATCTGTCCCTATTTAAATTATATGCCACTTTGTTTCAATTTTCGAGTAATCCCTCTTCTGGTTGAATCAGATCCAAAATATCAACCAACATGTCCAAAATATCATAAAATCGATATAAAATAATGGAAAGGGGTGCCTTATGCGGATGTACTTTGAATTCTTGAATGTATTTTTGGAGATCTCGAGGGAATTCTTGGATTAATTTTGGTGCTTGTTTATATCCCGTCTTAACAAAAACATCAAAAGTTTTCTTATGGGCATCTCGTACTTGCTGAGAAACTGTGACTAAATAATCTAAAATTGAATCGTTTTCGTTATTCATCGCATAAGATTTGTCTAATAACTCCGCAACCAGATTCTGGAATTCGATCAGATGTTCACAAATCAAAACACAATTATCTCCAATGTGCTCTAGTAAATGCACGAATAAACGGTAATCCATGATTCGGAGCGAATTGAGATCTTGCTGGTTACGAAGAGAGGGATCTTGTATTAACGCTCGTAACTGACGAACCACTAGTAGATAGGTTCGATTAACTTTTAAATCCAATCCTTGAATACGACGGAGTTCTTCAATAACAGGACCGTTTCTGGTGTGCTTTGGGTTTAAAATATTTGCAATATCGTTTAACATCTGCTGGGTGGTATTGAATATATAATGAATGAGCTTGTAAGGGCCCATTTTTTCAAAAGATGCAATAATCTCAAATGTTATCTCATTTTTACCCTCATGCATAATCTCCGCACCAGGATATTTCCTACTAGCTAATTCAATTTGCTTCATTTCGTTTGTGGAAAAACCAGTTGCATTATCTGTTTTTATCACGATTTTCTCATAGCCTAGTAAGTATGCACGGGTAATATCACGTGACAATGTATCGGAAGTGATAATTTCCATAATGGTGGGTTTTTTTTCTATATCTTTAGATTCTGGGAATGAAATTATTAGATCCCCTGAATCTAGCTCTCGAATTTCTAAATTTGCACCTTTCTGAACTCCCGCATTAATCACCCAACTGCGAGGTAAATTCAAGGAAAAAGTCTTCTTTCCCACCCGTTGAAGTTTTCGATAATACACCTAATACACCTAAATCTCATTTTTCGAATGAACTGTAAAACAACAAGCAATATATAATGAAATAGCACATATCCATATAATATTGGTGGTTTACCGTGGGAGTACTCAAAGAACTCAAACTTAAGGATCTGGTTACACTTCTTGGAACTTCCTGTGGGATCATGTCGATTATTCTGACAATCGATGGGAGATATCTTTGGGCAGCGGCAGCATTCATCTATTTTTCAATGGTCTTTGATTTGCTAGATGGTATAGTTGCAAAACGGATGAACCAAGCCAATGAGTTGGGTAAAATCCTAGATTCTATGAGCGATTTGCTATGTTTCGGAATTGCTCCGGCGGTCTTGATGTACAGAGCATATACTGGGGGGGGTGCATTTCCTCCATTTGCATTGATGCTATTTTGTGCGATATTCATTATTGGAGCTATTTTAAGATTAACATGGTTTAGTATCAGTGAGAATAAAGGATATGAGGGTGTGACAACACCAGTTACATCGTCTTTAATTCTTACTTTATTTTTCATTGATACCTTTTATGGATATTTTCCAGATTCTGGATCTCTTTTGGGAGAGATTATGAAGTATATAATACCAATATGTATGTTAATTCTTCCATATCTAAATGTAAGTCGTTTTTTTGTGTATGGGGAGGGTGTACGTGCCAGAGAAAATAAGAGAATCACCTTTTTCTTGTTTTTAATTATGGGATTCGGCTTAATTTCGTCAATTCTCACATTTTTTAACCATGAAATTACTGGACTATACATATATGTTCTGTGTGTTTCAATTGCAGTAATGCTTTTCTTCTATCTTGGAATTGGTATATTAAACTACATTAAAAGAAAAAAAGAAATGACTAAAAGTAATTGCATAATTGATTAATCAATATGTATCTAAGCCCTTAAAGGCTGGATTGTCAATAACACCATGTATTTTTCACGTATTTCTACGACCAACGTCAATAACCGCATTTTTGGAAAAACTCATATAGACCATAGGGTTTAGGCACTCCTACGCTAAAAAGCACCTTTCTATCTCTTTCAGAAAGGCTTTTTAGCGTAGTGCTATGAGAAATAGGCTATTCCAAAGAGTAGGGTAGATCTTGATTACTAAATAGTGAGATTTTTTATGTTTTTATGTTTTTTTATGTAGAATGTAGACTCAACAAACCAAAAAATTTTATTTTTTCTGCTGAATTTTTAGGTGAATAGATAATTACTTTCATTCACTATTTATCTAATCAAATAGATACTAAGATTGGACTCCCCATGGTTTTTAAGCATAATTTTTCTCTAGGATCATGAAATAAAATTTTTGGGAGGACAAAAAAATTGGATCAACCACCTTTACGAATAATGTTTGAAATTTTATTCGGAGAATTTTCAATTAATACATTGAACTATTATGTGATAATTCAATTGAGTATATTTATTATTCTCATGATTGTGGCTTATTTATTATATCCAAGAAAGAATAGATATTCAATAATGAGGTGTACTATATCGTTTCTCGGTTCTCCTGATAGTATTCGAAATCCAAGGGGTTGGTATTTCTTTAGCATCGCTCTAATCTGGAAAATGTTGACAGATATACCGTTGATACTCTATATGTTTCGTCATATCAACCGATTTTCAATTTTTGCAGCGTATCTTGCTATATTGCTGTACGGGATAAGTGTTCTCTCAGGGATCATTGTCGGATTATTCCCTGACAAGGAAAAAAATCATACGAATGGAAATTTCTTCAAAGATTTACGAATAGGAATGGTACATAATGTTGCCGCAGTTTTATCTTTGGGTGCATCCATGTTAGCAAACTTGATAATCGGAATATTTTACATAGTCAATCCATACACAAGATCATTTTCACAGTGGATACCTCCACTTGTTATCTACATCGTTGCAGTAATCGGATTATTCTGGTCACAGATCAAATGGCAAGGGAAATTAAAGAGAAATAAGAAACTAAATCCTTGGCCAGGTAAAGGTTTATACTCCTTACCTTTGTGGGAATGGACGGTTTTCTTAGCATTAGAAGTATTCATCTATTGGAATGTATTAATTATCTAACTCTAGAGTGGAATCAAGTGCTATTCATCATAACCGGAGCATCAAGAGCAGGAAAGTCCTCTCTCGTTCCTGAATTAAATAAATAACTGACTAAAAATTATTCTATTGTGGATTTTGATGTATTGGGTGACCCCTTTGATGGTGCCGAAGTTTGGAAAGACGATCATCTGCAAAGAGCAGAGAAAAATAAGATAGATGAAACGTAATGCTCCTTTAGACCTTATTGATGATGAGGAAGAGTTGGATTCCTTTCCTCATTGGATAAAAAAGTTCGTATCATCTTATCATCTTATTGATACAACTTACTACAGCATCTCAGAAATTTCGGTTGATGTGTTCAATATAATCCATGCTGTCTCCTTTAGAATACCTTATTAGCAAGCATTCTAATGGAGAATTATGGCTGGGTTCTGGCAAATTTTTATTGGTAACTTCACCTATACTCAACTTTTAATTTACGTAATTGTTCAAATCTGCGTATTTCTTATTTTATTGGGTTTGGCAAGAATCACTTATCCTAAGAAGAATAAATACAGCATTATGACTCATACAATGAGTTTTCTTGGATCTAAAGAGGAATTTCGCAATCCTAAAGGCTGGTTCTTCTTCAGCATTGCCATAATCTGGATAACACTAGCTGATGTTCCTCTTAATATTTACATATTCAGGCATTTATTGACTTTCTCACCATTTTTTGCTTGGATTATGATAATCTCGGGTGGTATTTCTACAATTACTGGGATATTGGTATCAGTTTTTACCGATAAAGACACTGATCGAGATTTATCAGGGGGAGATTTCATCCAAGACCTAAAATCAGGACGTTTACATAATATAACCGCAGTAATAACATTTGCAACATTTATTTTCGCAAACTTAACTGTGGGAATGGCGTATATGTTTCATCCAAAACAACTTCCCGTGTATGATTGGTTACCACCTTTGTTAATATTTTGTGTGGTTTTAATAGGCTTTTTCCTGTTTAATGCGTTATGGCAGAAGAAATGTAAAAAAAATGATACACTGGAGACATTTCCGGGAGAAGGAATATATTCATTTCCACTTTGGGAGTGGCTGCTCTTCACTAGTCTGTATATATTTCTTTTCTGGAATGTTTTCATAATATAATTACCCTTGATTCTGTGGAGAGACTTTCTACTAAAACGGCATTTACTTTGGAATATTTTTAACAAAGGTTTTGCTAACCCAATTATATATGAAATTTTTCCCCACATCATATTATTAGCTAGTTCGAACCAAATTTTTATTTAAAAGTTGGGATATTTATGAAAATTGAAGATATAACTGAAACAATCGAAAAAGCATTAGGGGATATAGTATCCATTCCTCCTAACACTCGTATGTTATTTCATGCTTCTGCAAATGGAAATCGAGAAAATACTAATTATATTTTCATCCTTGAGATGTTTGACGAAAATGAATACACTAAAATTAAGGAAGAACACCTTCGCTTAGATGATCCAGATCATATTGCAAGTGAGATGTTCTACAATAAGAAAAAAATAAAATCAGGTGATTATGCTGTGATTTTAGATTCATTATATCATGGTAATCACGATATTGAATTCACTAAAGCAGTTAAACTACTTTTCAATATGTCACATTGGCTGAATAGAAATTATATCGTCACGGAGAATTTTAAATATAATATCTCCCCAAAAACTAATGGAACTGTATTCTATTCTTTTAAGACTGGAAAGAGACAAGAATTTCAACTGGTTTTCTTCCTTGATAGACTAGCAGATGGGGGACTCGTAATGGATATGGCAGATCATGATTTTGTCGCACCTATAAAAAATCAAACCTCAAACGAACAGGAAGAAGAACCTCCATACGTGATCTCTTCTTAGAAACATTACTTTTTCTTTGAACTCGAGCATATCATCTAGATATTATTATTATTAAAAATCACATTATTTTAATAGAAAAATCTCAGACTTTGGTACTACAACCATAAAATACAGATGGACAAAGAAAATGGCATTACAATTTTTACAATTATTAGGCTTTATATTTGAAGGCATTGGGCTAATTTCTGGAATCATAATTGCCACAGTCGTATTGAAAAAAGATTCGAAATATGTCGGGAATCGATTAATGGCAGCTGCAATGATCCTTTTAGGTGTTTATATGGGTTCAATATTATCATACGATATTTTGTATCCGATATTTCCAACCCAAGATTGGATTGTTCAAGGATTGTATCGAATATGCGTAATTGCATTGTTCTTTGGTACAATGTTTCTATTCTTCACTATAAGGGTGATGTGTCTATCTAGCGCTTGGCTAACCAAGAGAAATACTATACCGTATGCAATAATTATTTTAGTATATAGTATTACGATATGGTTCATAGATTTCCTAGAGATACTCCCTGGAGACCAAGTAAATACTCAGACAAAAATCATGATCCCGTTATATATATTAATCGCAGGAGTTGCTTATTTTATTATATTCTCGATGATAGGGCTGTACAGATTTGGGATAAGGAAATCAGAAGGACTGAAGAGAATGAAAATGGTCATATTCTTCTCTGGATTGGCTGTTTCAATGCTTGCTATTGTAATTAATGTATTAAGTAATATTTTGGCAGACCCATTAGGAGTTTTGGATGTTTTATTCTTCGGAACTCTCGCAATTGCGATGGTCGTCATGACTTTCGGATTTGTAGGAAGACAAGCTGATCCTCAAAAGGAGATGCAGATTGATATGCACGATTGAATTTTGTTTATCACTTATTTTTGAATAATCAAGATCTACCCTACTCTTTGGAATATCCTATTTCTCATAGCACTACGCTAAAAAGCCTTTCTGAGTGGGATAGAAAGGTGCTTTTTATCGTAGGAGCACCTAATACCCATGGTAACCTAAAAGGTCGGTTGATTTTACGTTGGATGTTGTCGTTGACGTTCGATGTAAAAATACGTTAAAAACAAGTGGTTTACGTTACCAACGGAGCCTTAAGAACTCAGAAAGATGTTGATTAATTAAAACCAATTTGATCACAGATTATCTAACGAAAAGTCAATATCATCACGTTTTTTTATGTATTCTGCAGGATTTCCAAAGTAAATGGAATCAGATTCCAATATTTGAAAAGGTAGAGTAAAAGATCCTGCTCCAATAATTGTTCCAGTTTTCACATGAGTCCCTGGAAGCAATGTAGATTTTGCTCCAATTATTGCATTTTCATCGATATATATCGTTTTAATAATGAGTTTATCTTCTTCCAGCAAACACGATAAAATTGCGCTGCTATGCCCAATTATCACATTTTTTTCGATGTCTACGAACTCAGGGGTGATCCATACATCCCAATTGATACCATACTTGCCAATTTTCACTCCAAAAGCCAAATAATATAACTGTCTACGAAACCATGGGAATGGGGTAGATGAAATCACATAGGATGGAAATAATCGCGCATAATTTCGCAAGTAATAGTATTTGAAATCTCGATTGGTTAATCTTCTGGGAAATATTCCCTCGCGTGGGGCATGAAATAATTTTAAAAGAAATAGATGAATTTTCATTATTCCCACAGCGGATAGGACAAGAATATAATACATTACAAGAAGATCTAAAGGAATGAGTAATATTGATACCACCAAAGGCATTCTTAGCCATAACCAACCGAATCCAAGTTCTAAAAATACTGAGGGGATCAGAGAAATCCAGATATGAAGAAGGTAAAAGATGAAGTATCTCTTCCGTAGTGTTTCATGGATGTACATCGGATGCGACATTTTAAGGGAGGTTGGAGATGACATTAGTTTTCTTTCTCCTCTATCTTCTCTTTTTGAGAAACAGTACTCGAATCTGAGTCAGTGTTAATAATAAGTTTTTGAGGTATACTTTTTGTCGCAGGATTTCCCAAGTGAATCACCCCCCCCTCCAGATGCTGCCCTATATACGAGGAACAACCAGCTCCTAATATTCCTTCCTCCCCTAATATGGTTCCTGGAGCTACTACTGCTTCTGCCCCCACAATCGAATTATCTTTAAGAACAGTACGCAGTTGCACAAATTTATCCTGAAATATTGCATGAGACATGATATTGGAATTCATTGAGGTCATTACTGATTTGCCGAATTCTACCAGTTCTATATCGATTACCGAATCATACAGACAAACATAACTACCCACTTTATTTCCAAGCATGGAATAAACGACATAGTCTACCCATGGGATGGGTAAAGCTCTAGCTAGCCATAAAGCAAAGTATGATGCCCAATAACGGCGTTTATAAAATCTGAATTCCGCACTATCGAGTGAGAAGACACCTTGTTGGATTGGATGTATCCACTTCAGTATCTTGATAATTATCCATGTTAATACTGCGATAGAAAAGGTGAATAACCACAGATTTCCATAAATCCCAAAGGGCATAAATAGTAACAGTATCCAGCCATTAAAATTGTTGTTTTGAATTGCATCCACAATTGGTTTCATTATGGGGTAATTCACTGCCATAACAACTAGTACTCCAAATATGAATTGGAAGAGAATAATTAACGAATTTTTATCTGAATAAATATTTGAAGTTGTGACTGGTATTTTGTTTTGAATAATATCATCCTTATTACTACTAGAACTCATTGAATTTGACCTTCATTCATTCTAACTACGAATTTTCTCGAATTTATATTTTAATATCCCCCAAATGATTAATCCCACAATTGTAAAAATAATGACTAACAAATATGTAGGAATAATTGGATAAAATAGTGCGAAACTAATATTATAAAACACATGCACACTCATTACTACGAATAAATTCTCGGTTATAAAATATACAGAAGTTAACAAAATTCCAATTCCAAATAGGAGTAATAAAGTTAATGCCATTGATGCCCCATGGAATCCTTGTTTAATTAAGGTAGGAATATGTAAGAGAGAAAATAAGAAATTAGAAACAATTGCACCATTTATTATCCCCCATGTTGAATTCTGCATTAATTTTGTGAACTTTTTAGTCATTTGGATAAATATAAACCCTCGAAAGAAGACTTCTTCTAACAAAACATTACCAAATATTTGTCCCAATAAATCCCCAACATCCCAGGTCAATCCTGGAGTGCTAGAATACAACCAATACGGATACCATATTAAGGGTTGCTGTGCTGCCACATTGATGATAAGTAGTAGGATGTTCAACAGTAAGTAGAACCCAAAGAATGTAATTATTCCTACAGGTATTTTACTTCCCTTTAATCCTATATTTCTTGGTTTTTCTTTACCAATTACACAGATTAATAGAATAATTACGATTAAAAACAGCAATAAGCTCGCAACCAATGTTGTATTAATTATGCCTTCTGTTGCATAATCAATTGGAGATAACCAGCCTTTCGGATACACTAAAGACATAAGAAAAATGATTATCGCTATATCCAAGAGATAGCTACCTATTACAAAGATCCAAGACTTTTCTTGTTGCGGTTCCACGATATTCTCATAAAACTGCTTAAACATGATTTCAATTTTGATACGAAACATAAGAGTCTTTTGTTGAGAAAACTAGTACTTTGTTTCACAGCGTTATACCAAGAATAAAAAAAAAATATAAATTAAAACTCATACCCGCATTTGCGGCATTGATTTTTCTTACTGTAAATTGGTATGTGTCCCACATACGATAATACTTTCGTTTTATCTTCCACTTGTTTTACATCGACTGCGCCGCACATTGGACAAGTGACTCTTTCTTCACCAATATCACCTAGTTCAGGAACAGGGGCTTCGTAATTTTTCAATTTACCTTCTAACTCTTCCATAGACAAACTTTTTTCAGAGACTCTAGCTTGTAATTCATTTACTTTTGCTTTTGATTCTGCTAATTGCGGTTCAATCTGATCCAATCTCGCTTTCAGATTATCCAATGTTGAATTCTTTGCTGTTAACTCCGCATTTAAATCATCTATTTTTTTCAAAAATTCAGCGTTTTTCTGAGTTAAATCCCGGATTTCATTAGCTTTTTCATTGAGATATTTAATCTGTTCTTGGGCTGCTTCTAAATCTGATGTTAAAGTTTGTTTTTCCCCTTCAGCGGATTGAACCTTTCCCATGAAATTCTCAACACTTGCTTTCATCTGAGCATATTCTTTTTCGAGTGCATCTTTCTCTTGAAGCGTGATCTCTAATTGATTTCTTACACTTGCAGCTTCCTGTAAATCAGCATCTAACTCTTGAATTTTCATACTTGCTGTGTTGAATTGTTTCTTAACATCTTCTAAATCTGTTCGGGTTTCGTGGAGGTTCGCTTCTAATTCAGCAATTTTCGCTCTTTGGTCGAGTAGGAATTGACCTTCAACTTTGTACGGCTTATCGGGCTTACTTTCTATTTTTTCCCATTCTAAAGACATTTTAAGTGCACCTTTTGACTTTTACTATTTCCACTTGTGGTTTTAGTACTAATGGTTAGATCAACGTAAATGGTTTATCTACTGAACCGATCGATATCTGATCCATTTTCATTGATTTGATCAAGTTGATCTTAATATCGCTTGAAGTTTTAATTTTATGAGTAGAGATAATTACATAAACGACCAGCCTGGTCTCTTATTACTCAGTTCTAATCAAAAAATATAGGATAGTGTTTCTCTAAACGTTCCAAATTATATCTCAGAAAAGTAATGACTTCAGGATTTTCTGTTTCCACGCTGGAGATAATATAGTCTAAGAATTCCAACCCGCGAATGATATCCTCCTCTGTCATGGAGTCATTTTTATCTCCAAATTGCATGTCAAACTCTTCAATAATCCATTTGATTCTCAGTTTTTCATCTTGTATTATTTCATAGTCATAATCAATCTTTACTTCCATTGGAGAATCACCGAATACCTTTCGTAAACATTCATTATTTTTAATGATCTTTGGGTCTTTCTCCTATTAAAGCTTTTTTGAGTCTGGTGTTTAAATTCCTAAAATTAAACGAATTTTCAACTATCATATGATAGATTTAATCTATTACTAAGAAGAAGTAGAATACGAGGGGAAAATTACAAAAAGGTACATATTATTCCGCGGGTTTGTGCCCAATTCTTCTTCTGATTTCTTTGAATTGATCCATAGAACCTGCAGCTGCGGGATTTTCGGGATCAATCTTATCCATGAAAAATTTCGCTTTATCGTAAGCTTCATCCACAAAATCCAATCGTTCTAATAATTCGATAAATTGTATCTGATAATCAACATCTACCAATTTATCTGCATATTTATCAAGAGAATTTTTCACAAGCGTTAATTCTTCTTTTGAAATACGTTTTCCTTGGATAGGAGTTAATGTGTGAATAAGATGCTTGAAACTGTCCATAATTGCATACATTTCACCTGCATCGTATTTGTCAATAACTTCCACGCACTTGGTAATGAACTCATCTGCTTTTTCTGGTTTTCCCATTATAAAACTAGTGTAGGCGAGCTGATTAAGGCAGATTTGATAGAGATATGAACTCTGAATTTCATCGATTATTTCTCTTTGGCAGAAATCGATAAGTTGGGGCTGATTGAATTGCTCTACAATATGGCACAAGAAAAAAATTATGGTTTGACGTAATCGGGAGTCGTTCATTCGATGGTTTTTGATAAAAGAAGTCAATATGTAAATCACAATATTCATAGCTTCCCCAACTAACGGTGGATTTTCTGCAAATTTATAAAATGCAGATTCCAACGCATCTTGAATTTTTCCTTGATCTTCAAGCTCGAAGTGGAAATATCGTGGAAAATCGGGTTCTGGACCTTCCTTCTTCTTTTTTTCTCGTTTACCCTTTTTCCCTTTAACTTTAGGTTCAATTTTCTTCCTTACCAATCTTAATTTTGGGATATCTTCTTCATTAATCATGTAAAACGCAAGTTCATGACCCTCAAGGACGAGTGCAAAATTCTGTTGTGGATGAACCTTATCCCGAAGTTCTTTGGGGAGAGTCAATCCACCACTTTTAGTAGGTTTTATCAACCAACATTCATCTTGAGGAATTACATGACCAGTTATGATAGGTGGTTTTTCTATGGCAGGTTCTTGCTGTGATGCCGCATTTTCCTCTCCACCTAAGTCTTCTGGAGAAATAGTAGGTGTTTTAGGTTCATCGGTTGAGGGGGCTTCAATTTTTCTTGGATTTTCTTCAGAAGACAGATCCACCGCAGTGATTTCGTCAGATGGAAAGTCATATTTCTCAAATTCATCATCCTGAGGAGTTTCAAGCGCTTCTTTTTCTTCTTCGACTATTTCTATAGGTTCAGCATCTGTATCATATTTCTCATCGTCGTGTTCTTCAGTGACTTCTTCAATGATACTCTCCAGCTCCTTGATTTCTTCCGGATCTAACTCTTCATCCTCATCCGAAATCTTGACAATTTCAACGTGATCCTTCTCTTCTTCTGACATAAAAAAATCGCACCAAACGAGTCTTATTATATAATATCCCGAATTTCCTAAATATTACATTCTCAGTTTGGTTTTAGGATGTTGGTATAAGTTAAAAAACTGGCTGAAATATGCAATGAATGACATTCTGTTCTCAAGGAGAGTATCTTCCAAGTGGGATTAAATCAAAATATTAAAAAAATGAATCACAATGTCAGATTGACATTTCTTTTCAGTATATTTCAAAATTTAGGAAATGGAATTTGGAGTGGAAATATTCTTAGTGTATATATATTCTTCTTTGCTGATGAATCAAACACATTATTGGGGTGGACAGCAGGTGTAATGGGAATTGCAATGACAATGGTAGTTTTGCCAGCCGGGTACTTTGCTGACAAATTTAGGCGTGATCTCATATTGAAAATAGCAGCAACTCTTGGTTTCGCGAGTTTACTTGTACTTATATTTTGGAATAGTCTTTTAGGAATTTTCATCAGTTTAGGTCTCTGGGGTTTATATCAAGGATTCACTCGACCCTCTTTAGAATCTATATTTGCAGATTCTACAATATCAGGAAACCGTTCTAGAATTTACAGTTGGTTGCATTTAATAAGACAAGTCTCTGGAGCAATTGGACCATTTATAAATGTCATTCTTTTTCTTATTTTAGGCGACGAATGGAATTTGACCACACTAAAAATTGTCATGATAATTGGTATGGGTATTACGATGGTTTCTTTAGGATTAATGTTTCGATTTAGCGATAATCGTTCTCTAGGAGACACTAGCGAATCCTTAAAAATTACTGATGTAGTGGAGGATCACGAGGAATATCATGAACAAAAGAGACAGAACCGACTTATTTTCGGTATTTTGATCATTAGTGGCTTGATTATTGGCATCGGTGCAGGAATGACAATTAAATACTTCAGTATTTTCTTTATTGAGCAATATTCTCTGCAACCAATAGGAGTTCAGTTAATTATGGGAACTCTTGCGATCATTACAGGCTTGGCGGGATTGATTTCTCAACGATTATCTAAAAGACAAGGAAGAGTCCAGATGATATTTGTGTTTGAACTTGCAGCGACGATTTGTCTATTTATCATCGCTCTCTATCCTCCACTATGGGTATTGATTCCAATATTTATTTTGCGTGGGAGTTTGATGAATGGTGCGGAACCTTTGAGTAGATCTATTCTAATGGATATTATCCCTAAGAAAAGGCGCGGAATAGTGAATTCTATTCAAACTATTAGTTGGGGTTTGTTATGGAATGCTTCTGCAGTGTTTGGAGGGTATTTAGTTGGAAATGAACGGCCTTTTAACTTTCGTTTGAATTTCATTGTGACTGGGTGCATATATGTAATCGGTGTGTCTCTGTTGATATTCATCTTTAGAAAAGTTCGAGAAGAAAAAAAAAATGAAAATAACACCTGATTTTTCTACTTGGCTATTTCGGGTTCCTCTACTCTCTTCTTGAGTATGTTCTCGACATCTTGGATGTCTTTACGAATATTTCTGAACATTGGTATCCAAAGGATGAATCCGGCAATATTTATCACGCTTGCTAATATAAACGCAAGCTGATAACTACCTAACCATAGATACAATAATCCTCCAATCCACGGACCGATACCTGCACCAACCGCATCAACAAGATTCGCTACACTCAACATCGTTCCTCTATGTTCAGGTAGATTGACATCCATAATTGTACTATACCAATTTGGTCCAATGAACGAATCGATGAAAAAGAATAATCCAACCATAATTATCGATATGAGAAACATACTATTACCCAAAACTTCCCCCATTGTAGGAGTTCCAGTAAAATTGAACTGAATTAGTACGAATGCAATGAGGAAAGGTACCTCAAAAATCATCGCGAACATGGATATACCAACCCGTGCTCTTTTGTCCTTTTTGAACCATCGGTCTCCAATAATTCCTCCTACGATAGATCCTACTAAGGAAAATGCTGAAGCAATTAGGAATAAAGTAGATGCAACATCTTTTGGGACCCCTCGCTCTTCAACAAGCCAAGTGATCGCCCAAGCTGCAATGATTCCCCCTGGAATATTGTCAATGAAGTTGATGATGAGGAAAAAATTCGATTTTCTTGTATAAATGTATTTCAAATCATTCATCTTAATTTTGTAGGAGTATTCTAATCCCTCCTGCAATTTCGATTCTAATATCTCTTCTTTTGCACCTCTCTTGGGATTATTTAAGAAAATCACAGAAACCGCAGCGACTATGTTGATAATTCCAATGAGGATAAAGGGTGTTCTCCAGTTTCCTGCTTCACCATAATTCCCCGAAATAATTGTTCCTAAAGCCCCTCCAAGAGTGAGTGCAACACCAAAAACTGAAAACACTCTAGAACGAGCAGTTGCTTTAAACATGTCTGTTATTATTGAATACGCAACAGGCACTACCACACCTATCCCTACTCCCGTTAAAATTTTAAATAACAGTAACTGTTCATAACTCTGTGCATAGCCCACAAAGAGAGAGGAGATAGAGTAGTAAATACTGCCTCCGAACAACAACCATTTTCTATTCACTCGATCATTAAGGAAGCCAAAAATTACAGTGCATATAGCAGCCGTTATCATAAATAGAGTAGAGATTAACCCTACTTCGGGCTCAGTTTTTCCAAATTCCAACATAATTAGATTGTAGTTTGGGGGTAAAAGGGCTCGATCCATGAAATTAAAGACAGAAATAAATAAGATAATGAAAATTGAAACGATATTCGTGAGTTTTTGATTTTTTCGTAGTGACATACACACAAGTCTCTTTTGGATTAAATAAAGGTTTCAATCTTAGATAAATAGGTGATGTTATATTTTTCAAATCCCTACTGCTCATATGCCTACTTGTCCGGAATGTACAGGTTCTATGGAATATAATCCGAAAATTCGAAAATACGTCTGCCAAGCATGTGGACTAGCCTTGAATAAAAATGAAATAGAAGATGAATGGGAAAACAGACACTATAGAGAATCGGATGAAGATAAACGGGAGAGAGAAAGACAAGAATATAAGGATTGGTACTTTAAAAAGAAATAATGAAAAAGTACTCTACCATAATTTTCGACTTAGATGGAACGATAACCGATCCTGTAGAAGGAATTATTAATTCCGTGCGTCATGCTTTGATGAAATTTGATATCGAAGAACCGGATTCAGAGAAGTTGAAGAGGTTTATAGGTCCACCATTGAATAAATCTTTTGAAAATCATTATGGTTTTCCCACTGAGAAAGCTAAACAAGCGGTTGATTTTTATCGGGAATATTATGCTGAAAAAGGAATTTATGAACTTCAAATCTATGCAGGGATAATTGAAGTGCTGTCTCTTCTTTCCGCGAAAAAATGTCGACTCTTTGTAGGAACATCTAAACCCACTAATTATGCAAAGAAATTACTCAAACACTTTGAAATTGATCATTTTTTTGAAGAAATTGTGGGATCTAATATGGATTTAACTCGAGTCAAAAAGAATGAAATTCTTGAATATATTTTAAACAAACATGAATTGATTTCCAAAGAAGATGTTTTGATGGTGGGGGATACACAATACGACATTGAAGGAGCTAATTATTGCGGAATTCATTCCTTATATGTTGAGTATGGTTATGGAGATTTGCTGGAAGTGATGAGACATAATCCCACTTATTCAATTAAAACAACAAATGAGCTATACTCCTTCTTTGATATCATGCTTGAAGAATGCTAGATTTCTCCGTACATTTTCCGATTCACCGTCCCAATTATCTTGATTGCCATTTTACGAGACATTATTTTAGACATTAAAAATCCGATAATTTTATTTAATCCATACTGAATATGAAAATGCAGGTGTACCATATGTACTATGATCTAACACAATAATTTGTTCAATGTCGAAAAGATAGCAGATGAAAATAAAATTGAAGATGAAAAAGGCAATAAGAATAATATCAATTATCTTCATCGTTTTCGGTCGGTTTTGATAGGTATATTTTCACTCATAATTTTTTCCTCTTGACGATTCGTGGAATAAAAGCAGGCGTTTTTGCCATATATTCCTTATATGCTTCTTTTTTCGAGAGTTGATATTTGTCCATAACTGGAATACTATACGTGAGGAAGAGGATTGCTATTGCAATTGGACCTATAATTACCCACCAAGATGAATATGTGGTCCCTAAACCGAAGAAATACATTCCGAACCAAAATGTCACTTCTCCAAAGTAATTGGGGTGCCTAGAGCGACTCCATAATCCTTGGTTCATAATTTGTCCTTTATCTGTACGATTTTTAACAAATCGATGAAGTTGAGCATCTGCAATTCCTTCGATAAAGACAGCCCCAACAGCGATTATGAATCCAATAATATCAAATACAGTAATCAATGATGAATTTGCCGTTGATAAGGAATAACTCATTGAGAGAGATCCAAGGAACACCATGATAGTTGGGAAGACTTGGATTCCAAATAGGTTGATAATGAAGAACCATTTTCCTGATTTCTTACGGAAGTTACGATATCTCCAATCCTCATAATCCAATCCCGTGAACCAGCGAGTCCAATTCCATGTCAATCTTAAACTCCATAATGCTACAACTCCAAAAATAATCCATAATTTCAGTGGGACTTGAGATACTGAATTGAAAGACTGCGCTAACCAGAAAAGGGCCAAGAATGGTGGAGCCACTGACCAATACGGGTCATATAAAGACGCATTTTTCCAAATACATGACCAAAAATACACATAAAGTGTCGCTACAATATCGATAATTAATAATTCCCATACAGGAGGAATTGAATCAATCCAAACATACAATGCATAACTCAGTAATATAGCTGTAATATAAATAATTGAAATTAATCCAAGTCCAAACGATTTAGATTTAATCAAAGACATAGTTAAGTAAAATATCAATTGGATTATTTAAAAAGGCTCCTTTCAGTCGTTAGTTAAACACATTTAAAGAAAAATAATCTATAGGAAAGCTAACTTTCATTGGCATTTTCTATCTTATCAATCAATTCAGGTGAGGTAAACGATTTATAGCTCTTTTTTTTTCTTTTACCTTTCTTTGTAAATTTATCTACAAAAAAGAAGAGTGGGATACTCCCAAGTATAATATATCCAACTAAGGGCATAAGAATCACTAATGATCGAGTTTCTGGAGATTCTCCAGTGATCAAACATAACTCTTTCTGCATATTCATTATATCTATGATCTATTTCACAGACAATAATGATCCCTTGAACACTTGGCCAAGATGTTGTATCTCTCTGCTTAGTTAAAATTTTAAATACCCCAATCGGGAGAATTGTAAAAATAAGGGCAAAACAAACACAAACCTTAATCCAAAATTGCAATTCATTTTTCTTATATCATTTCTTTAACTTAGTACTTCTGATTTCGACATTATAGAATTAATTTATAACTCTTTAGATTGATGGGATTGGGGGGGTTATAGGTCAATTTTTTCTATTATTTGTTGAAAAACTAAGTAATAGGAAGATTTTTGTAGGTATTCAAAGAAGAATAATTGTTAACTACTAATTGAACAAAGAGGCGGTTGTACAGTGGATTTCAAACCAGAATCAGATGTTGCAGTGAAAGAAAGAAAGGCAGACGATTTTCTTGAGGTAGCTCGTTCTTTAGCTCTGAATAACCGCGTAGACGAATCCCTTTATTATTATCGAGAAAGTATGAGATTATTTGAAGAACTTGGATTCAAACATCGATTAAATAGGCTAATTTGGGAACTCGAAAAAGTTCTAACTGGTGAAATTAAAAACCTAAATTATCTACAATATGAAGCATTCCAAGAATATGACAACGTACGAAGGGATCTCATTTTAGAAAAACTCCACGATTATGAATCTGGAAAAAATTGGGTTGAAAAACGAGAAGAATTGCTTAATAAAACCTTATCTGAGGCAAAAAAATATGCAGATGCCGAGAAATATTCAAAAGCTAAACTGTTTTACGGACGAGCTCTGAAATTCCTCAGAGACTTGGGATGGCATAAAGAAATTGAAACAATTCAAAACGAAATAAAATTACTCTCTGAAAAAGAGTATGTGCGAGATGAACGGTTACGAATCGAGCAAGAGCTAGCAGAACAAAAGAAGAAAGAAAGAGAAAAGTATTTTGAAACCGAAAAACAGAAATTTGAGGAAGCTGAACGGCAGAAAGCATACATTCCACCGGAACCTGACCCTCAAGAAGAAGCACTGAAAAAGAAAGTACAAATTGCCGAAATGAATAAAAAGAAAGCGGAAGACGCAGAAAAGGCAGGAAATTATCGTCTTGCTCTGAACCGCTATGAATATCTGCTCAATTTGTACATTGAATTAAATTATGACCCTATTCAACGAGAGAGAATAAAGCAAAAAATCGGGGAAATGAAAGACAAAATCATGTTTAAATAATCTGTTTACGTTTTTTTTCGACATTGTGAAATCCTTTGGATGATAGTACATTCTCTCAAAAGAAAGAAAGGGAAAAAAGCAACGAGGGATTTATAAATTTCGAAAATGATAATAAAGTGGTGAAACTTACTCATGTCAAATTTTAGTATATTATTGAGTACGACAGATGAAATACCCGGATTTCGTATTACGGAATATAAAGGCTTAGTTTTTGGAATTACAGTGCGTTCCCGAGGAATGGGTGGGGACTGCGCTGCAGGATGTCAATCTTGTGCAGGAGGAGAGGTGTCTGCGTACACAAGTGTTGTTTTAGATTCACGAAATGAAGCCTTGAACCGTATGGTGGCTGATGCACAGACTCGTGGTGCTAATGCAATTGTTGGAATTAGGATTGATAATGATCAACTAGGTCAGGGAGCAAACACGGGCGTAGTTGCAATGGGAACGGCAGTTGTTGTCACAAACATGTGAGATAGGAGGAGATTCAACTGGCGCAACAAAATATAATCCTCGCAACAACAAAAAAAATCCCTGGATATAAAATTATAGAATACCGGGGATTGGTGATGGGAGTAACGGTTAGGTCCCGTGGATATTTTGGTGCTTGGTGCGCATCGTTTCAAACATGTGCAGGCGGCGAGATTTCACAATATACTGCTCAACTTCTCGAAACTCGAAATGAAGCGTTGAACCGTATGGTGGCTGATGCATATGCACGTGGTGCCAACGCAATCATCGGTATAAAATTCGATAATGATGAGTTGGGTTCGAAAAAAGCTTCCAGTAATTCAAATATGACGATCGCGAATAATGCGACCATTGCTGTTGGTACCGCTGTAATCGTTCAAAAGCTATAATTCTTTAATTCTCTTTTTTTTCCTTATCCAGTGGTTTCTACTGATGCGACTCAAATTAAAACAACGACTTTTACTATGGAAAAAACGGATTTCGTTATCCTACTGGTATAAACATTCCCATCACCCGTTATGTGAGCGATATGATGATCACATTTTCAAAATTCCGTTAAAAAATAAGACTCTATATATATGTCAGGGTTGTTCTCTTACAGCTTTAGGATGGTTAATAGGTGTTCTAATTACAATTTTTTCTTTTGTCCCCTTCGTTGAGTATGTATGGTATCACTTATTGATTGCTTTGGGGTTTCTTTTGCTACCTATTTTGCTCGTAGAAATATTGAATGTATCGAATAGGCAGATTAAACGGTTTATTCGTTTACTTGGTGGTTTGGGACTAGGTTTTTTCGCTACCATCGCAATTGATTTTAAATCTGTTGGATATTTTATCCTATCTATCGGGATTGTTATTCCCTCGTATGTTGTATTTCTTATCATACGTAAACAGAAACATAAAAATAAGGATATATGTGAAGGTTGTAGTGAATTAGAAGAATTACAAAAGGGACAAATTAAATATTGTTCGGGATTAAAAGAGAAAATGATTGCAGAAAAGAAGTACTCTGATTTTGCTTCGGATTTATTGCAGGAAGATATTCGAAAAAGTTATTCCCAGAGATATAAACCAGAATCGGATGAAATTAATAAATAAAGTTGAAATTCGTTACGATTTTTCTAATATTTTTGCTACAGTATCCGTTACGGTTTTAAATTTCATTCCCAGCATCATAGATCCCTCAAATTTGAGTTCCTTTGTCATATATGCCGTAGCTGCATTAACCGTTCCTGCAAAAATACCACTCGCTATAGATGGGTCCATCCAAACGGTTACATTGGGATCATTTACTTTCTTTTCACCCGCAGAAAACTTCCCATTATCGATATGGATGTAGTAATCTTTGTCATCTCCGACAGATATTTGAAAGAGGACTTTAGTTTTCTTGTTTTTCTTATGAATCTTTGCATCCTCATTACAAATCTGCACTAACATGTCTAAGTACTCCGGGATGTCATAGTTTGTGAATGAACCTCTCTTCATTTTTATTTTCATCATGGATTTCAGGTCGCGGTCTTCACTTTCTTCAATATCTCCGAACATTAGGTTTGCACTGGGGAATTCGATGATTTTTCCCAGTTCATATCCCTCTTTAATGGAATCGAGAATATTTCTCGGATAAACCTCTTTACAGTCTCCAATTTTGTACATATTCTCAATTTTTCCTTGAGCTATTTCTTCTGCGTCTGTAGATGGTTTCGTTGACGTTAAAATGAGTTCGTCAAATACCAATGTCGATTTTTGACCGTTTTGAACTAAAGAGAGTGACCCCTCCGTAATATCCTCAAGCTTTGTGTCTACTATGATCTTAATATTCTTATCTTCTTCAATTGTAGGCAATATTTCTCTGGCAACCAGTGAGTACATATCGGTTCCAAGGCGTTTCTTCTCAGTAATTAACGTCACGTTCTTATTTTGATGAGATAAATATTCAGCAACCTCAATACCGATTGTATCTCCCCCGAGCACCACGATCCGATCTGCTACGGGGATTTGCCCCTCAAAAATATCACTATATACACTATAATTGCATTCACTAAGTTTTATTTTATCCTCTACGGTCGGAGATATTCCTGTAGCTAACACAAGCGCATCGGGTTTGTATTGTTGAAGAATACGTTCAGAAAATTCCGTGTTCAAACGAATCTCGATGTTAAGTTCCTCTAAAATATAATTGTAATAGTCAAAGAAATAATTCACCTCTTTTTTCATGGGTGCAGCGCTTGCGTGTCGCAATGATCCCCCGATCTTGGCATTTTTTTCGATTAAGATCACTTCATGACCACGGAGTGTTGCTGTACGTGAAAATTCTAATCCAGCAGGACCACTTCCTACGACAAGAATTTTCATCTTGTTCTCAGTTGGGATAAGATCGTTATCTGAACCGAGAAGATTGGGATTAACCGCACAAAGAACCTGTTGTTCTGTCATAATTTGGTTAAGGCACGTATTGCAACCAATACAAGTTCGAATTGAATTTACTTTTCCTTCTTTGATTTTATTGGGAAAATCATGATCTGCAATGACCGCTCTCCCAATAGAGAGGAGATCTATCTTTTCATCTTGTAGAATTTTTTCCGCAATTTCAGCAGTATTTATTCTTCCAACAACCGCTACCACGGTTTTATTCAAAGCCTCTTTGATCTTTTGAGCATTTGAAACAAAATGTCCTTTTGGATAATTCATATACGCGACTACAGGAAATCTAGGACTATCAAACACCCCACCAGTAATGTTGAGTAAATCGATTCCTGCATCTTCTAGAATCTTAGCAATTTTCACAGTGTCATCTATCTTTAACCCATCAGCGATGTAATCTTCACCATTTAATCGATAACCAATAATAAAATCGCTACCACATTTTTTTCTCACCTCTTTTGCTACTTCAACTGCTAATCTGGTTCGATTTTCAAAGGATTGAGGACCGTATTCATCGTCCCTTTTGTTCGTTCTAAGAGAAAAGAATTGATTAAGCAAGTATCCATGACCTGCATGTATTTCTACTCCGTCAAAGCCTGCTTTTCTTGCTCGTAAACATGCTTTTCCATATTCCCTGACCATCTTTTTAATTTCATCCTTAGTTAAAGGTCGTGGGGTTTCACCAGACATCTCAAAAGGAACTGCGGATGGACCAACTCCTTGTAATCCGATCATAAATGAGGTAGATTGCGCACCAGCATGGTAAATCTGAAGTAAGGTACGTGTTCCATGCTTATTGAGAGCCTTAACAAGCTTCCTGAATTTTGGGATGCGCTTGTTACTATCAATTCCAAGCATTTTTGAGGTTCCTGCACCTACTGGGTCAAAATAGGCACCTTCTACTATAATTAATCCAACTCCCCCCTTTGCTCGTAATTCGTAGTAGTTTATTAAAATATCGGGAAGATCACCTTCAGAGTTACCATATCCCGTATCCATCCCGGGCATTATAATTCGGTTTTTTAAGACAGTTTTATTGAGTGTAAACGGTTCAAATAGTTTCATTTTGCACCATACTCCTGATACAACAAAAAAACAAAACAAGTTTAATAAACATATTTCTTGTTACAGCGACATAGGGATAAATAATTCTTGTTAATATTTCCCGAATTCATAGGCAGCATCAAACATGGCAACAATATTTTCGGGTGGGACTTCTGCTGTAATATTATGGATATTCGCTGCCACATACCCTCCTTTGGGTTTCAAGCATTGAAAATTTTTCCTGACCTGGTTTCGAATGTTTTCAGGTGTTCCAAATGGTAGCATATTTTGTGTATCGCACATTCCTCCCCAGAAAACAATCCCATCTCCAAATCTCATTTTTAAGCTGCAAGGTTCCATGTCTTCTGCAGAAATTTGTACTGGATTATAGATATTAAAACCGATATCAATGAAATAAGGTAGTAATTTTGGGGTTGACCCGCAACAGTGGTAATTTATTTTTACAGGAGCTATTTTTTTAATATGGTCAACTAGTTGTTTTTCTATTGGGGCAATCAGAGCTCCATAGGTTTTTGGATTGAAAAACGGTCCATGTTGTTCAGCAAGATCCCCATTCACACATACAACATTCACAAAATCCCCGATTTCTTTCAGAAGACCGCTATTATACTCTTTCCAATACTTTAAGAGGTGCTGCATTGTTGTTAGAATCATTTCAGGTTGTTTATGGAGCAATGTTACTGCTTTGACAAAGCCAAAAAGGAATGTTGTATATTCGAAAATACAGCCCGAAGGAGGGGTCACTAATCCATACGGAGTTTCTGCAAGACTCTTTGCTGCTTCTCGTAACCCTCTGAAATTGGACGGGTCACTCCCATCAGGCCAATCGTGATTTTCTATCTCGGAGGTGTGGGTAAAATCTTTGAATGGATGAATAATGGGGTCATAGTAAAGATGACTTTCAATAGGTTTATCCGCGAAATTCCCCCAGAATACACCGAATTGGTCATAAACTCCAACATACTTGTCTACATATTCTGGTTCCATGTCTTTAATCTTAATCATGTTGTGTTTCGGTCGAATATACCTGGTGTCAATGTGAAATCGCTGAAGCACTTCCTCACAAGGGTCTACAATTTGTTGTATGAAGTCTGCATATCTGGGATTTGGATCTTCGATACCCAAATAATCTACTAAATTCCTATAGGCAATCTTGTGGATCCCGGATTGGTTTCCACCTAAATCGATCGGAACTCTATCGGGTTCTTGATGATTTAAAGAGGTGAGCAATCTTTCTCGTGAGTTCATGATTTCTATCAGCTTCTTATCTGGTAATAATTCAATCGTATAGATAAACTATCTAATAATCTATCTAATAAATCGGTTGTCGACAAAACTACTCGAAGAAAGAAATTTAACTTACCTATCAAACTATAAATTAACATTTTGTGGCGATTATGAGCTATGAGTTCTCACAAAAAAAATCCGTTCTATGCTGGCACAACTGTTTTCAAAGATGCGAAGTCATTAGATCAAGGTTGGACTCCCGATTATTCCAAAGAAAATGAAACCCTACCTTGCAGAGATGAAGAGATCCAATCCTTGACAGCATTATACAAACCCGTGATTATAGAAGGAGGGAGTGTAGGATTAAACTCTATGATTATCGGTCGAGGTGGGGTTGGAAAGACAGTCACTGCAAAATACTTTGGGCGAATGTTTCGTGATGCATTGTATGGTAAAGATATTGATATTGTCGCGGAGTATATTGATTGCAATGAACATTCCACCCGAAATTCGATTTTACGTGAAGTATTAAAAAAATTCAAAATTAGCACTGGTCGAGGATACTCCGATCCTGAACTGATGAAACAACTGATTGGGTATATGCGAATGAATAATGCATACTTGTTCCTTATTCTTGATGAAGTACATAAACTTCCGCACGATGATTTACTCTCATTTTTGAATGCATCCATTACCTTTGGGAGTGGAAATGTGAATATGAGTATCATTTGTATATCTCGATCACAAGATTGGTTACGATATAGCACGGAAAGATTGACAAGTAGAATACAGAAAACTTATAATTTCCGCCCGTATTCCCAACCTGAATGTTTTGAGATTTTAAAGTTTCGAAGTCGACTTGCATTCCACCCCGAAACATTTTCGGAGGATGTTATAGATTTAATTTCTGATTTTGCAGCAAAAAATAAAAATATTCGAAATGGGATCGAGATTATGCGACAAGTAGCCATTCATTTAGATGAAAAAGGGTTGACTGAAGCAACCCCTGAGATGGTTAGAAGAGCTGGTGGGAATGCAATCTCAAATTATGATACGGATCTACTCAATTTTTTGAAAAGTGAACATGAGTTTTTAGTATTACTTTCAATCGCTCGATACTTCCGAACCCGTCCAAAATCCTATATTACTACGACTGAAATCAATGATGAATATCTAGTACTGTGTGAAGAATATAAAATGGAACCATTGAAATTTGCCACTCTAAAACGCTATATAGTGGGTCTAGAGAAACTCGATTTACTAACTAAGAAGTTTGCACTTCCAGAAGGTAAAGAAAGGGGTAGAGAAAGCAGATATGCATTAATGGGGTTCTCTGCTGAAGTCTTAGAGGATCAACTCACAAAAATGATGGATAACGTATTTAAATAAGTCGTTTTGTTTCCTTTTTTATTTTTATTTTTCTACACTATTTTCCGTGTTTTCTTGATATTTCGGCTCAGAGTTCGGTGTTTTTTCTATTTCTGTTGACTCTTCTTTTGGATTGTTCCCTTCTTCAGTTTGCACTACCTTATCCAATTCTAATTGAAAAATCTCTTGTCGTTCTTCTATTTGGGAAATTCTATCTTCAAGAATTCGTGCAGTGGTCACTAAATTATCAAATTTATTTCCAATATCCAAAATATCTTCACGCATCTGGCTGAATTGCGTCAGTAACCAATCAATTGTAGCTCCTGAACGTACGGGGGTGTGAAACCACATGATTAAGTTTTGGATGAGCTGTTTATTATCAAGTGAGGTCAATCCAAATAATGGGTTTGAACTAAACATATCAACATCTCCAAATGCAGCAATTCGTCCTTGCCCATAAATCGAAATGCTGACGACAGGGACATGCACATCTGAATTTTTCACCCATTTACTATTAATCTCATCATACACCTCCACCCAGGTATCTTCACCGGAGAGACAAACATCCATAGATCCTTTTGCTTTAACTGTACGAATCGTCGAGCAACCGCCTACCATGACTTTTTTTACATTTTTTGTAATTGCATGATCCACAATATCGGTGATCAATACAATGCTATTGGTTTCGGTGTTTGTTTTAGAACGTAAGGTTGTATTTTCGAAATAAAGACCGAATTGCTTCATTAAATCATTTAGATTTGTCTTCTGGAGAACCCCTACTTCACTCATGACCAGAAGATTTCCTCCTGAACTAACCCAATCCACTATAGTTCCGATCTCTTGAGAAACAAAATAGGATTCCACAGGACAACCAATTACAAGAAGATCTATATTTTGCAATATATCTTGAGTGATTCTGCTTTGATGATTAAAACCTATAACACATTCCATAGATTTGAGAAGATTTCTAAATGGATGATACTCATTATCTTCTAAATTTATGATTTCATTATGTGCATAATCAAATAAGATCCGCAAGTTCTTTGCTTTCGGCATGCTTGGTTGACTTCTCCAAATATTTTTACTAAAAGTTTGATGAAAACTCAATAACATCAAAATAAAAGCCCTATTTAACTTTAAGGGTAATTTTTACTCATTTATTCGATTTTTAGAAACTTTTGAATAATATTTCAAAGCTTTATTAATTTCCAAATAGATATGGAGATAACAAATTTGTCTTAGTAGAAGATGATTTTATGGGAAAAATCGATAAAAAAATTCTGATCAATGTTATCATCGTTGGAGTCGTTACGGCGGGGATTGTAACTGCATTCTCTATACCTCTTGGGGTGATTCCAGCTTTGGGAAACATTTTATTTCCGGGAAAAGGGATATGGAAAATCCCAGGTGAAGTACCTGAGTATGAGGAACTTGAAGTATTCAATTTAGAAAATGATGTCACTGTGATTCGTGATAATTGGGGCGTTCCACATATTTATGCAAAAAGTGAAGCTGATTTAGCCTTTGCATTAGGATATGTTCATGCACAAGACAGGTTCTTCCAGATGGATATGGGTCGCAGGGAAGTTCAAGGACGGCTTGCAGAAGTACTTGCTGATTTTGCTCCTGGTGTCGAGGAGTATGATAAGTTCAATCTTGCGCTTGGAATGAAATATTGGAGTGAAAAAACTGCAGAATATGCTATGGAACTTCAAGATAACGGAACCATTGACTTTATGGATGACTGGGTAAAATATGCTGATGGAGTAAATTATTACCTTAATACTCATAAAAATGAGAAACCCTTAGAATATTATTTACTTGGATTCAATCCGGAGCCATGGGATATTGTAGACTCATTTTCTTACACTGCCTTCATGAGTTCAATGTTGATTTTACAATTTTCGGACTTAAGCAGATATTCCGAGTATATGGCATTTGAGGCTGCGGGATATGAAGAATGGTATGCAGAAAAATATAACAACATTCATTATGGACAGAGACCGATTGTTCCAGAATATGGGGATTATAGTTCTCCTCCTGTTCCTCCAAGTACCCCAGTGGAGGTTCCAGAAGAAAATTTTGAACTAGCACTAGGATTCACGGAATTCCTGAATGCTATTGGTGATCTACCTTATCAAAAGGATCTTTTAACTAGGGAATTTACTCACGGATCGAACAATTGGGTAGTAGATGGAACAAAAACAACAACTGGAAAACCAATTCTGGCTAATGATATGCATCTTGCATGGAATTCTCCAGGAATTTGGTATGAAGCCCACCTCGTCTGTGAAAATACAGGGTTGAATACATATGGATTTACAGTAGCAGGAGTTCCTATCCCTATTGTGGCACATAATGCTCATATCGCTTGGGGTTTTACAAATGCTGGAATGGATGTAATGGACTTTTACTTTTATGATACAATAAATGATACCCATTACGTTTATGATGGAACTCCAACTGCCTTTACTACGATAGACTACGAGGTAAAAATAAAAGGGAAAGAACCTGAACAATTTACGTTAAGAGAGACTGTTCATGGTCCAGTAGTTAGTGACTTGACTTATGGAGGATTCTCCGCAGAAGACTTTGGACTTGAAAATGGAGTACTGGCTACGCAATGGACTTTATATAATGTGACTAACACTTTCCGAGCACTATATGGATTTAATCACGCTACGAACCTTGCAGAGTTTGATGAAGCAAGTAAATTCTTCGATGTTCCTGGTCAAAATATAGTCTATGCAGATGTGGATGGGAATATCCAAATTCGTCCAACTGCACGAGTTCCAATTAGAGATGACACTGGTATCGATCCTTGGAATACAGGCAACGGTACAATGCCTTACAATGGTAGTGCTGGTCAAGGAGATTGGATAGGATTTGTTCCATTCGAAGATCTACCCGTCTCAACCAATCCCTCTCAAAATTATCTGGTATCTGCCAATCAAGTTAGCGTTGGTCCAGATTATGCAGTAACCAAAGGATATCATCTTCAACCATATGGATACGCTGATGGTTACCGAGCTCGTAGAATTAATGAAGCCTTGGAGGCTAAAGGTCCCGGAACAATCGATATTGATTTCATGAAAGATCTACACTTCGATGTTGTTGATACATCTGCTGCAGCTTTCACACCGGTAATTTTGGCCGAATTGGATAACGCTTATCCTTCTAAATCAACCGAAATCCAAGAAATTTACGACATTTTGGATGGATGGGATTATGAAATGGATAAAGATGAAGTTGCACCTACTATTTTCCGCGCTTGGAGGGATTATATGTACCAAGCAACCTATGGGGATGAAAGTAGTGAATATGGAATTTCTGCTTATCCAGATCTTAACCTCTTGGAGTATATTGTCTATGAAAATGCGACATCCCACTGGTTTGACGATGTAACGACCACACCTAAAGTTGAAAACCTAACGGATTGTGTCGTGAAAGCTGTGGATTATGCTTTGGATTATTTAACCGATGTCTACGATTCCGCAGATCCAACAACATGGAGATGGGGTGAAATCCATAAGGGGGCAGCTCCTGATTTGTTAGGGATAGGGGTTGGCTATGTTGGTCCATTCGAATTATCTGGTTCGGGTTATACGGTGACTCCATCGGGAATCAGTATGAGAACTTACTATACTTCGACTTCTGATTTTCGACCTTCCACACACGGAGCTTCACAACGTTATATTGTAGATTTAAGCAACATGAACAACTCAATAAGCGTAATCCCTAGTGGGCAACGAGCAATTCAAAGTTCTCGTCATTACAGTGATCAATTAATTGAACTTTTTCTTCAAGGATTGTATCATGAACAATGGTTCACTAATATTCCGAGCAATTTTCCAACTACTGCAGTCGAATCAGAGATCTACTTTGTAGGAGGTCACTAAACATGGATAAAAAGCAATTAATATTATTCTTGTCGGGAATTGCACTTTCAGCAATTCTTGCATGGATTCTTTCCATAACTGGAATCTGGCAATTGGTTATTATTGCTGGGTTTGCTGCAGGAGTTCTTAACTACTCAATGGGTTGGGGATGTTTAAGTGGTGGAGTCGGAGTTTTCATTGGATGGGGAGGTATCGTGCTCAATGGAATCATCAACAATAATCCTGCAGCTCTACTTGATGCGTTTGGAAGCATAATGGGATTAACTGGAATCGCGTGGGTGTTTTATATTCTCATTGTAATGTTCGGTTTTCTTTTCGGGGTCCTCGGTGGGGCATTAGGCGGAGGGATTATTCGTCTGATTGTTCCAAAAACGCGAGAAAAATAAATTCATTCCTATTTTTTTATCCTTATTTTCACATCAAATATGCTTCAAATTCAGAGGGTCTTATTTCCAATTCGCTTTTAACACTCGTAACCAATTTTCATGTGCTATTTTCTTAATATCTTGGTTACTATATCCATTTTCAAATAAGTATGCGAACAAATCGGGATATTTAATACAATCCTTTACACAATCAGGCATTATTGCTCCATCAAAATCCGATCCCATTGCTACCGTATTGATGTCTGATATTGAAACAATATGGTCTATATGACGTTTTATAATATCAAATCCCAACTTTGAATCATGTTTTCCCGGTTTTATTGGATTTAGAAAAATCCCCCCAAAATTTATTCCAATTGTTCCGTGAGTTTCTTGGATGGCTTTAATCTGGTCATCTTTCAAATTTCTTCGATGTGCAGATACAGAATAGGCATTAGAATGTGTCGCATATACTGGTTTTTTTGTATTTTCGATGACATCCCAGAAAGATGGAACGTTCAAATGACTTACATCGACTCCAATTCCCAGAGATTGGGCTTTTTTGACCAGGTTTACTCCTAATTCTGTTAACCCTCGTGTTTTTTCACTACCGAACATTCTCGCACCAGTTCCAAATTTGTTTGTGTCGAACCATGTGAGGCTTAAAGAACGCAAGCCCAATTTGTAATAATAATCAAGCATAGTAAATCGTTTATCGATGCCACCTGCACCTTCAAAATGGAGAACTACTCCAATTTTGCCATTTTTTTTTGCATTTATAAAATCATCGATCTTTTTGATATGCATCATTTGGTTTCGGTCATCTTGAACAACAGAGAGCCAAATCTTAGTTCTTTTTTTTATCATTCCTCTATTGAAACAAGGCCATACAGCAAAAAAACCCGCTTGAAAATTACCTTCTCTCATACGTGGGAGATCAATTTGACCCTTATCTGATCGTTCATGAAAAGAACGCCTTTGCATACGGCTAGCTAACATCATATCGTTATGTCCATCAAGGACCCAGAAATCGTCTTGACTCATAATCATACCCTATATAAAGAAAGGAAAAAATCTAGTAGTCTTCATCCATTTTCTTGAAAAAAGCTCGAGGATGATCACAAGATGGGCATATTTTAGGCGGTTCCTTTGCGAAATGCCAATATCCGCATTCCATACACAACCACCACACCTTTCCGTCTTTCTTAAAGAAACTAGCTTTTTCCAATTGTTCCAAGAGCATTTTGTATCGTGTTTCATGATGTTCTTCCGCTGTAGCAATTGCTAAAATTTGGGTAGCTAGTTCTGGAAAATTTTCTTCTTATGCAATTTTAGCTATCGCGGGATACATTTCGGAATTTTCATGATGTTCTCCTGCTATCGCTTGCTTCAAATTCTCAATTGTGGTGCCTCGGACTACAGGGACAGCAACTTTATCTAGTTCCAACATATCGGTTTTTTCACCAATTTTTGCAAAAACCTTTTGGATCATTCGGAAATAATTTTTTCCGTGGGTTTTTTCATGGTCCGCTGTTTCAAGGAATATCGCCATAATTTGTTCGTATCCTTCTTTCCCAGCAATCTTAGCATATTCTGTATATCGCATACGTGCCTGAGATTCACCAACATAGGCTTGTGCGAGTGCTTCTACTAATCGATTCATTTTTTTCACTACTTTAGACTATTCCTATCTCTATAAAAAAGTTAGTTCCTAACGAGAAATGAATGGAACAATATTCTACTAACTTAACGGTTTGTTTAAGTAATCATCTAGTGTTTTATTGCTATTACAAGCAATAAAAAAAAGGAAAAATCTTGCAAATGCAAGCGAGTTACTTTTAAATAGTATCTGATTAAAGTATGAACTGAATTCGGTATGTGCGATCATTGTCTTAAACATGGCACCGCGGGTAAGTGGTATCTGAATGCGGAAAATTATAGTAAGGAACTGGCTGAAGAACTAAATCTGAAGGAGTTTTTCTTAGAGCAATATAAGAATTTCGAAGCAATGCAAGTTCGGAAGATTGCTGGTTTAGATGGTGTTGGTTTAGGATACAAAATCAAGATGCCGATAATTGGACGCATTACAAAACATTTTGCGGAGAAAATGCTTCATTCACAGAAACCTAAACACAATCCCTTTCGCGCAGAAGGTCACATTGGGCAAGTAATACCACTTCATGATGCGACCTCTATATTAGAACACTGTGTGGACGAGGATAGTATAATTTTGAAATACTGTATGTGTCGTTTTATGCATCAAAATGTTAAGGAAGCATGCTGCATTAATTTTGGAATCATGAGTGAAGTTATTGATAAACTTCCACGCTTTAAACCTGAAAAAGATAAATTTCATATATCAAAAGACGAAGCGATTGCAAAATTCAAATCCTTCCATGAAAAGGGTTACATTGGTACAATATGGTACGGGATGTATCCCTATATCTCAAATCTTTGTGCGTGTGCAACTCCAGCTTGTGCTGGCATTCGTCCCCGTGTTGAATTCGATATTAAAACGGTTTTTAAGGCGGAATATGTTGCGCAAATAGATCCAGATAATTGTCAAGGATGCAAATCATGCATTAATGCATGTAAATTCGATGCGATTCACTTCAATGAGAAGGAAAAGGTCTCTGAAGTCGATCTTCAAAAATGCTATGGATGTGGAGTTTGTATCCAGCGATGCAAATTCGATGCATTAATTCTTCGAGACAGGAAAGCAATTCCAGAAATAGCTTTAGAATATTAAATTTGGTGCATTAAATGGGTAGAACAAAAATTAAGATTGATTACTCCAAATGTGGAGATAAAAGTAGCGTAGATCCTCGAGAATGCGGTAAATGCCTAAAAAATTGTGACCCAGCTATTTTTCTTCTTCACGAATCCTTAGATTTTGAAAAGGAAAATGACCCCTATGATCCGCAAATCTGGCGTGTTACACCTGTTTATCTTTCCTTATGTACACGTTGTATGAAATGTGTGGAAATCTGCCCTGAAAAAGCAATTACGGTTAAATGGTGAACCATGAATGAGAGAAAAAACGATTGATCTAGGAAATTGCCTAGTAATTGGCGGTTCAGGAATGCTGGGAATGCAATTAGTCAAGCAATTAAGACAACAAGGATATCCAGTTACATCTCTAGACTTAGACCCAATGCAATTCGATGGTGCAATCCCTATAATCGGCGATATTCGTAATATTTCCGACATCGAAAAAGCCTGCGAAGGAATTGATACCATATTCCAGACAGCCAGTATTATTTGGGACCCTAAGTTAGCCGATTCGGTATACTATGATACAAATGTGAAAGGTAACCAAAATGTTATAGATGTCTGCAAAAAACTCCGAATTCCTCGATTGATATATACTTCGACTCTGGATGTGCTTGTAGATGGGTACAAACCTATTTCAGATGGAAATGATGAGATGTCTTATCCATCCAAGATGCCAAAAGATCCTTATTCCCGAACGAAAATTTTAGCGGAGAAAGCCGTATTAGAAGCGAACAATCCGAAAGAAGGACTATTCACATGTTCCTTACGACCGGTTGGAATCTATGGTCCGGGAGATAAATATCATATTGGTAACCTCGTTACAATGGCAAGAAATAATCTGAAAGTGAAATTAGGAAATGGTTCCGCTCGATTCAGTTTCGTCTATGTAGAAAATGTAGCTCATGCACATATTGAGGCTGCAAAACAATTGCATGATGAATCTCGAGTTCCAGGAAACGCTTATATTATTTCGGATTCGACCCCACCTTCGAATTTCTTCCTTTTTCTAAATGAATATTTGAAGGCATTTTCGCTTCCTCCTTTAACAAAGTCGATTCCAGGAGGATTAGCATTTGGAATTGCGGGAATCGCAGAAATTTTTGCGCCCAAAGCAAAATTCAATAGGTTTTCTGTAGCCCAGACTTGTAGAGACCACGTTTTTATAGGAACTAAAGCAGAAACAGACTTTGGGTACACTCCTATTGTCTCACAAGAAGAAGCTTTCACTCGCACGGTAGATTGGTTCAAAAAAAATTGGATATGATATTTTCTTGTAAACTTATTTATCTACATACATATAGGTTCAAGAACACGGGGTAGGAATCTTCCAGTTGGACTACGTTCCCGTACTTCTTACTTACCTATTCTACATCTGTTCGGGGTATTTAAACAAATCATCATGTGTTACTAATCGTGCTACGTATCCATCGTGATATTGGATCGTGATTTATCGTAAAATTTTCGATTTTACACGTTTGATACCGTTTCACGATGGGTTTAAATTGAAGGAATGGTTTGTATGATCCATTCAACAGAATAAGTGTTGACGGGGTAAATTCCAGATCACTAACGAATAGATTACAAGAAATGGAAGATATTGGCATTCTCAATTCCAATAGGATGAAAAATTTATTTTAATTTTTAATTGAATTCCCATAAATACAATTTTTAACTTCTACTCATTTTCACCCATGAAACGACATACACACATAAATAAATTAGGATATTTTTCTTTATCTATATATAATGGGACTCTCAAAAACTGATCAACAATTATTAGATACATTTCTGCAAGAAATTTTGCTTGATCAGAGAATAATTGGCGTATTCCGTTTTGGTAGTTCGGTTACTAATAACTCCTATAATGATATTGATATAGCTTTAATTACAGAGCCCATTTTTTCCTCTCAAGCCAAGTTTGACATGAAACTACAATCTCCTGATAGGATTGATGTTTCCTTTTTGGAAGATTTCCCTTTAGATATTGCTAAAAATGTGATTAAAGGATCTCTAATTGTGAACAGGAATAAAGACAGAGTTTTTGATATCGTTGTTGATATTATTAAAAGATGGGAGGACTTCAAACCAATGTGGGACCTCTATGTGGATGTGTCAATAAATGGCTTTGGAGAGAATCGTTAGACGAATAGATATATTGGTTGCAAGCTTACGCAAAATTGAGAAGTGGCTTCCCGATACAAAAGAAGAATTTGAACTAAATGAAATTATGCAAGCCGCTATCGAAAGGAGTTTACAAGTCTCTATAGAAGCAATTCTTGATATTTGCATACAACTTGTGAAATTATTAGAATTAGGTACTCCGAATTCTCCTGAAAATGTAATTCAATTGCTGAAACCACACTTATCCTCTATTAAAACTATAGAAGAATTGAAAAAACTCAGAAATGTTTTAGTTCATCAATATTCTGATATTGAAATCACACTAGTTTATAATTACGCAAAAAGTTTCATCAACGACGGGACAAAATTAGTTGGAGAATTTAAAGATTTACTAAAAAAATGATCTCTATTAATCAAATTATCTGTTCTTGTTTTGGATTTCGGAAGACCTCTACTGGAAGTTCCCACTCCGCTCTTTAGTTGAAATGTCATGAATCCTGTGGCAGCTCCTATAGATCCCTCTTCAACCCGATCAGAACAATTTGCATTCTTTATGGCTTCAAATACATGTTTTATACGTGACATGACGACCTTGAATATCATTCAAGTAGGAATCATTACATTCGGTTACTAAAGCTGATAAAATTGCTGATATTCCTGTACGAATGGGACCTTTTCTTGGTTTTAAAATGCCTGATCCAGAAATTATGGTGCTATGACCCACTTTTAACCCGTTTACGTCCATAATGGAATTAGTTGGTCCCGGTTGAAAGTTTCCACATTCCCATCCTTTAGTGCGAATAAAGTCTTTAGATGATTTGATCATGCTTGCATTAGGGTAGGGAAGAAAAATTAATAGGGGTTTGGATCACCCCAAAAAAACTAGAATCATAGTCTATATTCAATTTTCAATACAATTGTTCAGGGAAGTTTAAAATCACCATCTAATGCTTTTGAAACCTTAGTGAACAACCATATGCATTGCACAAACAGGAACGCAATACTTGCTGAAAGAATCCATAGCAATTTCACTCCAACAAGATTCTCTAAAGTTCCAGACAAAATGATGCCCAAAGGAGAAATTAAGCCCGATATTGAAATTAAGATGGAAAATATTCGTCCTTGGTATTCCTGAGGAATTTTTTGTTGCATTGAGGTTATAATAGTGGAGTTCAAAATAGGAAAGGTTAAACCTGCAATAAACAATCCACTACTCATTAAGGGATACATTCCCGATGGACTGAAACTTAATATTAAATATCCAATAAACTGAAGAGTTAAGAGGAAATACGTGAGTCTTGTTTTATTTTTCCACTCTTTCTTTAAGGTGCTGATAAGGGATCCTAGCAGTAAACCTACTTTTAAAGCTCCCATTAAGATAGCCAACTCGTCTTCTGTGCCTTGATTGGTCACATTGACATAATAGGGGAGGAGAGTGTTGAAAGGCATAATAAAGAGATTTAGGATAGATGCAGTAAAGAGCAATATCATGAACGGTCGATTGCTTGATAATAGATCGAATCCGGCCTTTATTTTAGAGAAATAATCCCGTATTCCCTTTTTTTGCTTGGATTTTGGTTGGGATTCTAATTTCGGAATAGAAAGAAATAACAAGGGAATCAAGGCAAAGACGAATGTTATTAAATCTACGAATAAGATTTGGTAGAACGTAAAGAATTTCAGTAATAATGCAGCAAATGCGGGTCCTGCGATGGCTACTATACTTGATAACAAATAATCGATTCCATTTAATCGAGATAATCTATCTTTAGGGACCATTGAGGAAACAATGGCGGCTTTTGAAGGAGATTGAACCGTCTGAAACACTGAACGCAGAGCTAATATGATGAAAAACAAGGTGTAATTCATAAAATTAAACATTAATCCTGCAATTATGATTGTAGTTACCGCTGCTTGAAGCAGATCTGAATAGATGATGATTTTTTGTCGATCAAATTTATCCGCTAATACTCCCATAAATGGACTTAATATGATTTGTGGTAAGAATCCCAGAAATGCAGCAAAAGAAAGGTACATACTGCTTTGAGTTTCGGTGGTTATCCACCAAATCATGGTAAATTGCACTATTGAGGAACCAAGTAAGGATAAGATTTGTCCAATCCATATGACAATGTATTGACGAAATGTTTTTATCGTGGGTACTTGGGACGGTTTTAATGTTTTAGAGAGTTGTGAAGTCATGCTATACACGTTTTTTAGTTTTTGGGATATTTTGACTGTCTTTTTTGGAAATGTATTAGTGCTGTTGTTTTATTTATAAAAATGGGTTGATTTTTAGTAGTTTTTATTTTCTTTGATTTTGTTTTCGTATTTTCGAATTGTATCCATCATGTAATCGTTCATGTATTGTTACCTCCGTTTTCGATTATTGGTTGGGTTACGAATTCGGGATTATCGATATTTTCGAAACCATGATCTAATGTAGGCTAATTTCATATATAAATATTTCGGAAAGTTGACTTTTTACGAATTCGATATTCTTCCGAAAATATAAATACCTAACTAGCCATATTATGATATGTGAGAACAATGTCTGGACGGAATCGTGAAGAAACTCGAAAAAAACTCTGGAAAATGATACAAAATAAAGCTAAGGTTCAGATATTCAATGCATTTGAGATGTATGGGCGTATGTCATTAACAGAACTAGCAGAACGGCTAAATAAAAGCAAAAGCACCATACATTCACATCTAAAATTTTTAATAAAGGATCTGGGTATTATCAAAAAAGAACGAGTACCATTAGAGTCTAATCCCAATGTTTATGAGAATTATTATGAATTCTCGGATAATGCAAATGAAATTTTTCGAGAAATCGATATGGAATTTAAACCATTTACAAAATTCTCAAGTGAAGAAGTTGAAGAGCTGATTAACCCAGCAATTTCGATGAACAAATTAATCAAGTCATATTTCGAAACTCAAATTCGTTTTTTTGAAGCTATTCGAGAGTCGGGTTTCGATGATGAAGCAGTGAACCATTTCAACAAGATGATCTCCTGGGTGGAAGATAAAAACGGCAAACCTATATTGTTATCCCGGAACACAAATTCGACTAATTTCTTATCGGAGCGAGAATACTTCAAAGAGATGAGAAGAATCTTCCAAATTGAACAATTAAAGGATATAGATTTTGATGCATTGTTCAAAGAACAAGAAAAAGAGTCTGAAATCGGTAATCCTATGCTAATTATCAAAGCCACAATGCCATATGGGTTCATTCTGGAGTATTTAAATAAACAGAAGAAAAAGGCCTACCGAGTATAATTGCATTTATTTTCTGAATGACCAAATTAAATCAAGTTTATTTCTATGGCATTTCATGGCACAGAAAAATTGGTTATATCCTCCCGAGGGATTGGGAGTAGATGAGACTTTTGCATTAATGGAGAAATCCGCCCGAATGGTAATAAATAAGGATAAGGAATATCCAACCCAAAAATTCAGAGGCTTTGGTTCAATAGGAAAAGCAGTCTATTTTAATAGGATTTTTCCATTCAGATTTGCTAGATTGTTTAAAGCGAGAAAAGGGCAGATTTTAGGAGGAGCAGTCAGCCGAGTAGGTATACTGTTGATTAGTCAACATCTATTCCGTGATATCTAAATTTTCCCTTTCTATCCTAACGGAGGTATATAGTACGAAGTGCCATCCATTTGGTGTACCATTCTATCCTAACGGATAGGTTACGCATCTATCCTATCGGATAGAATGCCTCATGCTACGCATTCGGCGTGTTCAAGAACACCGATAGGGATCTTTCAATTGGACGACGTTCCCGCACTTCTTACTTACCTATTCTACATCTGTTCGGGTCATGATGTGTTACCCCTCCACTTTCATCCAAGAACCCCCTATCCTACCATCCGAACTACCAAACCCGAACTACGAACTTAACCTTATACAATCTGTTCGGCGTATTTAAACAAATCACGATGTGTTACCTATCCATCGGGATATTGGATCGTAATTTATCGTAAAATTTTCGATTTTACACGTTTGACCCTGTTTCACGATGGTTTTAAATTGAAGGAATGGTATGGATGATCAATTCAGCAGAATAGATGTTGACTAATGAAAAATTTGAGAGAGTGGTATGAATCAAGCACCTTTGAATTAATGACAGATGAAGAAGCAAAAGAAATGAATAAAGCAGTGAGTGAATTTCGAGCGAATTTTCGTCCTAATGAGGTAAATTTAGATGATTCTAGTTGATAACCAGTTACATCGTTGATTTGATTAATCAATATCTATCTGAGTTCTTAAGGCTCCGTTACCCAAATTATCCATGTAATTTTAACGTATTTTAGCATATAACGTCAATAACGCTATTTTTCCAAAATTCTACCCAACTTATAGGGTTTAGGTGCACCTACGCTAAAAAAACCTTTTAACGCACTTATGAAAGGCTTTTTAGCGTATTTTTACCTTAGAAAGGAGTAGGATGGTTTTTGATTAGGAAAAAAGTCAAAATCGACTCAGAATTGGATGAGGAGATCCTTTTTATAACTGAAATTACTGTATATGAACTATATTTTGGATTATTTAGCAACAATATACTCAATAAAGATCCAGAAAAGTTGCAAAAAAGAATAGATACTCTCTCAAAAATATTAAGCAAATTCCAAATTTTACCATTTAGTAGAGATGAGTCAATCCAATCTGCTAAAATATTAGGACAGCTAAAATTAGACAGAAAAACAATTGAATTTCGTGATGGGATGATAGCTGGTAGTAGATTTGCAAATGGAATTACTAAAATCCTGACTCGAAATGCAGACCATTTCGATCGAATCCCAGGAATTCAAACAATTACATATGAGCTTCATTAGGGATCACAATATAAAAAAAGGCATCAGATTATTATCTTATTTTCACTAAGAATTTTCTCTTGTTTTCCTTCTTTATCTGCAATTTTGATATCTTTTAAATGAATAGTTGTAGATTTGAATTCATTTCCCCGTTCAAGCCGTTCAAACGATTCTTTTTTGGAAAGTGAAAATCGGTTAAAATCAAAATTACTGAGTTTTTTCGCTGTATCATTACGAAATTCCATATTCCACTTGAACTCGTCCAAGTAAAGTAGAACCCCATCCAGTAGGTTTTCTTTTTTGACATCCGTAGTGAAGTAACTGTCTTGAACTTTAATCGGAATCGGACGCCCCCATTCTTGTAATTCATCTACTAAAATGAGTAAAAACCCTAATGGGCGCTTTTCAAATGAATGATCAGACAAATGATCTTTAAAACTGTGCAGAGCAATTGCTTGTGCCACTAAAACATATGCTCGATTCTCATCATTCTTCTTAATTACTTCGGGTGTTCCTAATCCATTCAATAAACACAAAGCGGATAATACACCGTGATCAAATTCAAATTGTTCAGAATACCGATATTCAGGATGTCCTGCTTGTTGCTGAAGGAAAGTTTGATATTGCGAAACTTGTCGGGTTTTTGGTCCCACTCCTGTTCGAAATAGATCACGTGCTTTATCAGACATTCCTTGTTCAAGAATTTGCATATAATCCTCGAGGTTACCTTTCCAAGATAATCCTATTTGTAAAGGTTGAATCTCTAAATCAAGAGTTGGATAGCACTTTAAGACTTGATTCAGTAGAGAGTAATTCACTGCGGTAGTCATTTTGCCCAAAGGGTAACCAATGTCATGGAGAAGTCCGATTAACCACCATAATTTCTCCCGGATAAAAGTTTCATCCAGTTCAATCTTATCGGCAATAACTTTACTTAATTTTCCTTGTCCTAAATCTTGGGATAACAAGAAATCACCAAGCACTGCAACACGTAATGCATGTTCGGTGTGATCTCGGTAGTATTTTTGAACACTGGTGCTATAAAGAAATGCTTCAAGATCGGGTAACGCTTTTATTAAGTAGAGTAATCCGGTTTCTTCAATTCCTTTTTCTTTGGAAACATCATATAAAGCACCTGAGAGACTTTTTTTCTTCCCAGTAATAAAATCAAGGTCAAATAAATCATCCTCTTTTATTGTATCTCCAATTTGCTTCTTAATATAATTCCCCATTAGTGCGCCGAATTTTGAAAACATTCCCCCAAGACCGAGTTTCGATAATTCCTCTTTTGCTTCCAATAAATTATTTTCAACTTCATCTAATGAAGTTACTATCTCATTTTTGCCATGTCGTCCCAATTGTTTAGGATCTACGTTTTCTAAAGATTTTGAGAGGACATTTTTCAAACTAGAAATCCAACTGCTAAAACTGGTGCTCTGTTTCGAAATTCGGTTTAAAATCCACTCATCGTTGATATTGTAATTAGACATTTAGTTCATGTTAGAATGGATATGATCCTCAATAAGAATATCAGATAAAATGAAAGGGAAAAAAGATCACAAAAAGTCTCTCTTAAACATATTCATTGTTCGTTCTCGACCCACCGTGGATTCGTGCATATGTCCAGCAAGAACTTGAAAATCATCTGTAATGTTTTTGTTTCGCATAATCTTCACTCGAATAGAATTCATCAATTTTGTGTAATCTCCACCCTCAAAGTCAGTTCTCCCAATTGAACCAGCAAATAATGTATCTCCCGTAAAAATAATCTTGTTTTCATAACTCGCTAATAAAATTCCTCCCGGAGAATGCCCTGGAGAATCCAATACATGTAATTTTTCGGAACCTATTTCAATTACATCGGGTTCTTGGATATACTTAACTTTTTGAAATCCTATTAATTTATGTTCATCGGGGTGATACATGATAGGGATATTGAAGTGATCTCGTAATTTTTCTGTTCCTCCGGTATGGTCAGGATGTCCATGTGTATTTATTAATGCAATCGGTTTGAGATCTTTATTCTCAATCCGTCGGATGATTGCGAGCGGTTCTCCCCCTGCATCTATAATTACAACCTCTTTCGTTTTCTCGTCTCCAAATATATAACAATTTGTCTGCATCCAATTGCATACCATAGATTCCAATATCATTTTGCCAATTTTCCCTAATTCAATTGTGTTTTTAAAATTCTGAGAACTATTTAGAATTTCACATTTAATAATTAAGCAAATTTTCAATACATTCGAATCGAAATTGTAGTACAAAATTGAAAGTTATAATTAGCTAATTGAGTAAATATACTTCTATGAATCGTAAAAAGATGATAACCCTAATCATCACGTGGAGCATTTTTGTGGGTTGTGTAGTATGTATTAATTTTTTACCAATTGGGGTCGCAAAATCTCTCAATAATCACACAATAACTGGTGATGGGATCAAAATTTATTACGATCTATTTGCACCGAAAGGAGATTCCTCCTTAAAAAATGGCATAATTCTAGGTCATGGAGTGATGGTAAATAAGCAATTTATGAGGTCGATTGCATTAGATCTAGCTCAAAATGGCTTTGTAGTCGCCGCTTTTGATTTCAGAGGACACGGACGAAGTGGGGGAACTCTTCTTAGAGAAAATATTACGCTTGATATCCTAGCAATTAAAAATATTTTTGCGCTCCGAGGAGATATAAATATGTCTAACCTTGGATATTTAGGGTATTCCATGGGGGGTGGGGCAGGGTATCAACTTCTATCCAGTGATCCTGACTTTCGGGCTATGGTTAGTCTAGCTTCAAGTGGTTCTAGTCCACAAGATCCTCCTAATTTATTGATCTTACAAGGAAAAATTGATGAGGTAGTAGAATATGATCATGTTTTACAATATATTTCCAACCGTACAGGAATCGCTACAGAAAATATAGAACCAGGCATAACTTATGGCTCTATTTCTGATGGAAATGCTACAAAATTAATACTCTCTAACACAGATCATCTTCTTGCTCCATATAGTCGCAATAACATCCTCGAAACTCGAAAATGGTTTCTCCAAACGCTAGAAAATGAGAATAATTCTCCTACTGAAATGACAAGTCATACACTACTAATCCTTTTTGTTGTGATTGGAACATGTAGTGGTATTGTAGCATTTATCTTCTCGGCAGAGTTTATCATAAAGAAATTATCTACTCAAAAGTCTGATTATGAAGACATTTCAGCCCTTGTTGAAAAAATCGATCGGAATGAATTGCGTAAAAAAGTTTTGCGAAGATATTGGTATACGGTATTGCCCTTATCGATTCCATGTGTGATTGTTGGAGCACTTTCGCTGGTTCTACCCATTTTTTACACCTCCTTAATTATCATATTACTTTCGGGATCTGCAGCTGCGAGCACATTTTACTTATGGTATCTTTTGAAAAAAGAAGGGATACGATTTGAACGATTCCTTAAAAATGAATTCCGAAGAACTTCCATTGTTAATATCGCCATTGGCATTGGGCTGGGTTTAGCATTATATGCAGTTTTAGGGTTAACAATTGGCTATATATTTGGAATCGTGCCAGGAATCTCAAAATGGGGGTGGGCAGCGCTTTATTGGATTTTCATGTTTTTAATAATGTTTACGAATACCTTATTCTTTAGAACAGTATATGGAACTCCCAATACAACTTTTTCCGGTAAATTTAAAGAGTTAGGGTTAGTGACAGCAATGAATTTTGTACCTATTACCATAATCATATTGATTTCCGTAGGTATATTCAGAAGTTGGTTCAATATCCAATTCTTAATACCAATATTTCCTCAGATTATCCTTATAAATGCTGTAGCAATTAAAATCTATTCCGTAAACAAGGATGTTGTGCTTTCTTCCTTAGTAAATAGTGTAATGTTGACTATATTCACAATCGCATTGAGTTTCCTATGACATTAAGGATAGAAATTCAGAAATCATTTGTCAAGAAAGTCAGCGTATGAGTGATAAATGCATCCAAGTGTTCTCCCTTGAAATCATGTGGTGCTCCTTCCACCATTTTCAAAATATGATTGTTATCTTTAGGCATTATATAAAAGGCTTTTTCAGAATACTCCGGTTTTACTGTTTTATCTTTAGTACCTTGAATAATTAAAAAGGGGATGGAAAACTTTCGTAAGTATTGGTCCACATCAAAATTTAATACATAATCAACAAAGGACAGTTCAAATAATAATGGTGGTCCTGCACCAGTTTGTTTCATTTTTATAGTTTTTTTCAATAATCGTTTTGGAGCAATATTTGCGATGAATTTCTGAAACGGAGAAATGGAGTCTTTCAAATAAAATCCTGGAGCCCAAAATACTGCAAAATCTCTATCAGGAATTTGGGCACATAATGACACTAACCCCCCCATACTTAATCCTATCGTGCCAATTTTTTTGTAATTTTGTTGTTTTGCCCAATTCCATACATCTTCGAGATCCGTTACCATTACTGGGAGTTGTATAGGGACCCGTTCATTTTCTCCATATCCAGAGAAGTCAAACAAAAGGGTATCATATTCTATTTCAGCTAATCTTTCTGCCATTGCTAGAAACCTTCCATGTTCATAACGATCTCCAAATCCTCCATGGCAAATAATAGTCAAATTTTCATTTCCTTGATTAAACCATGATGCATGGAGTTCATACCCCGACGGTTTTATTATTTTAAGATATTGCTCTGTCACTGTCAATTTACCCCTTTTTGATTCGAAAAATCACATTAGTTGGTATTTTATATTGATATTTATAGGTTGTTCTTCAAAAATGTTAAAGACTGCAGAATGTAGGAATCTATCACATTTATATGTTGGAATGATCTAAAAGAATACGAATTCACAGAATATTTTCGATGAAACTGGTTAAAGTGTCATAACTGGATTCTCAATAGGTGGGTTTAATGGATAAAAAACTTAGATTAACAATTATACTTGGATTTGTTGTAGTTATTGCAGTTCCCTCATTTATTTCGCTGGGATATGTCATTAAAAACACTGGAATTTTTGATATAGAAAGAATGATTAATGAATCGGATAATATAGAACTTGTACCTACTCCTAATTCTAATATTTCTGTTGAATATTCAATCCTCGAAAGTAAAAATACAGAGAGTTTTCATTATGATTTCGAGTTCCTATTTAACATCATCCATGGAATCGAACCAAATTTCACCTATCATGATCAAATATACAATGAAACTCAATTATATTTAACCATTAAAGCAAATCATGGATTAGAATTTTTTACGTTCTTTTCTGTGCTGAATATGACGAAATTTCAAGAAGACAATTCTCAAATAATAGTGCAAAAAGTCATGGATTCCTCCCAAAGATTCGAAAACTTGAATTTTAAAATCGAATACGATAGCCTGTCAATAAATGGATCAATAACGATTATCGGAGGCGCAAAAGTATTAACTTTCAGGGAAGCTCCCATCACAGCAGAAGATATTTCCCAATATTCGGGTATCATGCATTTTTGGATAAATGAGAATAGTTATAATCTAAGTTATACAATTACATCAAATTTTCTCATGACATATACTTTGAATTCTTTCGTTACGGACAATCCTAAATTACAAATGGGGAATATCCAAATTATAGGATGGAATGGAACAAGAGGATCAGGAGTTGCCTCAATAGGATTTCCATGTACACCTTGGGCATCACCCGGTTACTATTCAACCGAAAAAAATACAACATTTTCGCTGCAATATCCGTATATTATTTTTGAATTTAATGTAGGGGTAAATTACGGGAGCGTTGATGTCAGATATGAAATCATTCCACTTTCGGAGATTAAAGATGAAAGAATTATGAAATTACGTAATACTCTCTTAATTACAACGGGATCGACTCTACTACTGTATTTAATTGTGATATCGTGTATGATTAATCAAGAACGAAAATATGATATATTTTGGTATAGTAGGAAGTAATTTAGATGATGAGTTATTCATAACTTCTAGATTCTCAAGAAATTTCATTAATGCAATGTTTCATCAAAAACTTAAAGTTACACGAATAAAAAGCACAGCAAAACACAGTTCTTATTTGCATACCTTCTTCTCTATATTTTATTTAGGGTATCGTTCAAAAAATTCAGTGAATGCAATATGTATTCATCTAAGTGATTCCCTCTGAAGTCGTGAGGAGCCCCTTTTACCATTTTTAAAAAGTTATTTTTGCCTTGAGGAAGCAAGGAATATGCTCTAATGGAAGATTTTGGATTTACTACGATATCTCTGGTTCCTTGAATAATTAGGGTGGGGGTAGAAAAACGCTGCAAATGTTCCTCTATGTTCATTTCTAAAAGTTCATGAACAAAGGAGATTCTAAACAAAATTTTGGGAGGTTTTCCACTTGTTGGCATTTTTAGGGTAATCTTTGCATGTTTTGGTAGAATTTTAGCTAGAAATCTCAAGAAAGGAGAGATAAAGTCCTTAGGATGAAATGCAGGAGACCAAAAAATTGCTAGTTTCCTACCTGGTGCTGGAGTAACTAAAGAGATCAACCCCCCTAAACTAAGCCCAATTGTGCTTATAGTCGTATAATTTTGCTGGCTAGCCCATTCCCATACTGCTTTAAAATCTTCTATCATGGAGGAAGTTTGAAATGGTACTCGTTCGTTCTCCCCAGATCCCGTGAAATCGAACAGTAGCACATCATAATTATTTTCTGTCAGGCTTTTTGTAACATAAAGAAACCTGTTGTGGCTTTCAAACTTATCTCCCATGGCACCATGACAGATTATAATAAGATTGCTGTTTCCTCCTTTGAATAAAGAGGCATGAAGTTCATATCCTGATGGTTTTGTTATTATAAATAATTGTGGAATCAAAGTTAACGCCTTTTATTTTTCATCCGTAAAGAAAAAGAAAAATATAGCGTTCACTGGTACATAAAAAAATAGAGTAAGATTGCACTTGCTTGATTTAAGATAAACCTGCATCAAGATCAGGGGTGTATTTGATTCCTTTCCATTCGGTTGTTTTTTTGAATTTAATTTCCAATACAGAAAATATCATTGCTAAAATAAACACGAATTCTAGGAATGGAAGAAGTAAGTATGTAAGATAGTAGTGCCGTCCTTTCTTATTCCAATAATGTGCAAATACCAACAAGTGCAGAATATATATTCCACTAGTTATTAAGAAGAATAACCGGGTTTCATGGCGAACTGATAGCAAAATCGCAAAAGGTGTAAGGATAACCCAAAGTACGAACAACGTGGATAGTATTATTTTCTTGGGTGAAGTTATTCTTGTACCTGCGTAGAGAACCTTTTTTATTCCTGTCCAGCACATTCTGGGAGAATCTGGATACATTCTCGATGCGACAAGTTGGTGATTTTCCAAGTAATACAGACAATTCAATTTTGTTTTTATACATCTGGCTATTGCATAATCCTCGACTACACTGCCCTTAATGCTCTCGTGCCCTCCAAACTCAACATACGCTTTCCGAGTGAAAAGCATATATTGTCCCGAAGCTAAGAAACTATCCTGATTTTCACGATTATTCACTCTTTTCGATCCTCCAGAACTAACATGGGACATGAAGTAGTAGATTGGAAGTATTGATTCCCAGTATTTTGACATTTTTTGATAGGGAAGAAGGGTCAATAATCCTGCATTGGTTTCTCTACTTATGCAAACTAATTTCCTTAATGATTCGGGTTTGTGCTCTGTATCAGCATCTGTAAAAAGTAATATATCTCCTTTCGCAGCTTGATACCCAAGATGACAAGCCCAGCTTTTCCCAATCCATCCTTCAGGTAATCCCTCACTCACAATAATATTTTTTGGTTCGAGATATTCCTGTGCCACCGAAACGGTCTTATCTGTTGACCCACCATCAATTAATATGATTTCATAATGTGGATAATTTAAAGATTTAAGTGATTTTAAGCATTTTCCAATATTATTCTCTTCATTATAGGCTGGAACGATAATCGAGACAAATGGAATATCATGTTTCTTTGCTAATTCCTCAAAATCAAATCCGTTGGAGTCGTATCCAAAAGATATCTTTCCATAATAAAACAATATTGTTATTTCTACAGAGAAGTAAAGTGTTGCGAGAATACTTAGGATTGTTATATCCACATAGCTCACCTAATATAACGTGTTCAGTGGGAAATCATAAAATTTCCTTTATTTTTTAATATCTGACCTTATCAGATATTTTTAGATATTTTTATTAAAAGAGAGTGTTATTTATATAACTATTGATTTGAATTTGTTTTATATTAAACACTGTTCATTAAAGGTTGTCACTATTTAAATCAAATCATCGGATATGAGAATCATGGGAAAGGAAAAATATTGCACAATTAAGAACTTTTCACCGACTCGCAGAATAATGGGAGATTATTATGAGGTTGCAGGTGAGAATCATCGTGTGTTGGGATTAGTTGAGCTCGATATTACAGACGGAAGAAAACGAATCAGTGAGCTTAAAAAAGAAGGAAAAAAAATTAGTCTCACAAGCTGGATCGCAAAATGTGTTGGGCAAGCAGTATCTGAAGATAAACGATTTAACACTTTTTTAATAGGAAAACGAAAAACTGTTACCTTTGATGAAGTAGATTGCTCAGTAATGATCGAACTTACTAGAAAAGATAACAAAAAAGTACCATATAACCATTGTGTTCGTAATATTGACAAAAAAAGCATAGCTGAGATAAATAAAGAAATTTTGGGCATTCAAACTAAGAAGTTAGAAGAAAATGAGCAGCTAGATAAGGATTCCAAAGGGAATAATCCTAGACTATTAATGTTGATTCCCACATTCATTCGAAGGATGGCTATGCGTCGTATGTTAAAAAATCCTTTCTATGTAAAAAAAATAATGGGAACTATCGGAATATCGACTCTAGGTGAAGTTTTCAAAGGGTTTACAGGATGGCCCGTTGGTTTTGGAGACAAGACATTGAATGTAAATCTTGGAGGAATTGTAAAGAGAGTAATAGAAACCGAGAATGGATTTGAAAGTCGAGAAATCTATAACATGACATTCCTATTCGATCACTCGCTAGTAGATGGGGCACCTTGCGCAGCTTTCGTGGCTCGTGTCGGCCAATTACTAAAGGAAGCATATGGTCTTCAGGATATCAATAAAGTGTAGTAATTTCTAACACAAATTAAAAAATGGTTTGATCTATGAAGTCTTGTACAATACCAAACGGTGAGAAATTATATTGCATTGATCGATTATCTGCTATCGATTCCTATAATGAAATATTCAATGATCGAATCTACGACAATTTTGGCTTAGAGGTAAAAGATGGGGATGTAATTTTTGACGTTGGTGCAAATGTCGGAGTGTTTTCACAGTATATTTCACAACAAGCAAATGATCTTACAATCTACGCATTTGAACCAGTACCAGCAATATATAAAGTTCAGAAAAAAAATCTCGAATCCATTAAAAGTACACAAAAAGTCCATGCGTTTAATATTGGGTTGGGAGCGGAAGAATCAAATGTTGAAATTAATTACTATCCTCGCGCAACAACACTTTCTGCAATAGAACCTGTCGATTTTGAATTGGAACAGAAAAGGACTATCGAAAACTGGGAGGAAATGAAAAAAATCACACCTATTGCGAAATTCATTCCAAAATTTCTAAGAAAAACGTTCACAAAATTAGCCCATCGATACGTTTTCAAGGAACAGAAAGTTCCGATTAAAGTGCGAACGTTATCAGACGTAATTAACGAGAATAATATAGGAACTATAGATTTTCTGAAAATTGATGCTGAAAATTATGAATGGCAAGTTTTACAAGGCTTAAATGACTCTGGTTGGAATTTGATTCACCAAATAGCAATGGAAGTGCATACGAATGCACAAGGGCGTGAAAATCTATTAGAAGAGATCACAACTCTTCTGAAAAGTAAAGGTTTTGTAGTTCATCAAGTCAAGGATGGGAAATTCGCGGTCACAGGCGTATATTTACTTTATGCGAAGAGGTAGAAGTTCAACCTTTATTACTCTCTTTACTGTAAAAATCCAAAAACCTATGAAAAAAAGTTGAAATACAACACCTTTTTTCTTAAATGGGATAAATTTCACAACTTTCTGATTACTCCACGAATTTTTTGTATGCATAAAAAATAGTACCGGACCTTTTCCAGTTAGTCTATAATGCAGTTTACCTGTTGATACTTCCATAATTTCTCCTGTCTCCATTACTTTCATCACGGATCTTTTCCACAATAAATAACTTATTATTATTAGAATGGTGAATACTGCTAACACAAGCAATACAATGAAAATTACTCGCATATATGAACGAGTGACGATGAATTATTAAGCCTTATGGGTATTTTTTTCTGATTGAGTTATAGATGGTTAGAAAGTGGATGTTATGGATATCCTATGGGCAAGTGTGATGCTAAAGCTTTATTGTCTTACCGAAAAATGATCCAAATTTTGACACACGGATTCGAAACAGAGATAAAA
>SDNX01000006.1 GCA_004524545.1 Promethearchaeota archaeon
TCTTTCTCTGAGTCTTTCGTCATCAATGTTTGCCTCATTTAGCACCGTCGATTAATATGGTTTTACGGTCATGATATGCTAAGTATTCTTTTACGTTTGTATTTGAGTAAAAAAATGATATTATTGTTTGTTTAATGATGGAGTCTCTTTACCAACCGGGTGTAGCAGATTTATCAATTTCTACTTCGAATCCGAAATCATACTGATCTAATCCCAATTCCTGTTGGATTTGCAGGAATTGTTTTTGAGTTTCTTTAGAGATGGGTGCTCCTTTTCCTGCACGTTCTTTTCCAGCTAACCATTCTTTTTCTCCAGCAATGTAGATATGATCTGCGCCTGGTGCTTTCTTTGCCCCGGCAAGTTGTCGTAACATCGTTCCAGTCGTCTTTTTGAACTCTTCTAAGTCAATGATAGACTCTATATCAATTGCAATAAAGAAGTGACCTAGATTGTAGGGAACAAATTTTCCATCTTTTACTCCTAAGCACGCTTGGAGGAAATTAGATTGTGTCAAACATGCACTCATAATTTCTACGAAAGTGGCATAATTATACCCTTTGTAACCTGCAAGATCCTCTCCTATTCCGCCTAATGGCGTTAATGCTGCCTTGAATTCTAACATTTTATCCAGAATATCTGGAGCATCAGTTGCTGCGTTCCCGTGTTCATCTATTACCCATCCAGGAATTGCCTCCTTTCCGATTCGCGCATAAGTCTCAATTTTCCCACGTTGAGTAATAGAAGTTGCTTGATCCGCACACCATGGAAAATCCCAATCAGTTGGGAGTGCAATAGTTAGAGGATTTGTTCCTAACATTGGTTCGACCGACCAAGTGGGGGCAATTGAGGGGCGAGCATTTGTTCCGCATATCCCGATACATCCTTGAGCCGCTGCCATGAGAGAATAATATCCTGCGATACCGAAGTGGTTCGAATTTCCGACTACTACCATACCGATTCCATTCTTTTTCGCCTTATCTATTGCCGCTTGCATAGCTTTCTTGCTAACTGGGTGCCCCATTCCGTTTCCTGCATCCCATCTAGCAGTTCCGGGATTATCTTTAATTATTGTGATATTTGTTGTCGGTAATTGTTGTCCGCGCTTTATTCGAGCATAATACATCATCAACCTACCAACTCCGTGAGAATCTATTCCTCGTTTATCTGATGTAACCAACACATCTGCTACAATTTTCGCGTCTTCTTCGGGAACGCCAATTTTTATCATAACATCGCGCATGAATTTTTCCAAAGTCTCAAAATCCACCCAAGTATATTCTTCATCTGGCATAAAAGAAAAATCTCCTTTCTTCATTTTTAACCTTTTCTTGCTGGTTAATAATTTTGAAAAAAGAAAATTTTGTTGGAGAATTATAAAAAATCACACTTCATGAAGACATAAAAAAAGACATAATTAGATGATCTCTAAAAGAGGATCCAATAGTACATATTATATTTCCAGAATAATAAAATAAAGAAAACAGGGAGCGTAATTTGAAACGCACTTTTTTTACCAAATACAGAGAATCCGACGACTAAACCAACAACAGTCAAATATGGGATGATATAGTATGGAGCGTAATTATAAGCACGCAGCAATATGGAAATTGATGGGATTAATAATGGTATATACATCAAAAGTGCCATTAAAGTTGTTCGTGTATAGATTTCACGATCCAAAGATTCAGGTTTGGTGGTTTGACTAAAGCCTGTTTCTATTACTGTAAAGTGAAGATAAAACAATATCGCGAAACGCAATAGTATATTAATCCCTGATTGGAAGAAGTTCAACCCAAGCCAATGGTATAACGTGATCCATCCAAATAGGAAAAACAGAGCGAAGATTTCCACAGCAAGGATTAGGATATTTGGTGCGTCAAGGAAGTTCATTCTTGCCTTACTCATACGTGGATCTTTGATTCGTAAACGGCGGATAAAGAATACAATGAGAATCCAGAAATACATTACGGAAAATGATAGGGGGTGCGTAAACAACACCTCATTCAAGTTGTCATTGAAAGCAAAAATCACATTAAGAAAATCTCCGAATTCGCTTGGTCCGACATAATATAATGAGTTTTCTCCTGCCATGAGTTGTAATAAATAGAGAAACAAGTGTGTACCAATCGCTATAATTATTAATACTCTAAAATATTCAGCTGTGTCATAAATAATATCGAATTCTCTAGAATATCGTCGATTAAGACGAAAAAGATCCTTATTAGGGATCTCTTTAGATTTCCATTCTAAGACTTTTGGAATTTCAATGGTAACATCTTGAGTTTTTTCCTTTCTTCTACTATAGAGACGATTTTTTAACCAACTTAACTGAATAGGAATCAAATTTAATCCTTTTATTAAAAAGAAACTTGAGAGCACTATCACACCCAAAAGTAGAACAAAGTAGCTATAAACGCGTATTGAGATGGGAATTACAGAATTTTCGTCCATTGGATGTCCTAAAGCGCTACTCATCCAATAGAGATCTTTCTGAATAACCAAAGGATTATATAATCCCGAACCATGGAAAAACATCCTATATTGTGTATTTAGTTCTCTAGCTGTTCCATTATTAAAAGACCCTGTCATAACATTTGGTTCGTCAAATTGCCACGTCGCAATAATGACTTCCGAAATTTCCGTGGCACGTACAGGTTGATAATTATCCGTGATAATGAGCAGATTTTTTGGGTTATCAACGGTAATGGAATCTGTAAAATTGGTAACATAATCTAGATGGGTCAAATGCTGAGAGGTTTCAACGAAATAATTATAATAATCATAATAATCGTCATATAATTGACCCACTGTGCCCATATTTTCCATAATTGTGCCTTGAATTACATCGTCGTGCATCTTAGCGAACCAGAAAGCAAAATGTGAGCCATGGGAATGACCAATTATTCCAATTTGGGCATCTTCTACATTCGGTTGGATTAATAAGTAATTCATAACGGCCTCAATTTCAAAATAGGATTGATATGTGAAATCCAATTTCATTAGTGCTACCAGGTAACCTTTCTGAATAAATTCCGTTTTTATGAAGTTCATGGATTTATCATCGACCAAATCTCCATGCAGCATGATTACTGTGGGTAATTTTCCGGTATAGGAAGTTGGGGTGCAAATTTTGAAATCTATTTCATAAGAGATGGGCTCAGACGTAATAGGGTCTGTATAGAAAACCGAGGTAGTTCTTCTTTCCCTTCTCTCAAAAGCGTATAACAACACAAATTGAGCAGTAATGAGCCCAATTAACGCACTGCCCAAAATCACATATTTCATCATTAGTTGGTATTTTCTTCTCATGGAAACACCCAAGAGCAATTAATGCAGTTTTGTAAACGCAACGATAAAACTGATAATTTTACTAATAATAAGGAGGTGCTCTATATTAATTTTCTATATTAGAAAAAAAGGAAAAAGAGTAAAAGAGTGAGAAGATCGTTTCAATGCTTAGAATTAGGCTTTTGAGTCCACTCTCGATCCAATCCATGAGGTGCTGATTTCTTTTCTGTAGGCTTTATCGTAGAACACCTTTCTATCCCACCAGCCAGTCACACCGAGTATCAGCACAACCATTAAAACATACTGGAGAGAATAAAAACGACACAATTGTGTATAAGAACTAACTCTTGGAATTTTTCTAATAAAGTGCGGAATCAAATTACTAAACACTGCTCAATGTCGATGAAAATGGTCCGTACAATCATAAAATCGGTTAAATTGTTGTTTAAATGATTTCAAATTATGGGAATGAACATACATGTGATTATTATGGATTTCACACAACTTCAAATAGCTTCGGTTAAAGGATAATCTATGGAAGAAAGGGGACCTCAATCACAGGAAACTGAGAAAAAACCGTTGTTTCAACGATTATGGATTGGAACAAAAAAATTCATTCTTCAGCTTTGGGAAATGATTAAAAGATCTTTCCGTGACCACAGCAAGAAAACTTGGATTTGGATTGGGATATTTATTGCCGTTATTGCAGCTACAGTGGCTCTGTTTATAATCCAAATTTATGACCCGGATCTTTTGTTCCGATTTATTGTGACTTGTGTGGTCAAACCCATCTATGAAATTGGATTCTGGGGGCATCTGATCTTTTTCTTGGTAATGGGAGTCCAGGCAATTTTGCTACCCATTCCTTCCGAAGCAGTTTTATTGAGTGCAGGTATGATCTGGGGCTGGTGGGGCCTTCTTGACGGAATTATCGGTAGTATGTTTGCAGGAATTATTACATATTATATGGTCCTAAAAGGAGGAAGACCTTTAGCAGAAAAATTTGCTGGAACTGAAGCAATTGAGGTACTTGATAGATTCATTGATAAGTATGGAGTATGGGCAATTATTATTTTACGAGCTTTTCCATTTATGGCATTCGATCCGGTTAGTTTTGCAGCGGGGTTAACTAAAGTAAAAACAAAAACCTATATTGTAGCTACTTTCCTCGGATCCGTTGTTCGCGTAATCTTCTATGTAGCATTGGGAGAATATTTCCTCCCGTTAAGAGATTTTCAGCATTATATCGACAACCCAATCGAAATGGAACTAGCCATTCAAGAGCATTCACGTATCTTTAATATAATGTCTTTGGTAATTGTGTTGTTGGGTGTTGGATTTCTTGCTCTGTACCAATTCTGGCTCATGCCGTATCTTCAGAAGAAAGGAAAACAGAAAAAAAATCAGACACAGTCATTATCACTGGAGAAAAAAAAAGAAGCTAACGAAATCGATCACCAACCAAAAACAGATACTAATTCTTAGTAGGACTCGTTAAAAATTGTCAATTATTCTTTCTCATAACTTTATATCCTATTGCTAATAGATAACAGCTATAACCAACTGGTGAATGATTCTAACGTGATTCCAATCTGGGTGTCCTTTCTTATTACAATAGTACTAATATTAATAATAGCAAGGTGGGATTTAGGAGTCGGAATTTTTATTGGAGCGGTATTTTTAGCCTTAATGTCTGTTTTTCCCTATAGAGTGGACCTTTTGCAGGTTTCACTCACCGTTTTTCTAAATTGGGAGATATTTTTTTTAGCAGTTTCAGTCACTTTAATTCCATTATTAGGGGGAATAATGGAAGAATCTCATTTAATGATGGAATTGATCCAAAAACTGGATGTACCAAATAGGATGTCTCTGATGCTATCACCCGCTTTCTTTGGATTGCTGCCAATGCCTGGAGGAGCTCTATTAAGCGCCCCATTGGTAGACAAAATTGATCCTCAATTAGATTCAAACAAGAAAGTTGCGATTAATGTATGGTTTCGTGAAGTAATAATTTTAATATTTCCTCTTCAAACCACGTTTTTCGTTATATACCAGATTCTAAATTACTCTTCTCCATATGTAATGACGCTTATTTTAATCGCCCCATTCTTGGTTATGGTGTTAATTGGGTATTTAATTCTCATCAAGCGCACACCGAAAATCCAACGGAAAGGAAACCGCAACATATGGATATTTTTAAGGGATCTTCTCCCTATTGTAATCGCTCCTTTGATTGATTTGCCTGCTCGTATAATTATCGGTAACTACAATAAAAAGCAATTAGAATATCCTGGTTTATATCCGGATTTACCGCAATGGTTATCTCCATCCTTATTTTTAATGATTGGGCTAATAATTAGCGTCGTTTTTTGCTTATTCTTAGTAAAAAAGATTCAATCGTCTTATATTCAAGTAGTAAAACCAAAACAGTTGATTGGGATTTCTAAAAAAATGAAAATATGGAGATATCCTCTTCTGATTTATGCAATGTATTTCTTTATTAACGTGTTTAAAACCTCAGGATTACCCGAATTTATTAGTGATTTAAACTCTCCATTTGTCTTATTTTTATTAATCAGCTTTTTATTTGGAATCGGTACCGGACGTGTGGAACTGCCAGGATCAATTTTATTTCCAATTTTTTTAACCCAATATTCTCTAACCATAATGCCATATTTTGAATTTGCATTAATCTATTCTGCAATTTTTCTGGGATATTTAATTACTCCGATCCACCCGTGTATGGCTTATAGTGTGGATTATTTCAAGACAAGCTATGTAAAATCCTTCAAAGTAGTCGCACTTCCCATTTTGGTTTGCATAATACTTATCTTTGCAGCATATGGTATTTCACTATTATTCTAGGTTTATGGTTGGATTAGGACAAACCATATAATTCATGCCTATTTGTTCTAGGGTGATATTCATGGTAGAGCTACTTGCCCCTGCAAAAAATTTGAAATCCATCAAAGCGGGATTAAAATTTGCAGACTCGTTTTATTTTGGGTTTGAAAAATATAATATGCGGATGCAAGCAGATAATTTCACGCAGCAAGATTTACCAAAAGCAGTTAAACTCCTGCATGACAACAGTAAAAGAGCTTTCCTAACAACAAATATCCTGTTTTACGAGGAGGAACTGGGGGAATTACGAGAATTACTTGAGTTAGCTCATACGTCTGAATTTGATGCCGTGATTCTTCATGATATCGCAGCAATTTCTTATGCTAAAGAAATTGGAATCCCTTTTCATATTTCAACTCAAGCTAACATATCCAATTCGGTTTCTGCAAAATTTTTTGAAGACTTAGGGGCAGAACGAGTTATCCTTGCTAGAGAAGTATCATTAAAACATATAAGTACTATTGCAAAACGTCTGACTAAAACAGAAATAGAAGTGTTTGTGCATGGAGCGATGTGCACAAGTATATCGGGCAGATGCTATTTATCACAAGATGTATGTGGCGGGGATGATAAATTCTCAGCAAATAGGGGTAGGTGCATCCAACCATGCAGACGAGATTGGACGGTTATCGATAACCAGAATAATGAATATATCTATGATGGGGTTCGGTTCATGAATTCTCGAGATTTATGTCTAATTGAATATCTTCCTGAACTTATCGATTCAGGAGTGAAAGCATTAAAGATCGAGGGAAGGATGCGCGATCCGCATTACGTGCATTGGGTTACCAAGATATACCGAGAAGCATTAAAAGCTCAAGGGAAAGGTGAGTTTACAACGTCGAAGAAGAAAAAAGTGGGAATGTGGATCAACGAGTTGAAAAAAGTCTACAATCGGGGATTTACTCAAGGATTTCTCTTCAACCGAATGCAGTCCTCTGAACACCAATATAAATCCCCCACAAATTTATCTCATTGGAGATTAATCAAACTCGGAACCATAACCTCATATTCAAACTCGATTGGAACTGTTGAGTTAACAAATGGATTCATAAAAGAGAAGACGCAATTAATTGTTCAGGGAAATTCAGAATCTGATACCTATTTTCCTCAGCAAGTTCGTCAACTAATGGTTGGAAATCAATCAGTACAAATCACTCCCAAAGGTTCAGAATCCAAACCTGTGAAATTCTCGATGAAATTTGATGAACCTGTTGTTCCCTTAAAGGATTGTATTTATCTATTCACAGATTCGACATATAAACACCGAAAGCCTACAAAAGGAAAAAAGAGTTCCACACCGAAAAAGAAAAAAGATTATTACAAATTGTAGTTTTTTCATTGCTTCCTCTTTCGTAAAACCAGAAATAGGGATGAAAAGGCAATAGCAGCCCAATAACTAAATGTCATAGAAAGAACTAGTAAAACTATTTAGATATAACCACATATTGCTGTGTAGTGTTATGGTTTTCATACCTCTAACGTTTCCGATATTGTTGTAGGTGACATTAACATTGCCGGAATCTATGATATAAATTCCATAATAGTTTCCAAAAATTACTTTTTCATGAATTACTCCGTTCAAGACTTTTTGAAGAAATATCCCCGTATCATTAACCATGGAACCATCTCCAGAACCATGAATCGAACAGTTTTCAATTCTGAAAAAAATAATATTAAAAAAGAATTTAAATATTATGATAGTTGGAAACAGATTTACGTTTTTGTAAACAATTATTAAAAAATTAGTAAATTTGTTTTATTACTTCGAACGCTTGTTCTTCGTTGGTAACACTCTGGGTGTGTCCTAATGCAGAGTGCAAGAATTCTCGATCTTGAGGATCAAAGTATTTAAATCCAAATCGTTTCCATTGGCTGTTTTGAGAAAGAGTACTTATCATAGAAAGTTTATCTTTAATTAAATTCATAAAAACGAGATTTATAATCTGATCCTGTTTCCTTTTTGCTTTTGTAGAGATTAAAAGTTCACCTTTGTAATTAGAATAGGAACCATCAAACTGGAACAAAATTTTTTGGATATCCATCATCCCACTATTTATCAGATTTGCAATAGCATTAATCGCTACATTAGAAGACTCTTTGTTCGGATCGGGTGAATTGATGATGCTTGAAAATCCCGGAACAGGATTTTGTTCAATGTAAGGTGCTCCATATTCTGGAAGGAGTTTTAATTGATTTAATCCCATGATATTTTCCATGTCTTGGAGAGTGCCCCCGCTATCGAAAAATTCTTTGTTCATTAAGTAATAGATCAGTCCGAAAGCATGTTTTGGACCAAAATAGGGGAAATCTGACCCGTAAATTAGAAATTCAGACCATTTTTTTCCGGTTTTCTGCTCCATACTTGTCGAATTATACCAGTTTCGAAAATCTTTGAAAAAATTCTCAGCCCCTTTCCCATGCAACATGGAGAGTTCTCCCCATGTATTGGGTTGACATATTGTGTTGTATACTTCATAATCTCCTACGTTACCTTGCGCACAGTGAGCAATTATGACTTTTAGGTGGGGGACTAAATTAGGTTGATTGTTTTGCAAAAACGTTCGAGTGTTCTCAATTAAGCTACCAATGTCAAAAATAGACTGCTTACCACGAGTGTCTAGTATTACTGGTAAATGATGCTGAGCTGCACGAATTAGAACTTTTACTGCTTCTGGTCCGTATATGTGATCGATCCATCCTTCTGAACGAGGATGCAGTTTTAACCCCCTACAACCCAATTGCACTCCGTAATCAACTTCCCTTACGGCTTTCTCCCCTTCTAGAGGATCACAGCGCATATATCCAATCATACGAAGAGAAAATGGAAATCGGGTAGTAAATCGCATAATATTTGTGTTGGATGCTCGATATCGTGCCTCTGGCATTTTATCCCTAAATACATCTTGGAAGGGAAAAACACATGCTTGATCGATTAATTGTTGAGCCGAAAATCGATCATTCATATCTTTGAAGGATGGATTTTGAATATCTTCCAAATGTTGAAGGATTTTTTTGAGAAAAGGCATTTGAGCGAATTCGAATGAAAGAAAGGTTTGGCGTCCATTGATCGATGTCATGAACCTTTGCTCACCTGTCTTCTCCCATTCTTGTTCAATTAACGATTGAACTTGAGCCCAAAAATCAAATGTGCCACTACCTGGTGCCAATGGGTTCATCATTTCTACACCATCGACATCTTTCCCCATATGGCTGTGTCCATCAATAACTAATACATTCTTGTATTTGACTCCAGCATCCGATTCAATTTTAACTCGTAATATTTTTGTTCACCATGTTGAATGCTATCGCATATCGTCGGGTAAATGTAAATCTCCCGTTAATGGATTATTCAATGGATCTTTTGAATATTCCAACGTAAAATATATGAGATCCCGTAAAATGTTAGGAACTTGTCCTTCTTTTTGTTTAAAATCATATAGTGAAATTTGGTATTCAGCTTCTGTAAGTGGCGGTTTTGCATAAGTAATATTACCGAATACACTCTGAAGCACTGGCTTTAAGAAGGGTGAATATAAGAATCCTAATTCTTTGAGTTCATTTTTGATATATTTGAACATTCCTTGGACACTTTGGAATATAAAACGGTGAGGATGGTCCTTTGTACCCAAATAATAATTCGCAAAATCAGGATCGTATTTATCGAGATCCTCGTGAGTTACATTTATTCCTTTGAATATACCAATTAATCCTCTTGCAATTGCATTCTTTCGGTTGAAAGTGAGTGTGTCAGATCCTACATCAGGAACCCATTTTCTCTTTTCAAGTAGTTTCCGTGCTTTATAACATAAAGCTTGAACTAATAACCCTAATCCTATACGACGACAAATAGATAATTGGGCATCCATCACCCGTACTTCCATAGTATTCCAATCAGTGAAAGGGAATACGTCTTGGAATCGAGCATCTTCCATAGAGGCTTTTTGGAGCACTGAAAGTAAATAATCCTTATCTTCTTGACTTCCTGTTGCTAGATAGGGGATATATTTAATAGCTTCATTACTTGATAACATCGTAGTATTGTTATATAAGCGCAACGAACGAATGCAGTTTGGACATGTATATATTCCATCCTTTACTTTGACAACATCTGTAGGGGCATTATTTATAATGGGCGAATTGACCGACAGAGCGATTAAGTGTGGTAAGAAATTCCTAATCATATCATAACATTGAGCACGTTCCAGATCAGAAACAAACGTTCCTATGTGGTGATGGTCGCCTTGGCTTAAACCACGCTGGTATTCTTTAGAAGCCGGATTAAACGCTGAAGCTACAATGTTCAAATCACGAGGTAAGGTTTCCTTCGCAAGATTAAACAATGTACTAGCCCAATATGCAAGTTCTTCTGCATAAAAGCAAGGAGGTGTAACCAACTCAAGTATATAGGTGATAGCTGTTACGTTCCCGTCCCTTCCAAATGAATCTATATCTAAATAGGTGTTTTGATCATATAACATATAGTTGATTTTCATTACCTGTCCTTTCTCTATATCCGAGCCCATAAATGCCATTTTTCCAAGTTTGCTACGGATATATTCTGGCATTGGAGTAAATCGACGATTAGGGTCGTCATATTCGTAATTTATCAATTGGTTCATAATCGATGTTGCATCATTCGTAATTTCTCCCATCCGATGGACCATAGCGTCTCCCTCAAGATAATTTCCAGCATTATCACAAATAATTAGTTCCATTTCCATTCCATGTGAGAATGGTAGTGGTGTCCAATGCTCGATGTCAGCTAGCATGTCTGCCCAAGTGCGGTTCCCCATATTAATTGCTTGGGATCCACTACCTGTAGAGAAAACGTCTTTTGTGTCAACAGCTGCTGCTTTTTTCTCTTGGCGTCTTGACATATGTTTAGTTTCTTGAGTTGAAACGGGTACGCTTTTACCGAATAAGTTGGATCCAGATTTAGATGATTGATTTGCCCCTCCTAAATTAAATGTAGAAGGTAAATCTTGTCCTTTGTTACGATTTTTTCTCGCCATTTTATAAAGTCTCAAAGTTTTGTCAGATTAAGATTTGATAGGATTGAAAATCCTATGTGTGTTGTGATAAGTCGTATAATTGACCTACCGAACAAATTCATTCATGAATTTTTTAAACATACTGTAATTGTTAAGGAAATCATACGTCAATACAAGGTTCAATAATTTGAATTGTGAAGAGGGTAAAATCGACTTGATCCATGTATTAATTTTTCCTTCTTTGAATAATCCATCATCAATAATCAATGAGACGTTTTCATTCTTGAAAATACGTTTGATAATAGATTGGATGACAATGTTTTCTTCAGGATCGTCTTCAACAATTATTGTGGGTTTGGACAAATACGGAATAAAATCCAAATTGAAGATATACATCTTATGTGGAACTTGGTGGGCATTTGCTACAAAAAGGTTTTTGATTATCATTTGAACCATTTCATAAGAAGTCTCATCTGCATTTTTCAAAGGAATAATTAAATAATAAAAGGATTTTCCCTTCTCAGAGTTGATCTCTGCATAGCATTGTTCAATAGTGGGATATATTGGGAAATTGAAACTAAACAGATTTACTATTCCAATGACACTATTCATATTTCCATCGATCAAATTTGATGAAACTGTTCCTCCCATTTCAGATACTTTGGAGATAACTGGGGTGGGTCTTGCCATAACATTAAATCCATAATATAAAGAAGAGACTGGGACTTCATCAATGCGTATTTTTTCCTCTTTTATTTCGTTCCAAATAGTGTCACGAATTATTTTGTTTAAAGGATCTTTAACTTCTGGGGGGAATGTTCCTATAATATCAGCGACCCATTGTGGAGTATGAACCAGTGCTGCAATGACTAATAAATCTGCTAGGATTTCGATTTCACCAATCATTGAGCTTTTTTGAATCAAACTTTGGAGTAAAGCGTCACACTTTGTCGGGTTACTTTGCTTCAAAATCTTTATGATTTCATAATGAAGACTCAATTGTAAAATTGGATTGGATATTGCGTTTAAAAGTGCAATAGCTTCATCAAATTGTTTCAAATATGAAAAGTTAAAGATATCCCGTATCATTGGATCTCGTACTTCTGGATTATTAATCATCATGCAGAGTTGAATTGCCAAACTAAGATCCTTTTCCAGTAAAAAAGGAATCATTTTTTCAAGTAATGCATCTTTAATCTTCACATCTAATAGAGAATCAATTTTTGAAATTGATAAATCTCTATTGGTCTCTATTGCTGCGCAGATAAAATCCGCAAGTAATTCCTGTATTGATGCTTGATTTTGAACCATTTTAAGAATTTCAAATGCAAAATTTACATCTGCACTAAAAACTCGTTGTGCAATATCTTTCAATTGACTATCTTTTTCGATTTGATCAATGGGACTAGAATACACTTTCTCGTATTCTTTCGCTGCTTCATCCAAAGTTAAAGATTTTCCATTCTTAATTCTAAGTGGTTTCTTAGCTCCTTTTGTCAAATCCTTGAATTTTACGAATGATTTTGAAAGAGCTTCTTTAGCTCTTTTCGGAGGTACTTCTTTTCTAACATGCCAAACTAATTCCGTATACTTTACTTCCTGGTAGATATTCGATTGAAGAATGAGTTTTGCAGATCCATTTACTGTAGGAGAAATCGGTACGCTCATAATGAAAGGTCTACCAGGATCTACTACAATCGGATTTAAGTATTTCTTAGGAATATCGGCGTTAATTCCTTCGGTTGTAAAGTGAAATTTGACTTGTTCTGGCTTATTTGAATTGTTTATAATTTGGAACGTTAAATCATACTGCTTATTCCCTAATAAGATTGCATTAGGATAATTTGTTGCAATGATTGAGAGGAGATTTTGGTTTGACATAGAAATCCTATAGATATGGACTTAGCAACTAATCCTATAAATTTTTTTCAACATAATTAAAATGAAAGGATTTTAAGGTTGTAGGAAACACCTTTTTTTATACTGGAATTGGATTAGAAAATTTTTCATGATAAAATTAATAGGATGAAATAAACCCCTAATCTTACAAACAAAAACTCGAGCAAACACATTATGCAACTCTTTGTTATTCAGCGAGATGGAGAAGTTCACACCGTTAATTCCGCGGATGCGATACGAAATTCTTTAGATCCCACGCAATGTTTTATTATCACTGATGACCAGAAACGAATGATTTACTTATGGAAAGGTTCCCAGAGTTCTGTTCGAAGTAAATTCATAGGCGCATCAAAATCTCAAGAAATTCGAGGTCAAGTGGGGATGCACTATAAAGTAATCGCACTTGATGAAGGAGAAGAAGCAGAGTATCCTGACCTTTATGAACGCTTAGATGAATCACCTACTACAGGATTCGCACAAGAAATACGAGAAGAACACGACTTAAAGTGGGAATCAGATGCTACACCCACTCCGACACCAGTAGTAAAACAAGCCGCTCCAACACCCGCTCCGACACCAGTAGCAAAACCAGCCGCTCCTACTCCTAGTCAACCGAAATCTCTAAAAGAATTCTCACCTATTGGGGGAGGAGATGCAGATGGCGCTTTCCAAGTGATGTCATCAGGTGGCAAAGTGAACCAATCTAAACCACTATGGACAGGAGAATCCTCTAGTTCTTCCGCACCTATGGGTGGAAGAGGACAGTCAGCAGAACCTCAATTAGACTTCAAGAAAATCATGGAAACGCTAGAATCATTGCAAATTCCAGAAGGATATGAGCGGGAAATGATCATTATTGGAAATTCCGCATACAGTATTGTCGAAAAGAAATCCTCATTTCTCGGGGAGACAAAAGTCGACAAAATAATGGAAAAAATCGGATCTCTACCCGAAGGATTGTTCTTTGCTCAAGGATATGCCCCCAGAGTTTTATGTGAAAATCAAAAAGTAGTAGCAATTGAATTTTTAAAGAAAACCGGAGCATCAGGAAGCAAACTTAAAGCAATGAGTAAAGATCCTAAAGCTCTAGCTAAGCAATTTGGGATGGAAATTAATTAAAAAATACATATTTTTCTTATTGTTCGAATAGTTCTTCAATTTTTTTTGCATAAAACCTGAATACGGTTACTATTTTGCTAAGATCTTTCAATTCACGCGATGCCCCAATCAAAAAGAATCTCCCTGCGGCTGCAAGCACTAAATACGAGTGTTCTCCTCGAATTACACATTCCGAAAGGAAATCATAACCAATTTTATCTACTGCTTCACTGGCTCCTTGCAAAATTACTGCGGATATCGAACTTAGTTGATCAGGATTGATATTATATCCTGGAATTGCGGAAAAAGCAATTCGAAGCCCTTCTCGGGTCACTAATGCTAATGCATCTAATTCGGTGTGGTTAGTAATTTCACCTAGATGTAACGCCAATTGCTCTGCTTCATGTGGGGTCAACTCAGACATAGTTTATCTTCTCTTAGTTTTGTGGTTGTTTTCCGATCTTATGACTAACAATAATCAATCGGAAATATATATTTTTAGAGTATACTGCACAATCGTTAATGATTTAGGATTTTGTGTATAGTTTATTATAATATAAGTATTAGACTTAGTAATAAGAAGAAAAAAAGTGGAAAAACCGTGTCTCCATTACAGACTCGCCTATTTGTTGAACCAATTGAAACAATCTCGAAAAGATGTCAAATTTCTGAGAGTACTGCCAAAGAAATTGGGATAAATACTGGCGAATTAGTCACACTTATCGATCCTAATACAAGTAAGGATATCACTTGTCCTGCTGACGTTTCTAGTGAAATATTAGACTTTTCGATTAAAGTTGCAAGCGATCTATTAACTCAAATTAATTTTACAGGAATCGAGTTAATTGTTTCGAAACCAACGGGTGGATTTAAGCCTACTCCTATTCCCACTCCTCAACTGACTCCTGCCCCTTCACCTAGATTTACTACCCTTCCCGAAAAACCTGATCCTATAGTAACGCCCGTTTCTAGTCCAATTATTCAACCCGGAATGAGCCCCTTGCCTCAACGCCCTCAAATTCCGACAACAACTCCTCCTCAACCGATGCCTACTCCGACTCCTCATTCGACTCCCTCTCCTGGTATTCAAATGCCTCCCCCACCAAAACTTCCTCCGACACCAGGAATTCCTAAACCTACTCCAACTCCTCAAATGACACCAACACCTTCCATTCCGAAGCCCACTCCTGTTCCCCAGCCTGGATTTGGGCAAGTTCCTCCTCCCTCCCCTATGCGAGGATATGGACAAGTTTCTTCTCCACAGTCTTCTCAAGGATTTAGTCAAGTTCCTCCAAGATCCCCCCCAGGTATGCCTCAAGTACCTTCTGGCATGCAACAGCAAACTGGATATGGAATGGATCAAGGCTTGGGTGATGGTATAGCAATAGCTCCTCCTGATCCTTACCCAAATCGAATAGATGTGAATACTCTAGCTCAACAAAAACCAGGCGCTTTAGTTTTAAATGTCAAGAAGACAATGGGGTGTAATGGGAGAGTGAAACTTAACCCTCAAACTATTGCGTCTTTACGATTGGCACATGGTATGCTTGTGGCATGGGAATGCCCACTTACACGGTCACAAGGATCTGGTAGAATTACAGCAGAAAATATACCTCAATTTGAAGTACATATGGATTTAGATACAGCAGAAGATACAAACATCAAATCCGAACAAATTATCTTATATAGTACGGAACCCCCAGTTGAATTTCAAGATGAAATTACTCTCGATGTAGTTTCTCAACCTGGATTAGAAGGATTCATAATGGTTAATCCCCGTAATGCAGCCTCGTTGCAAGTATCTGAGGGTGAAGTGTTATCTTTTGAGGATAACTTGACTGGTGCGATTGGTGCTGCGAAGTTCAAAATCAAGGAAGATCTTCCGAATAACCAAGTCATCATTGATGCGGAATTAATTGAAGCATCTGGTGTAGGATCCATGGAAGTAGAGCTGAAAAAGAACTTAAGACAAATTATTGCTCTACAAAGTGTTGAATTAGGAATTAGCCCAATAACGGGTGAAAATGTATGGGAAATCATTTCCAGCGCACGACAAAATATCGCAAGTATTAAACGATGGCTGCAAAATTATATCATCTTCAAAGGAATCAAACTACGCTGGGAGGCAGCAAATGTCGCTTGTGAGTTCTTATCCACAACTCCCGACCTAGTTGGGGATGTTTTTGCAGAGATTACTGAGAATACTACCATAACTCTAAGACCTACGGGTTTAGTCACTTTTAATGCTATTCTGATAATTGATATATCTCGTTCCATGATGGCGCGTGATGTAGAAGTCAAAAACATCGGACCGGCTTTGGAAGGTATCAAAGCAGCCATGAGTGCAAAAGAAATTCAGGATTTCTTAGCTAAATTCAAACCAGGTGTATTAGTTCCGCGTAGATATAGTGCTGCATTCGCTGCCATTTTGTTCCTTTCTGAAAAAGTAGGTCGTGGATTCGGAGAAAAAGTATCTATTATCCGATTTGCAGATGAAGCCCAAGTGGTTCCCTTCTCGGGAGGATTGCCCTATATGGATTCTTCATCAGGAGCAAAAGATGTTCTTGAAAATGCTGCAAAACTTATAGTAGAACAAATTGGCAATGCATATGGTCAAGCAACAAATCTTGGATTAGCTATGAAAAAAGCTCAAGAAATTCAACGCACTTTTGAAGCCTTAGAAGTTTCTGAGGAAGAAAAACAACCTACTATGATCGTTTTATTAACTGATGGTGTTGCTACTGATGGAAATAAATTCTTTGAATCTGTAAAGGATTTCAGCAATAATCCAAATGTTGTTATGTATATTATAGGATTAGGAAACCCTGACGACGTTGCAATGAAGCGTGCTGCACAGTTATGTGGTGGCGAATACTTCAAACCGGAGGATTCTGGTGAATTATTAATTTGGTATTCCAAACGAGCACGTGATTTGCAAGTCAAGATGAAAGGTCAAGGCGGACAGCACGAATAAACAATGAGCACTTCTTCTCTTTATTTTTTTATTTTTGGTCGAAATCCAAAATTATCTCTAGCAGAACTTTTTAGTTATTTATCCAGTAGGGCAATTGAGTTTTCGATTCATACTCTCGATAACGAATTTTGTGTTTTTGAAATCAAAAGCAAATTGAATCCCGAGAAAATCGCGCAAATTCTTGCGGGAACAATTAAATTAGGGAAAATTTACCTCACTACTGATAACAAAGAAAATCTTCTAAATCTACTTCATCAAGCGAATTTTTATTGGGAGGACTCAAAAACCCTTAATTATTCGATTTCTACCCATGGAACTGGATTATATGAGCAGTTTTTTTATGAAAGGTTTAAAAAATTGTTTAAAGAGATAAAACAAAAAGCATTCTTAAAAAAACCCAATCCTTCCGGATTGTGGAATGCACTTCAGCGTAAAGGATTCATGGATATCGTTGTATGTAAATCAAAATCGACTATTTTTATTGGAAGAACTATTGCTGCTTACAATATTAACCTAAATAAGAAGCGCTATGAGCAACGACCTCATGTGGAAGAAACAATAAGTAGCTCTGTTAGGTTTTCTAGGATACTTGTAAACCTATCTCAAAAATCTAACGGTCGGTTACTTGATCCCTTCTGCGGAATTGGAACCATTCTTCAAGAAGCAATGTTGATGGGATTCAATGTAATAGGGTCAGAGTTACAAAAAGATCGGGTTGTTCAATGCAAACGAAATCTTGAATGGATTAGGACACAATTTCTAAATCTTAATTCCAAGCAAAATTTTGAAGTAATGCAATCGGATGTGCGAAAACTTGACGAAAAAATACCTAAAAGTTCCATAGATACCATAGTCACCGAACCTGAATTAGGGCCATTCTTAAAAAACATCCCTACCTATAATGAGGTTCAATCAATAATCAAATCATTAGAAGATATTTATATCTCCACTTTTCGAGTTGTAGATACTCTTCTTAAACCTGATGGCACTTTTATTATGGTACTTCCTCAGATTGAAGCAACTAATGGAAAGGTTGCTCAGGTGAATATTCAATCTCTAACACAAGGAACACGGCTAAAATCTATCTCATCACTTTCCAACATTGATAACATCATTTCTTTTCCCCTCTATTATAAGGAAACGTGGCATCGCATAGGAAGATTGATTTATCTATTCCAAAAGCATTAGAAATGGTAATTATAAATCCCAAATAGCCATTCATTAAGAATAAAGAGATAAAGTTTTATGTTTGAAAACGAAGACATAGTTAACGAATACAAATAGGATTGAAAGGACGAATAATAATATGTCAAAATTTAACATATCAAAATTGATAAAAGCTATCCTAAGAATTGCTGTTGGAATTATACAATTTGCAGTTTCATTACTTTTCATCATAGCAATATTTTCCGGTGTTACTACAGTAATGAATTTCGCGACAACACTCCAACCTACTACGGCAACTATCAATTTTCAGAATTCGAATAATGTAAGCATTTCTGTACCGTTTTATTTTAACAATTCAGGACTTTATGATATAAACGATTTGAACTTCACGATAGATGTGGATATTCATAATATTACTGATAGTTTTGATGTTATCGCTGGTTCGGAGCAATTTTCGATTCCTGCTAGAACTGATATCAATACAACACTAGTATTTGATAATGGGGTGTTAGATCCCAATTTAGTTGCAGGAATGGCTCTGAATTCAACGGGCTATAATATGACTATATTTGCGAGTATCAGCCTCAATTATTGCTTCAATCTGGTTCCCTTAAGGTTGAATGTAACTGCTGATATACCACTAGGAGAATAGGAGGAACAACATATGACAAAAAATAATCCATGGAATGCCATTATTAGAGGTATAGGTGCCGCAATATCATATGGAATCACCATTATTGCATTACCTCTGGTTATATTTCACTATATACCAGCAAGCCCATACTTTGTTGTAGAACCAGAAATGAGATTTTGGATAATTGCAATCGGAATGGTCGTTATGGCTTTTGCATTTGGTCGTGCAACTTCTCCAAATCGCTCTATACGTAGAGTAATTTTTAACACATTTCTAACTTTTGCAAATGCGTTCTATATTTACAGCTATTGGTTATCTGGTGTTGCAAATATTGATTTATCTGACATCGCTATCCCTATTCCTGATTTAGGTAACATTTTACTAGGATTTCACTTAAATCTGGGACCTATTATGGCCTTAGAGTTGGGTGTGATTGGATTGAAATTTTTGATTATAGCTTATGATTTAGTAGATGCTATTATCTATTTGAGTAATCGAAAAACAAATATAAAAATAAGTCCGGGAGAAGCGGAATCTGATACATTAGCGACATATCTCGAAGATGGAGGTAAATAATCATGGAAATGCCAGATCTTCAAGGAATAATGGATATTTTAACCAGAGTGGGTAGATGGGTTGATATCGTAGCAAAAGTGGTAAATCCGTTAATGGCATTTATGTTACCAATTCTATTTTTTATAGGTGATCTTTTGCGCGATGTTATTCTTTGGGTAAACACATTTATTCCTGTTGGAAACTATACATGGTTTATCGTTGTAACTTCGGTTGTAGGAGTGGTTGCAATTGTTCTCACATTCCTTTTTCCAGGGGAAAAACCAGAGGATGATTAACAAACACCAAATATTTATTTATTTTTTTAAAGTGATGTACATTGCTGAGAGCTAGAATTCCATGAAGCGTCGTATTTATTATCGAGAACCAGTGTTTCGACCTCCAAGCGAGGGAAGAAGCTTGTTAATACAAGCTACAGAAGGATGCACCTATCATTGTTCCTTTTGCGTGTCAAATTTAGGCAAGCCGTTTAAAATTCGATCGGTGGAAGACATCAAAAAGGATTTAGACACCGCACACGAATTATACGGTGCTGTGCGTAGAGTATTCTTTCTGGATGGCAATGCAATGATAATGCCATTTTTACCATTATTAGAAATCACAAAATATGCTCATACTGTATTTCCTTCATTAGAACGAGTGAGTTGTTATGCGCATGGAAAAGACATTTTGAGTAAGACCGATAGTGAATTATCTAATTTATGTAAAGCAGGTTTAAAGATGGTATATATTGGGATAGAATCAGGGGATGATGACCTACTTCAAAAAATAGGTAAAAGAGAAACCCAAGATGATATTGTTCAAGCTTTTCACAAGTGTTTCAAAGCAGGGATAACTCCCTCAGGGACGATAATACTCGGGCTTGCAGGTTCGGATCCAATAAGCTCCAAAAATCATGCGTTAAGAACCGCAGAATTAGTCAATCGAGCAAATCCCAAGGATTCTGGATTTCCTGAGTGGTATATTGCAACATTAGCCTTAATGTTACCACCTGGTACACCTATTTTCAACGAAGTTCAACAAGGAACCTTCTCACCCATGAATACTGATGAAATTTTGGAGGAGCTAAAACTCTTTATAGAAAATCTCTCTGATGATTTGCAGAATTGCATTTTTCGAAGCAATCATGCAAGCAATTATCTTGCACTAAAAGGAATATTATCTGAAGATAAAAATAAAATATTGAATATCATCGAGCAAAACTTGAAAGACCATCGGGATATCAGACCAGAATTCTATCGCGCATTATAAAAAAGATAGAAGTTCTCGTTTTCGGATTATTTCAATTGCTTTTTCTATATGGGGATATAATTCAGTATCCTCAGTTATGAAAGGTATTTGTTGTCTGACACATTCTCGTATTTTTTCAATGGATTCGGAAGATCTAAGTTCAGGTCGGAAATCCATAGCTTGTATTGCACATAATAATTCGATTCCAATTATTTTCTCTAAGTTTTCAATAATACAGAGGGTTTTTCGGGCACTAATACTTCCCATAGAAACATGATCTTCCTGTCCTAGGGAAGTAGGAATACTATCTGCACTAGCTGGGTAACAGATGCTCTTGTTCTCGCTGACTAATGCTGCAGTACAATATTGAGCTATCATGAATCCTGAATTAATTCCTGGATTATCGATTAAATATTTCGGTAATTCATTATAACCGTGTAATAGAAGATATATCCTGCGATCGGCTATGTTTCCTAACTCAGATGCCGCTAGTCCAACATAATCCATAGGTAACGCAATAGGCTCTCCATGAAAATTCCCCCCACTCACAGAATCAGAATCACTAAAAATAATGGGATTATCCGTAACTGCATTGATTTCTCTAACTAAAATTTCTTCAAAGTGGGCAAGTGCATCGACAACCGCTCCATGTACTTGGGGAATACACCGAAATGAGTATGGATCTTGGACGCGATCACAATTTTGATGATATTTTTGAAATCCCGAATCATTTAGGGTCTCTCGAATGAATTCTGCAACGGAAATAGCTCCAGGATGAGGTCGAATTTGATGAATACGTGCGTCCATCGGTTTTATGGATGCTAAATATGCTTCAATGGAAAGAGACGCGGTCAAATTCGCATGAGAAATACAATTTTTCAAACGGTCTACAATTAAAACCCCATGAGCTGCCATAAACTGTGTTCCATTATTTAATGCTAATCCCTCTTTGGCTTGCAATACCATTGGGTTTTGGTTATATTTCTTTAAAATATCAGAAGTAGGATAATAACTCGTTCCTCCATCTTCGGTGAGTTCTCCATGACCGATTAAGGGTAGAAAACAATGGGAGAGTGGGCATAAATCCCCTGATGCTCCTACAGACCCTTGTTCAGGAATTCTAGGAAGTATATCATTGTTTACATGCCATTCAATTCGTTTAATAATATTTAGAGAAATTCCCGAATACCCCTTGCATAATGCCTGTAATTTCAATATTAGAATAATTTTCGTCAGTTCGGAAGTAATAGGATCTCCAACTCCCACGCTATGGCTTAACAACAGATTTTTTTGGATCTTTTTTCCATCTTCAGGGGAAATTTTTGTCGTACAAAGAGATCCAAACCCTGTATTAATTGCGTAGACGGGTTTTTCACTAACAAGCAGTGATTGAGTTGATTTAAAGGATTTTTCTACACGATCTCTTGTTGATTCATCAACGATTGCATAAATTTTGCCTTGTACAATTTTTTTTACAACATCTGGAGTCAGCTGATGTGTACCATAGTGAAATTCCATGCTAGTTACATTTGGTGATAGGTATTAAACGCTTTCCCCTCTTGTTGTTTGAGCATCAAAATTCAGCAAGGCTAGATGAATTAAAAAGGAAAGAAAAAGAACCAAATAAGAACGGAGATTTAGAAATAGATAAAAAATTTATTTTTTAAGTTTTGAGGAAGCTAATTTTATTGCTTCGATGTCTTCAGGTCCTTGGGCATATTTACAGCGAGTTATATGCCGTGCTACACTTGCAAATTCCTTTTTGCATCGTGGACATCTTTGCTTTCCATCTTTTGTAGTTTCTATTTCGGGAAGATCACTAATTTCACTTGTGTCACTTGGGACTGCAGTTTTTTTACCTTTAGAGGTTTTTTTTACCTCAACGAGTTGCTCTTCCATTTCGTCATCATCAAGGTCATCAATTAAATCTAAGTCTTCATCATTTTCGACTTCAATGCCCTTCTCACGCGCTTTTGCTAGCTTTCTCTCCTTTCGATCGTAAACCTCATGAATCTCTTTCTCCAGATCTTCTACTTCTGGTTCTTCTTCCTCATCCTCTTTTCGACCGAACAATTCTTCCGAAATCTTTTCATCCTCAGCAACTTTTTTCTTCTTCTCTTCGTCTTCTTCTTCTTCTTCTTCTTCTTCTTCTTCTTCGTCTACTTCTTCTTCTTCTACGACTTTCTTTTTTCGCATCCGACGTTTTTTCGGCATATCGTCATCTTCTTCATCCTCTTCCTCGTCTTCATCTTCATCATTTATTACCTCGTAAAAGTCTTCATCATCCCAACTTTGCATGTCAGCACTATCTAGTCCATCAGCTACATACATTTCAGAGAGTTGATTGTCAGATTTTTTAAAAAGTTCACAAACAAGACACACCAATGCATTTCTTCCTAATACAAGGTCACGAGCTTTACAGTAACATAACGGTTGTAATGAATATGAAACTTCGTTCATCGTTTCCAAATGGGCGCATGCATCCTTGTTGGAAACCGTACTTTTGGATTTTGTAGATTTCGATGTCAAGATTATCTTTCCTCAATTAACAATTAAAATTACTACTGTACAAAAATGAGTTCTAGCGAAGTAGGATACCTTGCATATCTTTTATTTTTTTCCATTTAAAATGTGTTCTAGGGGATCGCTAGATTATCATTACAATATTAATCGCTTAAATCTGACAACAAATACCTTTTTATGTAGAATAATGCACGTAGAATGCAAAAGTGAATCAAAATGGTAATCAAATTTGGCCGAAAATATCTTCGGTTTTATAATCAAGATGAATATGAAAAAAATGTGTCAAAATCAGATCAAGAGAAGGAACTCCCAAGTCCAGAAATGGAATTAAAAATCCCTCTGAATGCGAAACTGATTGATTTAATAGCTCCAGAAGATCTTAAAACTGAACAAACTACCTTTCTTTCCATTATCAATTCTAGAGTTAGTCGTCGAAAATATTTAGACGAGGTTATTACCCTAGAGGAATTATCTTATCTTTTATGGTGCACTCAAGGTGTGAAGCGTGTTTTAAAATTAGGTGCATTTAGGACGGTACCTTCTGCAGGAGCCCGGTGTCCTTTTGAAACTTATCTCTATATTAGAAAAGTTGAAGGATTAGAACCAGGAATATACAGATACATTTCGCTGCAACATAAGCTATTATTCATAAAATCTGTGGAAAATGCAAACGAATTGTTCTCTAAACTAGCCTATAATCAAAGGTTTGCTGCAAATGGGGATGTGCTGTTCCTATGGGTCGCTGTTCCGTATCGAACGGAATGGAGATATACCACGCTGTCTCATAAATTTATTGCAATTGATTTAGGAATTGTATGTGAAAATCTCTATTTAGCTTGCGAAGCTAGAGGATTGGGTACTGTAGCAATTGGCTATTATGAACAAGAAAAATTAGATACGGTGTTAACTAAATCCTGAAGAAGCATTTACAGTGTTGATTGCACCCGTAGGATAAGTATCAAAAAAATCAGCTATTCGTAAATTTCTCACCACCCAAAAATCAGAACCATCTCCTGAACATTTTGGAAAGTATCTTGGAGTTTATCAAATCCCTGACGGACCTCAAGTAGAGATAATATTTGAAAAAGATCAATTAGTATTTTCAAGTACCCTTTTTCAAGAACCTCTTAAGCCACACAGCGACACCGAATTTATAGGGGGCGATATTTTAAGAGCAGTGCGTTTTATTTCAGATGAAAGTGGGTCAGTGATAAAAATGGTAGTACTGACTGGAATAATAAGTGACAAAGAAATTATCGAGTTGGATAAAAAGTAAGTGAAAAAACCATTTGAATGGATTTTAGAGTTTTTCTAAATCCAATAATATTCTTTCTTTGACATCAGGTGATTGAATTTCATCTAGCAATTTAGAAATTCGATTTTTCAAATCAGCAATGGTTTTCTCTAAATTCATCGGCAAAGACCAGAATGATTTTCGTTGTGGATGAAACTTATGGATCGCATTTCGATATCCCTTAATCGCTTCCAAATAAAAAAGGCAGGATGCCTCATAATCTTGCTCTTCTTGATGTGCATATCCAATCTGGAAATTAATTTGACCCACTCCTGCGTAATCCTCTGCTTTTTCAAATAAAATCGCAGCATTTTGAAGAATTTCAACCCCTTTTTGTTTATCTCCTTTTCGCATTGATATGTTTCCTATAAAAAAATCTGCATTTGCCATATAATACAAATTACCGTACTTTTCAGCTTGTTCCTTTAATTGCTGGCAGTATTTTATTGTGAGATTGTCATGCTTGTGTTCATAGCATAATTCAGCAATATCTTGTAACACATCCAATAATTTATCACTGTAATTATCTCCCTTTTCAATTAATTTGGAAATAACCTCATCATATTTCTCAGTACCAGTGAAAGAATCTCCTGAAAGAAATGCAATTTTTCCATCATATAATAACTTTTCAGAGGGTTGTATCTCATCAGACTTCTTTTTAATTACGATTTCAGGTGTAGGAATAGATGTTAAATCTGTTTCTCTAACTGAAGAAATCCCATCCATAATTTCCTTAGCTTCCTCCATGATTTCGGCAGATTCAGGGTGAAATTCTTGTGTTTCCTTTGGAGTAGAGAGATCCTCATTGTAAGCCGTTTGTAAAGGAAGTCCTGATGCTGCATATGCACTTAATTCCGTTAAGATATTTGCAAAGAAGAATTCGTTCAACCCTATTATTTCATAATCCACTTTATGATAATTACTCTCCATTTGTGGGCTATCAATATCCATATGTGGATCGTTTAATCTATAAATATCAAATCCAGGGTGGTTGGGATATTTCTCTTTATCCAGGAGATAAGTATGGTCAAAAACAAGACCCATAAAATCAGGATTCGGTAATTGAAAATTCATCTGGTTCTTGACATCAATATAACTATAAAACAATCCAAATCCTGGATGAGAATGAAACCAACCCACCATATATCGATTCTTACCCTCAGAATCTAATCTATCTTGGATTTGAGCGATGAATCCATAATGCTCTGGACCAAGTTCTACATCTGTATGTTCACCGTATGTCATTGCTTCGGCCCGTTCAATGATCACTGAATGTTCATCGGATGTTCCAATCAATATTCCGTAGATTTCACGCCATTGTTCTTGTGGAATTGAAGCATTTGCATACCGGGTTGAATACAGAATGATGGTTTTGTATGCTTCAGCACTCAAAATAACTTTTTTATCGGAATGTTGTGATTCTGCCATTCTAAATGTATAAATGTGCTTTACTCTTAAATTTGTAATTGAAATCCATAATAAATTCGTCGAAGTAGTAAAAAATGAAAATCGGTTTGATTTCGGACACACATGACAATATTCCAACTTGTAACAAGTTAGTATCTTATTTTTTGGATAAAATCGAGGTGTTGATCCATTGCGGGGATATTATATCTCCCTTTATGAAACGTGTGTTTGTTCCTCTATATGATAAAGGGGTGAAGATGTATGGAGTATTAGGCAATAATGATGGAGAGAAATCGGGATTAATGGAAATATTGGGACCCATTATGGAGTTAACACCAGATTTTTATGAATTAGAATTTGATACTAAACATTTTTTAGTTGTACACCATTTACCCGAAAGTCTAATCCAATCTATAGCAACATCAAATAAATTCGATTACATCATTAAGGGGCACCTTCATGAAAAGCGAAATGAAAAGATGGGAAAGACGAGGATTATTAATCCAGGTGAAGCATGTGGGTATTTATCGGGCATTGCATCCATTGCGATATTAGATACTGAACTTGATTCTGTAACATACTTCGAAATTCCAGTAGAAATGTAGGAACTATCCTTCAATTTTCTCCTTTGGCTTTTCCTTCCTTAAGAAATCCAAATATTCCTTTTCCTTTTTCAAGTGAATCTCTCGTACTAATTTCTTTTTCTTATTCCAATCGGAACCATCTAAGGGGTAAAAAAGCATGAAAGCAACCGCCACTATAAATACTATTGCAGGAATTAATGTAAATCCAACCATAATCCCTGTTTTTACAGAAGTGGTAGCAACATAGTTCGGAATGGAATCAATATTTTGAGGATATCCAAAAAGTCTTAACAGCCACAAAAATAAGGCATTTGCTATGCTTATTGCAGGTTTTGTGATTAGTGCATTCATCCCTGAATATGTAGTTTCTCTACGTTTTCCAGTACTAAGTTCATCATAGTCGATTACTTCTCCATTCAAGGCTCCTTGGTTCATCGAAACTCCACCGAATCCTATACCAAAAATGATTAGAACTATCATTGCGGGATAAAAATTCCGTGCAATAAAAAATGCGGTAGTTCCCGAAATCACACATAAGATAAGAGCAGCGATAAACACCTTTTTCAATCCAAATCGTTGATTTAATTTATTCCACACGAGCGTGAATATAAAAGAAGAAACATAAATCAATAATAATGGAATGGATGCTTCAATACCTCCTAACTCTATAACGTATTCATTGAAATAGTATAATCCTGTAAATATTATTGTTTGAGCTAGTGTAAAAAAGAAATTAGCACCTTCAAAAATAAGAAATGGTTTGTTTTTTACTGTTTCAGTGATACTTTTGAAAAACGGTAGTGCGTCTTCCCTTTGAGTGTATTTATTTTCTTTAATATAATAGGATCCCCAAATCAAGCAAGCCATAGAAAAAATTGAAAGCCCAATCATCGTAGGGCGAAAAGCAGGATTTAATGCACTCGTTTCATCTCCTGTTAATAAGATCATTGGCAATACCAAGGCAATGACCGCTCCTATGGAACTGATAAAACCTCCGACCATAATAAGATTGGATCTCGCTTTCGCTGTTACCACCATTTCTGCCGCAAGACCGTATGTAATTAATCCGATCATTGAATATAATGTATCAAACACAAACAAATTCAATAAGAAACTGAAGAATAATCCTATCTGTGAGGTCGTGAAAAAAGGATACCACATAAGTACGAATGAAATAGCATAAAAAGGAGCTCCAAAGCGGAGGTATGGGATCCTTCTTCCCCATTTCGATTTGGTTCGATCCTCGATAATGCCAATTAACGGATCATTCACTGCATTCCACACTGCAAAAATTATCCAAGCTAAACTGGTCCAATAGGTATCCAACCCCATCTTGACATTGTAAAAGAATGTAACTGCTCCTCCCAATGCAATTTGAGACAATGAGAGATTTCCGATGTACAAAATACCATATGCGAGCTTTTGGATTCGAGGTAATTTTTCTTCATTAACACTATCTTCAATTTTTTCGTGGTCCATACTCATCCATATTCATTTAATTAAAAATATATTTTGGCTAATGTCAAAGCCAAATTGAATTTTTATGTTCTTGAACGGATATACTCCAAGTCCTTATCGATTTTTCTTGCACCGTAAAGTTTCTCAATCAAATCTCTGGTTTTTGGTTGGATTGTGTTAGTTTGGATACTCATTAATCTGTTGTAGTCAGTTTTTATAAAAGGAAAATCTTCAAATGACAGTTGGGGATACAAATGTTTATCTCGTATTTTCTGAAACCCTCTAAATATCAAGTAGATGAACGATATCCCGCAGTTAAATTCCACTAATGTGTTGACCACCATTAAACCCAAGTTCCATGTGCCTTGTTCCAAACGAATTCCTGATACTAACAAGCTAAGTTCCAAATTCAACTCTACCAAAGTTCCTACAATGAAGATAAAAATGAAATCTTCCCATCGGATTTTTTTGAATAATACAAATATTACTGCAATTACGACATTTCCCAGCGCTACCAGCGTCATAATAAGTCGTTGGTTACCAGCACTCATATCCCGTGCAACTTCTATTATTCTGTCATCCAATGGCAGCACCTGAGAAAGTGCCCCAATAGCCATCCAGCCTAGAAAATAGAGAATCGTAAAACCAACCATTTCTCGTTTATTACGTTTTTCTAACATGACGAAACAATATGCAAATTGCGCGAAACCAGGCGAGAACGTGAACCACATGAAAAATAAATGCGGATTGAAAGGTCCTGAATACGTACGGCTTCCCATTACTATATACCATATGTAATAATCAATGAGTAGATACAATCCCCATCCGACGAAACCCCATATCATCGGTAACCAATACTTTTTTCGTATTAGAAAATACATGAAGATACCTAAAAATAGTAAGTCGAAATAAATGAAATCCACTCCAATCGTGCGAGTTACAATCGGATCTGCCATATTATGACATAATTCGAGGGGATAGTATAAAAATAAGATGATAAATAGTAGTTACGAATACGAATACTAACAATTATGCAAAGATTTTTTTTGCTTCTGTGGTGAGATTAGTGTTCACCGTAATAGTGGGTCCTTCTAATTCATCAATTTCGATTTTTACGTCTTCAATTAATCCCAACTTCTTCATAATGTGATAATAGGAGTAGAATTGGTGTAACGATGGGATGAATTTTTCAAAATCCACGGAGATTTCAGGCATGATTTGTCAGTTTTTTGGGTATGTAGTATTTTTTACGAAATAGTTTCTATACCAAGGTATCATGGGGATGATATTATATCAATATACTCGATATAAATTGTAATTATACCTCTAAAATCCCCAATAAATTCAACAGTTTTTAAGTTAAATAATTCTAAAATAATAGAACTAGATCCCATCTTGCTTAAAAATGATTCGGTAAAGAATACCGACAAAAATAGGGTATATAAATGATAGTTCTAGCTATCAATACCGCAATCTAGTCATTTGGATTATGATATCATGTCACCTAAGATATGTGACTAAAATTATGCCATCAATAGAAAAAGGGCTATACTTTCAGAAATAAAGCTAACAAAAAATGAGATAAAATAAAATTGTATTCTAAATTAATTTAGTCAAGCTACAAAAAATATTTGTTTTTTGCCATTTTCCTTCTTCAAAGCATGTACGGCACAGACACGCAAATTCCTGATGCTTATCCATCCCTTATTATCAAAGCACGAGGATTACGACCCGTGCGATATCCATACTACTCCTGCTGTCACTGTCCGCAAAATACACCATGATGTGAATAAGAAAATGCCAACGGTGGATCGACTACTAAAGAAACTTCCTATTTCAGAAGTAATTCCTGTGCGTATAAGTAGATTGAATCAGAATTGGAGAACACCTACTGACGAGATAGACACGCTCGAATCAATATAGGAAGAATTGTTGGGATTGGAGGTTGTAGAGGTGGTGTAAAAAAAATATTAAGAAAAAATAAATGATAATTAGAGAGATATTTGAGAATTTAGCAAGTAATTGGAGTTTCTTCATTATTACGGATAATTTGAATAACAGGACGTTTTCCTTCAGGGGCTAAAATTCGAATGTCCTTGATCATATTCATACGCTTTAGAATTTCATATTTTCGGTAAAAATCATGCGGTTTTGGTATATATTTTTCAAATGAAATGACTATATCCATGCTCTATCTCTCCAATTTTTGATGTTTGATTTGTTTGAAGTTATTCTATTACAATTTGTTATATCATTATTACCGACAAAAATGCATATATTATCTACTTGTTAGAAACTTTCTAACAAAAATTTGAAAAAATTCAAATCCGACAAAAACACATTCGAAATACCCCTTAATTTTCAAGCCCGGTAGAGATCATTTTTTGGCGTATTTAAAGGTGGACTGTATCATAGATCCCCGTTCTAAATCCCTCTTCTTGCATTATTTACTAAAAATGACCTTTTATGCGAATGTTAATGCTTAAAGGCAACCCGAAGAATATTCACACATGAATGAATTCTTGGATTCTGTGTCGGAGGAACAGAACAAAATTGAAATGCAACTAAAACGCTTTTTTGTGAAATTGGTAAATAGAGAGGAAAATTTCTTGCTTAATGATTTCTATCAAAAATTACGAGATTTTATCCTGTCTGGAGGACTTGCAAAACGGATTCGTCCTTTAGTATTGATTAAAACGTTTACCGGATTAGCAATGGATAACCGTATTGAGAAATATTTGGATGAAGTGTATCAAATTTCAGTTGCAATGGAACTCTTACATAACTCTTCAATTATTCATGATGATGTTGTTGATCAAGATTTTACACGCAGAGGTAAACCCACTTTTCATCGAGTCTTCACTGAAATGTTTGATAATTTGAATGAGAACTCATACGGGGCCGCAGAATTATTTGGAAATGCAATTGCAATTCATGGAGGAGATGCTTGTGCTTTTCTAGGCCAAAATACAATAGTAAGTTCCAAATTTAGCTCCACTGAGAAATTTCAAGCATTATGGGATTTTTCGGAGGCTGTTAATGCTATCTCCAAAGGTAAAATTATGGAACAGTACTCTCAGATGAAGTCGTTGGATAATTGCACATTAGAAGATTATCTTATGGTATCAGAATGGAAAACATCGAAACAATTTGAAGCCTCTGCTGCTATTGGGGCTGCACTAGCCGATGCACGACTTTCTCAGAGTAAACCTTTAAAAATGGCAATGAAGTATCTTGGGCTTTCCTATCAAATTCAAAATGATATAAATGATACTTTTGGGAATCCTGAACTGAAATCAATTGATATGGATATTAAGGAACGTAGACGAAACATACTTCTTATTACCGCTTATAGAAATGCAAGTTCAAGTCAAAAAAAAGAAATGAATTCAATTCTTAATGCAACTGATGAACTAACAAGAGCCCAAATCGAATCGATTAGAAATATTATAAGGGATACAGGATCCTTAGATTTTGCAAAACTATATTCCAAGAATATGATTCAACACACTCAGCAAGAATTAGATAAAATATATCCTGGCTTGAGTGATGATTCTATGGATTTTTATAAAAAACTCTTGATTTTCATTCCGAAGAAATACACTTCCATTTAAATTATGCAATATAAGTTCGGAAAGAAAATATTCTAGTTTTTCATCTAGAACATAGAGCTAAATCTATCTTCACTTTTTAGAATTAAGTCTTTGAAGATTTTATCAAATCGGATAGTAAAATTTGCAAAATAACTGGAATCTTTCGTTGTTATGTCATTCACACTATAACGATTTAAAAATTGATCAAGGGCTTTTTTCATGCATACTTTAACCGCTTTTTCATTTGTATCCTTTTCTATAATCGTGAAGATCATTAATGAATGGGATTTTGCCTCTTCTTCCGGAATTATTGGGATTTCTAAATTTCGGGACAATGCAACTAGTGTATAAGAACTTAGTGTAAATGAATCTAGTTCAGTATTGAAGGCATCATGAGCAAAACCATCAACTGCTGCCAATAATCCCGCACGTAATTGATTATCCAGAGCATTTGATGCATCATAGTATTTTTTTTCAATCAATATGTTACCATTTAATAAAATTCCCGTCTCAAAAATCGCCATTATAATCACCTAATTAATGTTCTTCTACAATGCTACATACGCTAGATATATAGATCTCTCAGTAATTCGATCTTATATAAGTAAGTATTATGAGACCTCATAGAAAATTTCCAGAATGTGATCATGAAATTGTGAAATCACTTTCCTTATATCATTTCTGGACCTCATTTATTCGGGTGAGAACTGGAAACTGGGGTTGTAGATTCCCTTTTTAAATGATCAGCTTTATAAGTGAAGACAATCTTTTTCTAAAACCCTTAATTAGTTATACACGCCTACAAACAGAGGAAACGGAGAATACTCGAGGGACATGATCACCATGCCCCCCTATTTCAAAAATAAGTCTAATCTCAATTTGTTTTATGAGATATTCAATGGGCATGAAGATGATAAAACTCCAATTATAATGTTACACGGATTCGGATCTTCTGCTGGTTTTTTCCAAGAACAACTCAGAGTTTTAAAATCTGAGCATAAAGTTGTCGTATTTGATGCAGAAGGACATGGAAAAAGTGAAAAAAACTCTAATGAGAAACTAGATGCCCATTTAATCAAAGATTCCATCGTAGACATAGAAGAATTACTTTATATTTTACAAGTAGATGTACCAGTTGTGTTGATTGGTCATAGTTTAGTGGGTGGGGGTATAGCGCAACAGTTTGCTCTTAGTTATCCCGATAAAGTGAAATGTTTAATATTATTGAATTCAGGAACCTTTCTTATTGATAATACAATTCGAAATATCTTCTGGAATCTACTTCCACAGGTTGTTAGAATGGAATTTAATGAATTAGTCTTAGATAACATCGAAATTCTTCTTGATAAGACAATTCCCTTCATTAGAGGTGCTCTGTTGGGGGATCAAGAATCGACAGAATTTGGGTTCGATCGATTGGATGGTATCGTCGAGACAGAAATATTCGATATGATCCAAAATCCATTGGATCCATCGAAGATACAATGTCCTACTTTAGTAGTTGGTGCGGAATTAGACAATTACGCTCCTTTATGGATGAGTAAAGACTTGGCTGAGAAAATTCCTAACTCGAAATATCGTGTTGCAGCCATGTGTGGACATTTTGGTCCCAACCACCGACCTGAGATCTATAACAAATTGATTTTTGACTTTCTTGAAGAACTAGGTATTTAATTACTTGATAACCTCTTAACAAATGGATTTTACTCATTTGGCCGCAATGGGATCGTATGAGTGATATCTCTTCTTCTATTTCTGAATTAAAGGAAATGATGAAAAAATTTGTAAAAGAACGGGACTGGACGGTCTACCACCATCCCAAGGAGCTAGCAATCGCGTTATCTATTGAATCCAATGAACTACTTGAATTATTCTTGTTCGAAAACCGAACTCTTGACGAAATTCAAGGAAATCCGAAATTGATGAAAATGATATCTGGAGAAGTCGCAGATGTGTTCGCATATCTATTATCAATCGTAAATACCTTAAACTTAGATCTTACCAGCATTTTCACAAAGAAAATGGAGAAAAATCGGGAGAAATATCCATTTACAGAATTTTATGGGAATTATACAAAAAAATAAAGATTAGAACTTACTTCCAACAGTAAATTGTCAAGATTTCATAGTAAATATTGCAAGCTTTCATTAATTCCCCAATTTCGACATATTCTTTTTCTGTGTGTGCTTGCGCGATGCTTCCCGGACCAAGGTTGATCATTGGAATACCAAAGTAACGGTAAAGGATATCAGACTCAGTATAACCCTCCATGAAAGAAACTGCGTTTTCAACCCCAAATTTCTCTGTTATGCCTAAAACTGTCTTATAATATTCGTTTTCCTTTCCTTGAGGTATCTGATATGATTCACCGGGGTGTTCCATGTTAATTTCTATTCGCTCACCCGGAAATTTTTTTATTATTTCCCGAATTTCCTGAAAAGCTGAGTCTGCAGTCTCTCCGGGGATGGTACGACGATCAATTTCAAGATGAACATGGTCGGGTATCACATTTGTTTTGGTGCCCCCTTGAATTACTCCAATATTCAAAGTAGGTGGGGTTATGTCTGAATTAATGGTGAGATAATTTCGGGATTTGAGGATTTCGTGTAATTTCTTTACTTCAATGATAAATTCTGCAGCTAATTCTATTGCGTTTCTTCCTAAATGAGGGACGCTAGCGTGTGCACTCTTTCCAAAAAAATCAAGAAGAAACCATACTACTCCTTTATGTGAGATGATGGGAGATAGGGAGGTGGGTTCTCCATTAATGCCAAAATCAATGAAAAATTCTTTATTGAGGTTTTGAGTTAGTGGTGTATTCCTCTTCGTCAAACTAACAACTCCTGCACACCCAGTTTCTTCATCTACAGTAAATAAAAGCACTATTCCCCTTTGAAGTTTTTTACGCTTAAGAATTTTTTCACTAGCTTGTTTATGTTTAGCGAGGAAGGATTCAACAGAGATAAGAATCGCAGCAATTCCTCCTTTCATATCACAACTTCCACGACCGAAAATCTTGCCATCTTTAACAATAACATCCTCTTCCTTATAACCGGGGACTGTGTCCATATGCCCGGAAAAGGCAATATAATGATCAACAATTTTTTCTTCAGGTTTAGGATAAATAGCAACAATATTATTGCGTTTTTCAGCGTAGGGTACTTTTTCAAGATAAAATCCTAAATTCAGTAAATAGTTCCATAAGAATTGCTCGATTTCAAATTCTCTATGTTGGGGTTCTGAATTTATGATAATCAGCTTTTGAGCTAATTCAATTACAGATTCACTTCTTTTTGGGGTAATATCTTCACTCATACAATTCAACCTTAAAATTTCAAAGAAATCTTTACAGTGATTTCTTGATTTACATATTCTCTTACTTTGTCTTGAATTTCATCTCGATCAGTTTTCAATTTCTCAAGGAGATATCGATATTCCGTGCTTTTATGAGTTGCATCTGCTTTCAAATGTTCCATTTCTTGGGTTTTAATTGAATATAATTCTTTTAATTCGGTCAATCGTTCATAAAGTGTTTGTTGTTTAGGATTATCAATAATTTCTTGCAAGTTACTCTTAATTTCTTGATACTCATTAATAATCGGTTTCAATACTCCTTTGGATACGATTTGTTCGATATTTTGCAGGAGTTTGCTCTTCGCATCTGTTTTTAGATTTAATCCACCTTGTTCCAACATATAGCGCAATTGTATTAGAAATTCAGTTAGTTCTGGATGTGTTTCTCCTTCATTTACGATGGTAGTGTATGGGTCACTAATATATTTCTTTACTTTATCTGGAGTGATTCCTCTAAACGCTCCTGCATCTACTTTTTTCTTGAGCTTTTTGAGTGCTTTCCGGAATTTGAGTTTGTTGTCAAACTCAATTCGTAAATCAAATAGTTTTTTCTCTAACTCTGATTGCTTCTGGAATAGAGGATTATTTTCGATTTCAATTATACCATGTTCGGTATCTTCCAACTCTTTTGATAATGTTTCTACGTCCAAATTAAATTTATCAACAGTAGTTTTTGTATTAATAATTCGTTGAACAACATTCTCTAATTTTGGAAATTGTTTGGATAGCGATTCTGCTTGTTTAGGCTCTTCGTATTTCTTACGAATGAACACATCAATTCGTGCCATTTGCTCACCAATTTTTCTTGTAATGAAATCGATTTCTTTCAGTTCTAATTGGAATTCTTTTGCAAATCGTGGAATATTTTTACGACCCAATTCATTCATGTTGAGAAAGAGCTTCTTTATTTCATCAATAAGATTGTACACACCCTCAGCAGTTGGGTTATCTGGAACTTCAATACCATCAAGATTTTCTTTCACCTTTACATAGAATCTATCTACATAGCGTGTTGCTTGTTCATCTAATTCGATGGTATCCTTACGTTCCCGCATTTTATCGATTGCATTCTTTAGCTCAACAATGAATTTCTCCAATCGCTCAACAAGTTTTTTTAAAAACTTCTTTTGTTTTGCATAATAAGCGTTCACTTGCTCAGTATAATACTCTTCTAAATCCTCAAGGGGAATTTCTGACATATGATCAAATCCACTGATTCTTGAATAATAAAGTGTTCCTACAATAAAAATACCATAAATTGGAATAAAAATATTGCTGGATACTGGTCAATCCAAGAGAATTTCTGGAAATTTATTTTTTATGAATTCTTTTAGTTTTTTCACATCAAGACCTAGATATCCTTTTTCTCTAAATTCTTTATCTCGTTTGTATATCACAGTTTTATCCTTGCTAGTTTTGATGGTAATCCCCTTTGTAAGAAAATGATTGATTGAAGGTATATCATCAATAAAACTCCCGTTAGATTCTTCTTTTTCTACTGCTTCAATAGAAGATTCCTCTAAGGGTAAATCTTCGTGAGATAATCCACCTAAAATTCCTGCTAATTTTTCCAATGAGGGTAAGTTTTGTCGGAATCTACTCATTTCTACAATACTCTGCAAATTTTGAAGATTCAGAATTTCCGTTAAAATTTTCATTTTCACAATTGCGATTAAAGGAAATTCAAGTTTTGTTTTTTCTTTTACTTTTTCTTCTAATTCATTTATAGCAATGGTGGTTTGTTTATTTTCGAATATCTGTTTATAAGATCTTGGATTTAACTGTTTATGTATCAAATTTCCCGTCTCTGATACTCCGATATAAAACAATGAATTAAGTTCACGAAGTCCTTTCGAATTCACTGTCAGCGTTCCTACTAATATACGTTCGTAGTATTTAATAACTGATTTTATTGTATCTTTAAGGCGTTTTATTAATTTATCTACATCGATTCCTATTTCTGATAGCAATCGGCTGAAAATAGATTCAGGATATGTCCCGTACTGACTGGATAATTCGATGATGTCCAAAAAGGCTGTCAATACTGTATATTCGGGTTTGTTGAAGTTAAGTAAGAATTTGTAAAATTCTGCAACATCAATAGTTAATGTATTAGTTTTAGTTCGGTTATACAAGTGCTTGGCTAATTCAGATATATTATTTGTTCCAGATTCTCCGAAATGTTCTTTTATAAATTCTAAGGGCACGGGATTCATGTGGATAATGCCGTTTTCGATAACAATCCTTCCGATACTGATAGGATTTTTATCTTTATTTACAATCAATAAGTTCATTGTTAATCCCTCCATTAATTTAGTGAACAAATCAAACAACTGATTGATATTTACCCCACTCCACTCACTTGCAAATTTAATAAACAAATTTACTAAAGGATTATTTCTATTCGCTTTACTAGAAAGTTCAATGACGGGCATTTTTGTCATTTCTTCTGTTAGTCCCTTTCTTAGAAGGCCGAAGAAGTCTTTGAAATACCTCACAACATCAGAATTAATATAATCGATGTTTTCTTGAACTCCCAGATGAGCAATATGCTCAGGTAGAATAAACAATAACCCAAGCTTGAAATTAAATTCCTTGAGAGCAAAATTCTGTACAAATTTAAATGCCTTTACATCAAACTTAGCGACCAGATTACTTAGTTCTTTGAAACTTTTTTGATGTTTTCGTATATTTAAAGGTATAATCTCATATTTAAACCGTGCCTGACCAGTACCAATCTCTTCCTCATCTGTTTCATTGAATTTGAATAAGAATGCTTCTTTTATTTCAGAATAATCGCGACGTGTAATTATAAATCCCATGTTGTCAAAGAGTTTGAGATTATAAACTTCTTTAAAGATTAGGTAAACTTGATTTAAATCCCAAACAAATGGAAAGAATGGGACACGGATTCTCTGATTATTCTCCTCATTTAATGGTTCTGAGCTAATTTCATTCATTAATTTAACTAAATTACGAAAATATTCTTCAACAGAACCTTCTATATAGGAAGAGCGTTTTTTCGACATTGTCATCCTCTTTGGTATCCATTCACGAATCAAAGATAAGAACAACCATCTAACTTGATATTTAACATTTACCGCATTTATCAAAGTTTATTGGTGTGAATTTTTGGGGTATTTAAGGTCTGTTTGGAAATATTACCAAAATCGACCTGTTTTTTACCGTGAAACAAGTAATTATGCATTGTATTCATCCCCCATCTCCGAAGTTTTGAGAATCTACGGTAATCGTAAGTTATAAGAAGCTAATTGACAAACAATAGGGTGATTAAAATGGTATTAGAAGTAGTTGACTTAATTTCTGGGATTTCCGCATCAGCAATCCTCCTAACGGGTTATGTAACGGGATTCTTGACAATAGCTAAGGGAGCGAAGCAAAAAGCTTCTTTAATGGTGTGGTCTGGTTTGTTTTTAGTGTTGATGGGCCAATTCTACTTAGGAACAGTTGTTTCTTTTATAAAACTCTTATTAACTGGAACAAATATCGCAATGCCTTATCTAGCTGCACGCCTCGCTTATACAATGGCACCCGTTTCAATAACAATTGCAATGTATGTTGGTTTTTCCATGATTCGTCCTGAATGGCGAAGAACCATGGTAGCAATATATGCTGCAAGTGCAGTTTTTTATTGGATTGGCTTATATGTACCAATTTATGCTCCGTTAACTATGGAAGAGATAATTTTTCCAGGAGCACCTGGTATGGCCGATTCATTGGTAGATATCAGTCTAAAAAGTTGGGTACTGGTTTTAACTGCATTGTATCTTTTGAGCATGTTGGTGTTCAATACAAGTGGATTGTTAAACTTGGCGCGCAAATCCAGTGGTATAATCAAGAAGAAATCCATAATTCAGTCCATTGGGTATTTTGTTTTCGTAATCATTGGTGCCGTCGATTCTCTGGTTCCATTAGGTCAGTGGATATTCATTCCTCGGATAATTATGGTTATTGGATACATTTTTCTGTATATTGGTTATACCATTCAAAAATAACCTTTTTTCTTAACTTTTTTCTTCATTCTGGGAATTATCTTGGTGGAACACAAAATTCTTGCATATTTTATCTACATTACGATCCTCTATGCGCTTTCAACTCAATATGACATTCGAAAAATTAAAATTGAAGCTTACATTGTGAAACGATAACTGTAACGTAATGTAATTGAGATAGTTGAATTAAATGGCAATGCAACAAGGAACATACAAAAAATCGTCAAATTTCCGCCTACTAATAAGGCTCGTCGGTACATCCGTCGATGGCCAGAAGCTTATTGAATATGGCCTCACACAAATTAAAGGAGTAGGTATTAGACTCTCACAAGCCGTCGTGAGAATCGCAGGAATAAGTCCATTAAGACGAATGGGGGATCTCTCCGAAGAGGAATGTGATACCCTTGAAAAAATCATCAAAAATCCTATGGAATATGGCATTCCAGGGTGGATGGTTAATCGGCAAAAAGACATTCGCACTGGGGAAGATCGACATATCAGTGGAACTGACTTAGATCTCGTTTTAAAAGTAGATATTGACCGAATGAAGCGTACTCGTTCATGGAAAGGTATGCGTCACCAATTAGGATTGAAAGTTCGCGGCCAACGAACAAGATGTACAGGACGACGCGGTTTGACCGTAGGTTATTACCGAAAGAAGAAGAAATCAACGAAGTGATCAGTCAGATGGGAGATCCAAGAAAACTCAGAAGAAAATTCAAAAGACCTATGGTACCTTTTGAAAAAGCACGTATTGATGCTGAATTAAAATACCTCGGTGAATATGGTTTAAGAAATAAAACTGAATTCTGGAAAGCACGCGCACAATTAAGCAAATTCCGACGAATTGCACGTGATCTAAAAACGATGCCAGAAAATCAGCAAATAATTGCGTTTAAGGAATTAATGACTCGATTACGTTCCCTAGGTTTAGTCGGTCCAGATGCAACAACAGATGATGTATTAAGCCTTTCAGTCGAAAATATATTAGAAAGACGTTTACAAACTCTTGTCTTCAAAAAAGGATTAGCACGCAGTATCTATCAAGCGCGTCAACTAGTAGCACATAAACACATCTTAGTTCAAAACAAGGTGATTGCTAGCCCCTCTTACTTAGTAAAAGTTGATGAAGAAGCTCAATTAGGATTTAACACCTATAGTCCATTCAGTGGGGGAAAACAAAAAATCTTTGGAGAAAAACCAAAACTTACTAAAGATGAACCTAAAGAAAGAGCACCTAGACAACGTTCAACAAGGAAAAAAACTTCAAGACCAACGACCAAATCTACAGCAGAAACGGGTAAGAAAACCTCGTCTTCTATGGAATAGGTGATATGAATGAGCACAGATAAAACAAAAAAATGGGCGATTGTTCACATATTTTCATCTTATAATGATACAATTCTAACAGCAACCGATCTATCAGGAGCTGAAACAATTGCACGTGTTTCTGGGGGGATGGTCGTCAAAAGTGACAGGGATGAAGCCAAACCGTATGCAGCGATGCAATGTGGCTTCAGGGTCGCTCAAATGCTTAAGGACAAAGAAATAAATGGGTTACACATCAAAGTGCGTGCACCTGGGGGTCGAAAAGCAAAAACACCTGGACCAGGAGCACAAGCAGCTATTCGAGCATTAGCCCGTTCTGGACTTAGAATTGGTCGAATAGAAGAAGTTACTCCTATCGCTCACGACAATACCCGAAGAAAAGGTGGACGTCGAGGTCGAAGAGTATAAAGTTCGATTTTTTACTACCTTTATTTTCATTTTTTCCTCATCTTTACATATACCCAGTTTTTTAAAGAAAAGAAGATAGAGTCACTCAAGTATGAGTAAAGAAGACCTTCAATTACTTTTTCATCCACGATCAGTCACAGTAATAGGCGCCTCAGTTACCGAACTAAAAGGAGGATATCGAATATTAGAAAATCTTCTTACAAATGGTTTTCCTAAGTCCAAGATCTATCCCATTAATCCAAAAGGGGGAACCGCATTGGGATTACCGTTTTATTCTTCCCTCGATCAAGTAACAGATGAAATTGACGTAGCGATAATTTTCGTACCTAATAAAGCAATTCCTGAAGTTTTAGTGCAATGTATTTCAAAGGGGATAAAAGGAGCAATTATCCAGGCTGCAGGTTTCGAAGAAATTGGATTAAGCGGATTACAATTGCGGGATGAAATTCGTAAAATCACCCACAATTTCACAAAAATACGTGTTGTGGGACCTAATTGCACAGGATTAACCACTATAGAAACTGATTCAACGGGGTTCTTTTCTCCTTTCATAAAGCAATATGGATACAAAAGAGGAAATATTGGGGTGATTTCTCAATCAGGAATGCTCAATGGAGGCTATTTGATTTATTTATGTACTAAGTTCGCCTCAATGGGCTTTAGATATATTGCTTCTATTGGAAATAAGATGGATCTCACTGAAAATGATTTTCTCGAGTATTATTTAAATGACCCAACCGTAAGCAATATTGTTTGCTATCTTGAGAATTTCACATATCCACGGAAATTTATTGAATTGTGTAATTACGCTAAAAAAATAGGGAAATCGATTTATCTTCTAAAAGGAGGGAAGAGTACAATCGGGATGCAAGCAATTAAAACACATACAGGGGCTTTAGCAGAAAATTCTACATTAATTCAAGGTCTCATTAAACAGTGTCATGTTCACACAGCAGCAAGTTTTCAACAGTTATTTCAGTATGCACGAACAAAATCGATGGTACAACAATCTCAAGTATACCAACCAATCCGTGGGAATATTGCACTGATCACCGTATCGGGGGGATTCGGTTCAGTTTCTGCAGATTTGATCGAGGAACGTGGATTATACTTGCCATTACTTGAGAATTCAACATTTGCAGAATTAGTAAAAATATATCCTGACTGGATGCCCCCAAATCGATTTTCTTTACTTGATATTTGGCCTGCAATAGAAAAATCACGCGGAGATACCAATGGTGTCCACCGAAAGGTCATTGATTTAATCATGCAAGATCCGAATATCGAAGGAGTATTGATGACGGTATTTTATGTCAAAGAATTTCCGTTTGAAATAGAGATGTTACACGATTTCCAAAAAAAACACAAAAAACCAATATTCACATGGATTTTTGGAGACTATAATCAAATACAACCTATTATCCACAAGCTACATTCTAACAATATTCCCACATTTGAGAATTTAGAGGAGATGGTGAAAAATTTTCAAATTCTGTGTCGTCCTTAATCTCACTAGCAAAAAAAAGATATATAGTCGTCTTTATATTAGGATATAGTAAGGAACTCTAATGGTGAACTGGTGAAAACTAGGATGAATGATGATTTTAGAAACAATATAAAGCGCCTTCGGGACGTGTATAACTACCTGACCGAAGGAGAACCCACCCCAGATGAAGAAGAAGAATCTCAGAAGGAAATGATTACTCTATTAGAATCTTTAATTATGCACATCCCGCCAGAGAACATGGAAGAAAATTTGGAGTTACTAAAGACCTCACTGAATATGACCAAGGAATGGGATACGCTTGAATTCTGGTTTAAGGAGAAACCTGATTTGGTTACAAATTTAAAACTAATCCTAAACCGATTTTTAATTCGTCATGCTGAAACAGATGTAGAAGAAAAATCTACACCTAGAATTCCTCTAAAAAACGGAGTACCTGATGAATTATCCACTCAATTAGCTGCTGCCTTGGATCGGGCTATGAAAAATCTCCCTCTTGATGCAGATGTGACAAAAGTGATTCAATCAGTAACTTCTCAAGTAACTGAATCTTATAATGCATCTCCACCTGCATCCAAAACTCAAGTGGGATTAGGTGGAATACCTATCTCAGCTCCAGTAAAAGGAGAACCATCGATAGGAAAATCTCTAAATGATGAATCAATTATACCTCATGATCCCGATTCCATCAACTCAACTGCAGCGCGAGTGAAAATCCGAAAGGAAGACATAATGAAAAGCGTATTAGAACAAGTAAAAAATAATATTTCTGATTCACCTTCTTCTAATAAACTCGCTGCACCAAAAATTATGATTCCAAAAGTTACTAAACCTAAACAGAAAATCGTCCCCTATGAAGAAACATCAGCAGAACTCACCGTAACAGCACAAAAACAGCAAGAATTAGAAGCAATCCCTCCAATGCAACCGCAAGATAAACCTAAAACCCCTCCAAAACTAAAGATCAGCGCATTTAAGAAAGACAAATTCCTCGATCAACAAATCAAGACTCAAGCACCTGCACAACCACAGCAACCGATTCGACCCAAAGTTATTGTAAAACCAAGAATAAAAACTGAAGTTGAAGAAGTAGAACAAAAGAAGGTTCAATCTTTACCAGAACCCCCAATTAAACTCCAAGTTAAAGATGAACAACATCCTATCACTCCTCCTCCTCAACCTCAAAAACCGAAGATAAAAGTGCAAGCAAAACCCGTTTCTCTACAAAAACAGCAAGAAATACCAAAAGAACCTACAAATGAATCAGCGATACATTTCAATGTGGTAAAACCGGCAAAGACAACCGTAAAGGACACTCAAATAGACTTATTCGAAACTTTTACAAAACAAGAAAAGACTGGGAAAAGACGAAGATCAAAAAAGAACCCAATCAACCTACAAATTCCTGATGATTCACCAACTCAGAATCAAGGATTACATTCACAAGATGGAAAAGAATCTCCAACAAAGAGTTATGAATTTCCAGAAGAAACGATTCCATACGAAAAAATGGATAAAGCTCAGTTATATCAGGAACTAATTGCATTAGAAGGTAAGAAATATGCAATTGAAAAATCTCGCAAAGATTTCAAAGCAAAACATGAAAAGGGACTTATTTCAGATGGCAATTATGCCGCACAACTTGACCGATTTAAGTATGACCTCCAATATATCTCTAAGAAGATCAATGAAATTAGACAACGTATTCAGACATTGTGAATTTTTCAATTTCTTTTTCTGAATCACTCTGTATGTTAATCTCAGCTAGGTCTTGAGAGGAATATTTTTATTATTTTGGATAAAATATTTACCATTAGAAACAATTTGTCAACACATAGGCGCTAAAAAATGAGTAAAGAAAAGATGATTGCGATTTTAGAGGGTGCATTTGATAAAGGCGTTCCATTTATCGATTATACTCCTAATTACATATATTGTTTGATTCCCACAGATGACGAGGATAAATGGTTGGAAGTGAGTTACGATATTCCTTCCAAAGAATTTGATGAGCGTTCTTTGACTTCTGAAAAAGCATATGTGATGCTCTGTGAAGAAGTTGAAAAAGGAATTTCCATGGAAATTACCGATTTCATGGTGGCGAAATTCAAAGAATTCAAGGAATCCATAAAGGATAAATCTCATAGCGAAAAAATCGTGGGAATTATTGACGAATTGGTGACCCATACAACAAATTATTCGCAAAACCTACCTATCATTACGAAAAAAGAGAGTTTAGATCTAGTAAAGGGTAAAGTGTAAATTTATTTTTATTTCATAAAAATATATTATCTCGTTGGGGATACTTCTTTTCCCATTTCTTTTTGACTTTTTTCTTCAATTCTTGACTTGAATTCGGGTTTTTTTCATCGATTCGATTCTTTAATGTATTCATTTCACGAGGAGCAACACGAGCAATGCCCATAGCATTAATTAATTCTTGATCCGAGACAGGAACAGACATTCCAAATAAACTATGTAATATGTCTTCTTTTTTCTTTAAGGGCTGATTTGTTTTGGATGCAATTTCTTGGTCTAAATCGGTCAGATCAACGTTTTTGAATTCTTTTCCAAAAGAAATACTACGATAAGGATCAACAGGCTTGGATTTCAACCACCAAGTGTTTGGATTTTGAGAGATGATTAAATCATGGTTATGTTGAGAATCCAGTCCTCCATGAACTTGCCATCCTTCTTTATCCTCGTCATATTTCTTTTTAATTTTTTTCACTATCGATGATATAGGTTTAATGCTAGAGTCGTCTGTCATGAATAGGTCTATTCTCTAGAATCACTAAATGATTTTAAACTTGTACCTTATTAGAGAATTCCATATCAGAATTGGAAACTAACATTTAACAATACCCGTTTCAATAAAATTCCTACTTAGGTGCAACAAAATGGATTACGCAATAGAGAATGCTATGATAATTACATGTGACAAGAAATTTCGCATTATAAAAAAAGGTACCATTTTAGTGAAGAATGGAAAGATTCATGTATCCTTACAAAAAAGAAGTATAAAATCTTTTTTTAATTTCTATTCCTTAACTTATTGAACGTAGTATCTAGTGCCAATTTATCCAGATCACTCTTTACAGGATAATCCCCATTCAAACACGCCATACAGATTTTATCCTTACCCAAACCGATCGATTTCACTAATCCATCAATGGTTTGGTATCCTAAAGAATCTGCTCCAATTTTTTCACGGATTCGTTCTACATATCCTTCAGGATTTCTTAATTGTTCTTTACCTGCTATTAATTCTCCTTTCGTGGGGAAATCAATACCCATATAACATGGTTCAATAACAGGAGGACAAGATATTCGTACATGCACTTTTTTAGCTCCAGCCTGCTTAAGCATTTTGACTATAAATGCAGTTGTTGTTCCTCTAACAATACTATCATCAATTAAAATTACTTCTTTACCCGAAATTGAAGATTTCACTGGATTAAGTTTTTGACGTACTAAACTCAAGCGTTTTTCTTGACCTGGTTGAATAAATGTACGATTCACATATCGATTCTTCATCAGACCTTCCACATACTGAATTCCTGAGACTTGGGAAAATCCGAGCGATGCACTTCTTCCTGAGTCAGGCACTGGCACAATCACTGCATTGTCCGAATCTACCGGGTTGCTTCTAGCAAGATTCATTCCTAACTTATGCCTTGCGGTTTCCACACTCACTCCATCCAAATAGGAATCAGGTCTAGCAAAATACACATATTCAAACATACAGATTGCTTTGCGATACTTCTCATTCGGAATTTTCCCAATTACTCTTATTTTTTCACCCAATGCTGTGTGTATAATTTCACCCGCTTTTACATCCCCGATATGCTTTGCGCCTAGTATATCTAATGCGCAAGTTTCTGAGGCAATCACATCAAAAGTACAACCATCTTCATCCTCAAATTGTCCATAACATAACGGTTTGAAACCCGTAGGGTCCCTTACTCCATAAAGTTCACCCGTGTTCGTAAGAATTATAAGAGAATATGCTCCATCAAGATATTTTGAGGTGTTTTTAATAGCTTCTACGAAATTATTTGTTTCCACCAACTCAGATGCAATTATTTGGGCGATAATTTCTGTATCTGCATCACTAGTGAAGATCCGGCCTTTTTTCATGAATTCTTTTTTTAATAGCTCGTAATTCACAATATTACCATTAAATGCGAGAGAAAATGATGTATGGTTTGATTTAAAAAAATATGGTTGGGCATTATCCGCTGATTCTGTTCCTGCAGTACCGTATCGAACATGACCTATAGAAACATTTCCCCAGTAACTAGACAATATTTTTGGAGTGAGTACCTCTGATACTAACCCTAAATCTTTGTATGTGTAAATTGTATTTGTCCCATTCACAACAGATAAACCAGCCGCTTCCTGACCTCTATGTTGTAAAGCTAACAATCCCATATAGGTAAGTTTGGATACTTGCCGAGAAGTATCATGTGCAAGAACTCCAAAGACACCACATTTATCTTTAAGAGCACTAGTTTCATTGAATTGGGATGGACTGATGGATTTGGATCCTTGACACTGGAGACATTTTTCATTGCATATGAGTTTACTATTCATTATTGCCCATTTTATCGTTTTTTATTGAAATTGGGAATTTGATACTATAATAGAACAAATTATCAATGGTTTTTATTGTTTCATGTAGTAAATTAGGAAGAAAAGACTTCAACATCAATTTAACTTTAGATTGGAAGAGATTCTTTCCATTATGTTGCGATTCTCATGAGGTTTGAACTCAGTATGTGTTATGGTCTCATAACTTTGAATATATCTTTGAACTAATTCAATTCGAACATCCTCAGTAATTGAAGGTATCTCTCCGTCACCCATATATCCTTGTTGCATTAGCCATCCGCGGAAAAATTCTTTATCTAGAATATCGGGTTCATCCCCTGCCTTGAATCGTTCCTGATAAGTATTCAAAATCCAGAATCGGGAGCTATCTTGAGTGTGAATTTCATCAATCACGATAACCTCATTTTCCGGAGTGATTCCAAATTCATATTTACAATCCACCAAAATCAAGTTATTCTGCGCGCAATGCTTTTGACCAAATTCGAATAATTTGTATGAATATTCCTCTACAATTGCATAGACGTCTTTGCTAACTAGCTCTTTAGCCAAAATATCTTCTTTGGAGATAGGTTCATCATGTAACCCTTTCTCTGCTTTTGTTGAAGGAGTGATTACTGGATCGGGCAATTTTTGATTTTTTTTTAATCCTGCTGGAAACCTGATACCAGAAACATCTTGTCCTTTCTGGTAAGCACGCCAGGCACTTCCTGTAACATATGCACGAACCACCATCTCAATGGGTAAAGTATTACACTGTCGAACCACAGCAATATTAGGATCGGGTACGTCAACAATGTGATTAGGTGCAATTTTTTTTGTCTTTTCAAACCAAAATGTTGAGATTGTGTTAAGTAGTTCGCCCTTAAATGGAATCGAAGTAATCACACGATCAAACGCACTTAATCTATCCGTAGCAACGATATATCGCAGATTTTTTTCGTTATTTGTGTAATTATCTCGGACTTTTCCCCGATAAAGTGTTCCTAGACCTGAAAAATTAGTTTCTTGAAGGGTATTTTTAAGATTTTGTCGAATATACTCTTTATCTAACATGATTTCTCACAATTTTGATTAGGTGTACTCGATTAGTTCAGCTAGTTTAAAGTGTTTGATATTCATCGATTAATAATCAAAGGATTTCGAATTTTGATCGGATTATTTCTATGATTTTATCTGGGGCATCTTTTTGTTCTACAATATAATCCGCATCGTCTATTGCATTTATCTCAAAATCAGTGCGAATCCCAATTGCTTCACATCCGAAATTATGGGCTGCTAATATGTCAGAATGCATATCTCCGATCAAAATTGCACATTTTGGTGAAAAATTAAATCGTTGTGCAGCGACTTCCAAATGTTCTTTATTGGGTTTTGGATTGGAAATGTCATCTCTTCCATAAATTGCATCAAAAAAATGCAACAAGCCGACAGTTTTTAACGTGAGTACAGCTACATCATGAGTATTGTAGGTAATAATGACTTGTTTAACATTGTGTGTTTTTCCGAATTCCAGCACTTTTTCAATATTATCAACTTTAATCGCTCGAGAAGCGGCTTCGCGTTCAATTTCAACAATTCTCTTATTAATTCTACTTTGGATTGCAGATATTTTCTCTGAGGAAAATCCAAGAACATCTTTCATGTATTTTTTTGCTTGTTTGATTGTAGTAGTCCATGGTTTTTCAACAGAAAACATCTCGCTGGCATTTTTGACTCCCTGCTTCTCGATTTCTTGAATAGCACATCTTCGTGCTTTGATGTAATCGATTATGAAATGAACCAACGTCCCATCCATGTCGTAGAAAATGGCTTTTGGTTGAGTCATGGGTTCATCAGAAAGAGAAAAATGAATTAATCTTGTGGAGTTACGATATATTCCACTTTAGTATCCCCACAAACTACTTGATCTAAACTGTGGATTGCGCAATTTAAAGATTCTAATTTTCTGCGAATTAGGGGGTAATTTAATGATCTTCCTTCAATGATCATCTTCAATGATTGCGTTTTGACGTCTACTTCATCGAGTGTAATATTTACACCAGTGACATTTGCGCCTTCTAATTTAACTAGTTCGATCGCTAACATATCTATACTCGGTTCATGTGGCTTTAACACATCTAAGATTATCCTTGTAAGATATATATGTTCGGGAGAGTCTTCATCGCTCATTTTTTTGGTTCACTTATATTTTGGTAATGTTATTTATAATAAATTGACACATCTCTAAAACTTTAGGATTTTCAAATTAAGAATAAAATAAATCCTCGGGGGATCCTTGGCTTTCTTCGGTATCTTCCATTTTGGATGGCATTCTTATTCCCTTGAATTTACCCGATGCGACATCATTTATAGTAATTTGTGCAGAAACAGAAGCATAGTAGATTTTCCGTATAGCTTGATAAAAACTATTCATTGTAAGACCATCAAAGTAGATATGCTCTGAGAATACGTAGGAATAATTGTTAGCATTAAATTGATAGAATAGATTTCGATTCAGAAGCATATTTCTTAGAAGATAGAAAAAAAGTGGAATTAATGAAGTGCCTGTTTGTTCTTCCAATTTTTTAAAAGCATCTAAATGCTGTGGACTAATTTTAGTAGCTAATTCTATAGATATATACTGCTTATTTTTTGGAACTACTACAACAAGATGATTTGGATGGGGGTGTCCAGGAGGATAAGTTACTTTGAGTGCAAAAAGGAAATTTTCATGAGGTTTCATCTTTTCCTGAAAGATACCCTCAGCTTCGCAGATCTCTACTACTTTCTTTTCTATATCTTCTATAAACATGATTTTCTCAATGGATTCTCTAATATTTCCCTTTTGGTCTTTCGGACGCTTCCATTCCGGATTCAAGAATATACGTTACTTTTGATTCCAAATCTTCTGTTGGTGTAATATAGAGCACTTCGAATGGTTCTGCTTGAAAAAATAGATATCCTACAATTCCGTATCCCATCACTTGCCCGGAATCCACGTCCACAAAGGTGTGGTCAATTCCCATCTTAATAACTTGTTTAGGGTTTCCCGTATATTCGATTTCTACAAGAGATGGACTGCAAGCAGTGTAGCCCATACCTCTTTCTGCCATCAGATGATTATTTACCATATAGTCTAATTCGTCGCTTAATTCTCCAGATTCTTCCAAAATTTTTAAGATTTTAGGTTCTTGCATAGACATAACTTACTCTCCCAATTATAATTAGAGTAGTTTTCACGCATATAAATATTTCACACATTTCCTAATAAGCGATGCAATTCCGTTTGATGAATATTTTTATTTCTATTCAAAGTCTCCATAATTGTCGAGTAAACTGTTGAATTATTCTTATCTAACTCAAAAAAATATGGTTCATTTAATATATTTACTTCTCGCTTGTACTGTTTAAACAACGTTAAACTGCGCAATCCCGTTTTTATGCAAGGATCCGTTAACTTAAAGAAAAATGGGGTAAATTTTTTCTTAAATAATATCATTGAAGAATTCTGAGTCTGGGAAAATCCCATATTAATGTCCAATTCCCAATCAATATAATCAGAAAAAACTTGATTAGAAAAAATAGGTAGTGCTCCAGAAATGACTAATAGATATTCAACATCGCTACTTACAGCAGCACGTTGAACATGCGCGTTCAATTGGTGATTCATCATATCCAAATCTGTATGGGGTGTTCCTAAGAATTTAAATGAGATAGTATCTGAGAAAATATTTAATATGTCGGTAAGGGCTGCTGTTTCCTTATCCTTACACAGAATATGGATGGTATTTTTATATACTTCAATAGAACTAGACTGAAGAATCTCTATAATCACATTCCTTAGCATAATATAAGACTCTTGTTGAGTGATAGGAAGTTCATGAGCAGAATGTAAGATTATGATGAAGATTTTTTTCATTAAGTGGTCACCTTTAAAGTATTAATTCTACCAATGATAAGATCGCTTTTTCTACATTCTCTCCCGTTAAAGCACTAGTACGCAAGTATCCAGACCATTTGTTTGCGTCTTCGAGGGAGTTAATATCAGAATCACTAACTTCTATGAATTCAACTAAATCACTTTTATTTCCTAACACGAATAGAGGAATATCTGGACATATCTTGTGAGCTTTTGTATGCCAAAATGACAGTTGCTTTAATGATTTTGATTGCGTCAAATCAAACACCAAAAGACATCCATTAGATCCTTGTAAATAATAATCTGACATTTGGTCAATTTCGATTGAGGTCGTACCCGCTATATCCCATATAACTAATTCGACCTTTTTATCGTTAAAAACAATATTTTTGGTTGTAAAATCTGCTCCTAAAGTCGCTTTGTACTCGGTAGGAAACTTGTTTTGACAATATCTTGAGACTAAACTTGTTTTTCCTACATTCGACTCTCCAAGAATCGTAATTTTTATTCGTAATACCATAGGATATTTCTCCTCAAGTTCCTCTATTATGGTCTTTCGTTCTCTGCGGGTTCTCGTGGAACGGGATATTCTTTGATTTTGCCTTGGATGAAATAACTAGCACTATTAAACACAAATAATTGCTTCAATCCCTCCGTCATTTCCGGGCGAGCATTTTCCAGCATCAACCCCATATTATAGGTGGGAATTACTCCAATTTTATCTAAAGTCGTGAAAATATACGATCTTTCTGAAATATACAATCCATACGGAAATACTTTTCCTATATACCATAGAAATATGAGTATTTTGGATTCATGCATTTTTTTTAATTGTAGCTGATAATCTCCTTCTTGATGGTTTAAGGCGATTTGTATATCGATGTTAGGATTTGAATGCTTTTTTTCTACGAGAGCATTGGCTACTTGTGTTAAGAATTCCAAGTTCATGGAGTAATCAGGTGTCAGAAGGATTTTGATATAATCTTCGGCATGAGAAATCAATGTTAAGATCTCTTTAAATATCGGTTCTTGTCCATTAATTGCTGTTAAAAACGGTTGTTTGGAGATGGGTTTAAAATTCTCCAGAGTCCTTTCGAGAGTAGTGGATAATTCATTTTTTATACGAAACTCTTTCCTTAACGCACGTAAGATGTCTTGGGGCTGTATAGCTTTATATAAGGGACCTCGCTTCACGGGTTCTTCAAGTACATATCCTTTTTTAGAAAGACGGCGTAAGGAATCGTAGACTCTTGATCGGTCTACTCCACACTCCTCAGCAAGTTTTGCAGGTTTACTCGGTCCCACCTGTATTAATGAAAAGTAGACGCGAGCTTCATTGAGTGTAAATCCCAGACTTACAAGGTCATTTATTATGCTTTCTTCATCAATTATATTTTCGTCTTGTTGGATTTGCGATCGTTTGTCCATAATTTACCCTCAATGCGTATTTGGCTAATAATCATCCCGTTACCTATAAATTCAAGAGCATCATTTATAAAAATCTCGTTCTCTCCCTCGATGGGAAAATTATTTTATGTAAATTCTATAGACAACGGAAACTTTTTCATCTCATGATCTGCGCTACTCACCCAAGAATTTTTTGCATGATTACCCACATAATTACTAGCTTTTCTGCATATGGATACTCTTGAGATGTAAGATTATGTTTTTTTTGTGGGATACTTGTAATATTTTGTCGGAAGAAATTTCAAATGATTATCTCATTCAATGGTACCATTCGAATGATCTTATTCATCAAAAAGGGAAAAGAAAGTAAATTCTATGCAAATATTTATATAAGACTAATGAGATTTATATCCTTAGAATTTAGTATTTTTCATAAATTCTCTTTTCGTTCGGAGGAAAGAACAATGGCCAAGAAAAAAACAGCACCAGCAAAAAAGAAAGCATCAGGCGTTAAGAAGTATATCGCCAAGGCCCCAATCCGTCGTTTGATGAAGGATGAGGGCGCAAAACTAGTTGCCGAGGCAGCAGTAGACTTATTAATTAGCAAATTGGAAAAAACTGCGACCGACGTAACCAAAAATGCAATTAAGCTTGTAAAAACAGATAAGCGAAAGCGTTTAACTGCCCCTGACATTCAAATGGCAACACGATAGACATTTTTCCATCTATTACGCCATTAAATCAATAATTGCTTAAAATCAAAAAACAAATCCCTTTTTTTTACGTTACATATTGAAGAAAGCTTGGATTCTCCTGATTTCAAATTAAAAACTTTATTAGGGAATTTTGTCTTTATTGTGTTAGAAATTACGTAAATCAGACACTTTATGAGATGGATATTATGAAACTATGGAAATCGCTTTTAATAGGGTTTGGCTCCTATGTTGTTTTAACATTTCTTGCAAGTATGGCCACGGCTTGGGCAACTATAGGAATGGCATATTTTTCGAAACCAATTTGGGTATTAATAGCAACTTGCTTCACTGGTCAAGATGGATTTAGTTTTGTATCAACCGAAATTTTTAATGGTATGACTTATGCAATCACGTACTTGCCATTAGCATCCAGCAACACCAACATCTATCTTGCAGTAACCATCCACATTTTGGTTCCAATTGTTCCAGGATTGGTTGCAGCAATTTTAGCAGGAAAGGTGGGTAAAACCTCGGCAAATGGTTTCTTTGGAATGTTATTGACTGGAATTTTAATCACTGTCTATCCAATAATATGGATTTTCATCAATCCCTTAGTTGTTGCAGAATACATACCCTTTGTTATGATTATGAGTCCTTGGCTTGCTGCAATTTTTACTGGTGTTATTGGTGTGTTAATTGGAACATTCTGGGGTGGTCTAGCAGCATTTTTTGGCAGAGAATGAGCTCTACAAAAAAAAAAATTTATTTCAATTCCTTTCTTTTTTCATTCATTATGTGGCGAAAATATCGTGAGAGCATTACGAATAAAAAACTCAAGCGAATTAGGGGTCGCAAATCATCATTACTTTACCAGAAACAAGTCCTTACTGTTCAAGAGATTTTTACTTACCCATCTAATAAGCAAATATTCTACCAATTTTTTGTAAAAGGAAATTTACCCCATATTCAGAAAAATAAAAGAGGTTCACAATTCTTAGCAATTCAACTTAGCAAAGGTTCCTCTGTACTATTATTGAAAGTTATACGGGAAGTATTGAAGCGGGAAGGTTCCAGGCGATTCTTTTTCATACAATATCCCATCTATCCACAATTTAATATTAATTATCTCCTCTTGTTAATCCATGTCCAAGATACTTCTGCCCTTTCCCAGTATGAGGATTCTCTACTGGGAGTATATGAAAAATTTTCTCAAGCAATAGAAAA
>SDNX01000052.1 GCA_004524545.1 Promethearchaeota archaeon
GTAATCAATCCATCTACTTGGTTGGAGTAGATGTAAATCCTCTTTCTCCTGGATTTTCTCTTGTAGATAAAAGCTATGTTATTCCTCCTTTTAATAAACCCGAACTATATTTTCAAAAAATTCATGCTATAATTCAACAAGAACAAATTGATGTGGTAATACCCATTTTTAGTCAGGAGATCAGGTTATTTTCTAAACGGAAAAATGAGTTTGAGCAATTTACTGGCATTAGATTATGTATTCCTGAGTTTGAGATTATGGAAATCACGGATGATAAATATAATTTCTACTTAGAATTAAAAAAAAGGAACCTACCTACACCTGAAACCTTTGTTTTAAGTAAACGGGCAAATTCAAAATTTCCCTGTGTTATAAAGAAACGAAGAGATTCTGGATCTCGGTCATTCACTCGGATAGATAACGCCACTGAATTATCTCATTTCATTCAATCTTCAGGAATCTCAGTAGCAGATGAAGAATCATACGTAATTCAAGAATTTGTTGAAGGACAGGAATATACAATTGATTTTTGCTGTGATTTTAACTCAAGATTTTTGGGAGCCGTAATCCGTGAACGTCTTGAAGTTCGAGATGGAAAATGTACAAAAGGAATTACAATTAAAAATAAAACCATAAGGGAACTCTTGAAGAAATTTTTGGAGCAAATAGGATATATTGGCCCCGGAAATTTGCAGGGAATACTAGATAAGAACAATAAATTTCACATAATCGAATTTAATCCAAGATTTGCAGCCGGAGGCCTACCACTAACCATTCACGTAGGATTTAATATTCCATATATTGTATGTAAACTGATCAAGAATTCTGAAGAAATTATACCTGAATTTATCGACTATCCTGATGGGATGGTAATGCTGCGGTATTTTACTGAAACTTTTATGATGCATCCATCTAAAACTTCCTAAAGTAAAAAATACGAAATCTTTTTCATTAATGCATAAAAACACTACTCACCAATAGTGACTAATCACTATTGCGAATTTGGACGTTTCGGTTCAGAACCACCTCATTAAAATAAATAGTCTGAAGCGGGAACGTACTAAAACTAGCATGAGAAGATACTAAATGGCACGAATGCATTCACGCAAGAAAGGTAAGAGTGGATCAAAGCGTCCAAGCAGAATCATCAAACCAGAATGGTTACCCGAAGAATATACCTCCGAAAAAGTTGAAGATTTAGTTGTGCAACTTGCTAAAAAAGGAGAGTCTGCAAGTACCATTGGGTTGATTTTGCGTGACAGTTATGGAATTCCTCTTGTAAAAGCGATAACGGGCAAGAAAATTACGCATATCCTGACAGACAATAAAATTACTAGCCTTTTACCTGAGGACTTAACAGCTTTAATCCGACGAGCTTTAAAAATTCGAAAACACTTGGAAGAAAATAAAAAAGATTTAGAAAGCACCAAAGGGTTGCACCGGATTGAATCCAAAATTTACCGACTCATTAAATATTATAAGAAGAGTGGAGTATTAGAGGCTGACTTTAAATATAGACCCGACAAAGTCAAGATCTTAATTTCATAGGGAGTTAAAAGAAAATGAGCTCAAAATCAAAAAAAGGTCGGTCCCGTCGAAAAGTAGTAGACCCATGGAAATTGAAGGGTTGGTACGAAGTCTATGCACCAAAGAGTTTCAAAGAGATTTTCTTGGGACAAATTCCCTCTGGAGACGAGAAAAACCTAATCGGAAGAACCATGGAAGTATTATTGTATGATATTACCAAGAATTTCAAACATACCCACATAAAACTGAAATTTAGCATTGTGGAAGTAGTTGGAAATCGATGTAATACAGTATTTATTGGTCATGAATTGACTCGGGATTTTGTTCGAGCATTAATCCACAGAGGATCTACACGAATAGATGGAATTTTCAATTATAAAACTGCTGATGGATTTGTGTACAGAGTCAGTGCTTTTGTAGTTACTCGTCGTCGAGCAAAAGGAAGCCAAAAATACACGATTCGAAATATAATCAATAAAGTTCTTGATGAATTCGCAAAAAGCTCCAAACACGGAAAATTCGTTCGAGGAATGGTATATGGACAATTTGCTGAAAACTTGTCCCATATAGTGCGAACCATTTACCCACTCCGAGAGTGTCAGGTCCGAAAATCCATCCTCGTTTCTTATCCTGAGGGCATTGTTGATGAGGAATACGATGAGGAATCCGAAGTGTTTGAAGAACAATCTGTTGAACTGAAACAACATGGTAAGCAGGTTAAAAAGAAAGTCAAGAAGAAAGAACCAGGGTCTGAAGAATCTGAAGATGCAGAAGAATCTGAACTAGCGGATGACGTTGCAGAAGCAGACGACTTATTTGAAGACAATAAAGAATCTTAAAAGTAGAGATTTTTTTTACTTCTTATTTTTTTATCATTTTATGCCACTTCAACGCAAGAATTTTGATCCATTTCTAATACCAGTTCCAAACGACCTCGGAACATATCATATCTACTAGTGTCTATTTCTAATGTACCATTTCCAAACATATTACGAAATTCACATTCAATCTCTTTCGCTTTTTTTCGCAATGTATCTACGCAGTCTTCGCAATCAAACATCATAATGACATTGATTGCATGTTTGTTTTCCATGGGAAGTTCGTAATTAATTATGAAATGATGTTCTTCAGTCGATATCTGTATCAAATTCCCGAGCTTTAATTCTTGCATAATTCCCTGAAAAGCGCTAAGAAATCCTTGGAATAGCTCTTCATGATTCGGGTCGATATATACCGCAGAGCCTTTATATTTAAATAATCCTAAACCAGAGGCACGGTCTTGAATTAAAATTAAGTCTATCATTCACTTATTCCTTTATGTTATAATATCATTCAGTTCAACTCTTGATATAGCTTTTGTCATCTATAATTCGAGAAGTTGATTGATCATTCTTTTTTTATTCCATCTGTACATTTCAGTCTTACAAAATAATTAGTATTTTCTGGAACATCTTCATTTACCAAAGTTCCAGGCCCGATTGATGCATTCTCTCCAATTTTCTTACCAACCATTATCATTGATTGAATTCCCAGTTGCACATTGTCTCCAATTACGGCACCAAGTTTATTAAGACCAGTTTTTACTGGGTTTCCATTAATTTTCATGGAGATTTCCCCCTTATCCAGACGAACATTGCTGACTATTGTCCCGGCCCCGAAATTCACATTTTCTCCAATAATTGAATCTCCGACATAGGAAAGATGAGATATATGGGTTCGTGATAGCACAACAGTATTCTTAATTTCACTTGAATTGCCAATTCGAACATCTTTCACAAGAGAAGTATATGGTCGAATGTAGGAATTAGGTCCAATTATGCAATTTTCTCCAATATAGACTGGACCTTCTATATAAGTACCCGCCTTAATCACAGTTCCTTTTCCAACATATACATTGCCTTTTATGGTGACCCCATCTTCGACTGTTCCAAGGATATTGGATGGGATTTTTTCTAGAAAGAATTTATTTGCATCCAAAATATCCCAAGGTCTGCCAATATCGTTCCAATAGTATTCAGACACATCTATTGCACAGATTTTTTGATTAGTTTTTATAAAAATGTCCAATGAGTCCGTTAACTCGTATTCTTTGCGTGCGGATAACTTCGTCTCCTCAATTGCATTAAATATTTTTGAAGTGAATTGATAGACTCCCGCATTAATCAAATTTCCAAAAGAATTATCAGATGGTTTCTCTACTATTTTCTCCATATAACCATCTTTATTACAGACAATAACTCCATATTTTTGAGGATTTTCAACTCGCTTGCCAATAATTATGTTGTTTTCATTTTTTGCACGCTCTATTACTTTTTTATAAATTTGAAAATCCATTATGACGTCTCCATTTAACAACAAGAAGGAATCATTCGCTACGAAATTTTTAGCCAATTTAGTAGCATGAGCGGTTCCTAAGAATTTCTTTTGTTCCCTATAACTGATATGAACTCCCATATCCGTTCCATTTTTAAAATAAGACATAATTTGTTCTTTCTTATATCCGACAATAAGCAAAATTTCCGTAATACCAATACTCTTCAATGATTCAATAGTATATTGAAGAATGGGCTTGCCTGCAATAGGAATCAAATGTTTTGGACGCGTAGAAGTGATAGGGGTTAATCGCTTTCCTTGACCTGCTGCTAAAATTACTGCCTTAGTTACTGTCATATTGTAGTCATCTCAATTTGTGATTGCTAGGAGTTCCGCGTAATTATGTTTGATACTCCTTTAATTACTTTCTATTCTCATAAGTGTGTGGATATAGTTAAGGGCTAGATAAATGGAAAGGAAAATCAATTAAGGTTAATTTCTACTTTATATCTATAATGTCAGATACTACCGATATAAAAATGAAAATCTGCCTATTAGGTGATGGCGGCGTAGGGAAAACCTCGCTGGTATACCGATTCATACAAAATAGGTTTTCTACTGATTTTAAATCCACATTGGGAGTTAATTTGCTAAAGCATGAAGTTGTACTTGACAACTTAAGGGTTACCGTTCAACTCTGGGACTTAGGGGGTCAAGACAAATATGAAGGGTTGCGAAAACTATATTTGGATGGATCTCAAGGCGCATTATGCGTTTTTGATAAAACTAATAAAGCCTCGTTTGATAATCTCGAAAAATGGGTGAGATCGTTCCAAGAGATTAGAGGAGAAAAGCCCATGACCCTTGTTGGGAATAAATTAGATCTTAAAGAATACATAGTTGTTGATGATGACCTCGCGAAATCTTATGCAGCATCCCATAACTTAGAATATATTTCCACTAGTGCTAAAACAGGAGAACAAGTAGAAACTGCTTTTAAAACTCTGATTCAAACGGTAATAAAAAACACCCAGCTCTAACCTTCTTCTATGTTTGCACTTTCTCTTTCAAAAATAATCTCGGCATTTTGAATAATTTCTCGGGATTGCATAGGATCCTTCCAGTTTATTTTTTGACCCGAAAATAATTGTCTGATTATATCAAATAGCCAATCAATAGAAAGTGTGAAATTTACAAAACTCCATAAGGTTATAATCCCTATCCAAAATCCTAATACAACGATTCCCGCCAATAATGCATTTCCTATACTAAGGTTACCTCCATTACCGAGAAAATCCAGTCCTGTAATTTTCATTAGCACCCATCGAGGGAAAAAATCTAAAGCTTGCAAGCTAAAAATGGTGAGGGAAATTATCCCAGCTTTTCTGATAGTTTTAGTATATTGAGTGACTTTCTGAGATTTTTTTGCAAAGTCAAAAATCCAAAGGAAAGTTGTGATTACCCAAAGTTGGAGTCCAGTACCTAAATACAGAAACCAATCAGTAGGAATTATATCTGTACCAACATAGAAATTGTCTATGAAAAAGCCTACAAAAATTGCTACTAGAATGAACATCATCCCACTTCCATACCCAGTTAGTAAAGTTCGTTTTTTTGAGACTTTTGGATGAGTCAAAGCAATGCCTATAGCACAACCTAGAAAAAACGTCGCCATGTACGGGAATATTGGTTCCTGACGACCAATCAATAAAGCAAGTGGCATCCATCTCATACCTTCTGAAAAACTTTCTACATATCGCCATATTGGATCAATTGAGGTGAATCCTATTTTATCCAGCAAAACTTGGATGACATATGGTTTAGAAATGAAAATAAAGGCCATTAAGACAAGAAAGGTAGCAATCGAAATCCATTTAAGCGGATGGCTACTGCTTTTCTTAAAAAATAGAAAACAATAATGAATAATCGATGAAACAAACATTCCTATAGCTATTATTTGTACTGCATCACTCCATGTTAATTCGCTCCATGAAATTCCTGCAAATTCCCCTGTAAATATATAGTATAAACCCGTATATGGATTGAAGAAAAATTGAATTACTACTCCAAAAGCAAATATTAGAATAGAGAATATTATGCGCCTAATTAGTATTAAATGAGGAGATCTCCCCTTTTCAACTGCTTTTTGGAAACTGAAAGCACTTCCAGCACCGGAAATTATTAAGAACAAACCCCGCCATGAAGCGAAATACATTAACAATCCAAGCGGTGCAAATATGTACCAAGGTTGGTCAAAAATATTTACTACAACGCTGTTATACCCTACTTTTTCAACAGCGTGCATAAAAACCAATCCCAACATCGCAAATCCCCGCAAAATATCCAAAGATTGAATTCTTTTCATTACCCACCAACTGATAAGGGAATTGTTTTTGAACTTAATAAATCTATCAGAACCGAAGGGTAAAGGGTGGGTGATTTGGTACTCAACTAGGTCCTATAGATGAGATAGAAGAGATTGCTTCATGAAATACACTTTCTGAGTTAAGAAAAATATCACGAGAGTGCAGTGGGTCCTTCCAATTAATTTTTCGACCTGCCAACAAATTGCGAATTATCGAAAAAATCCAATCAAACGACAGGGCAAAATTGATCTTTTCCCAGAGTGAGATAATTCCTATCCAGAAGAATAAAACTACAAATGATACAAGTAGTGCTGCTCCCATTCCATAAGATCCTCCATTGTTTAGGAAATCGATAGGAGTTCCTATTCCATATAAATCCGATAATGCCAAGGATCCCCCATATAATAGAAAACGAGGAATGAAATCTATTGATTGCAACGAAAAAATAGTTAAAGATAGGATTCCAGCTTTTTGAAAAATTTTAGTAGATTTTAATCGTTTAGAGGCATTTTTCGAGAAATCCAACAGATGTAAAAAGAGGATAAACACCCAAGTCTGTGCTCCCAAACTTGCTAAGAAAAACCATAGATTCGGCACTATAGTCGTCACAATTTCGAAGTGTTCGACAAATAATCCCACAAAAACCGCTGCGATGATTATCGATAAACCAACAAGGAAACCGATTCGAATAAACCATTTTTTTTCTAAGTTCGGACGAGTCAGAGCTATTCCAAATGCGTTACCCAGAAATGCGGTCGCAAGAAATGGAAATAAAGGTTGCTGTTCACCAATTAGTAAGGCAAGGCCTAATAAACGAATCCTATCGCCAAAATTCTCGATAGTGCCATATTTTATCTGTCTGAGATCAGTAAATTCTGTAGCGTTCAAAATACTATTCACTATGAATTTGTTTGAAACTAGCACTACAACCATGAGAGCAAGATATACGGATATAGAAATCCAGTATTTATCTCGTTTTTTACCTAAGCAAAGAAAATATTGTATTATCGATGAAATCGCAATAGTAATTGCAATGGTTTCTACTGCATCCGACCACCGCAAATGCCCTAAAAATTCTTGGAAATCCACAACCCCCAAAGCCATGCGATAAAATCCTGTGTAAGGGTTCCACAATACCTGAATCGCCAAGCCTTGAATAAACAGAATAACAGCCCATGAAAAATATTTTATTAGAGTTATATGAGGAGATTTTCCTTGTTGAATCGCACTCTGGAAACCGTAAATCGATACTATGGCAGAAATCAACAAGAATAACCCTCTCCATGTTGCAATGAAACTAAAAATACCAAGGGGTACCAACACATACCACGGATAAGCCGACATGTTATTGAGCACATCTCCGATATTATGCCATCCCACTTTCATAAAAGCATGCATTGCTACCATAAATAGCATCGCAATACCCCGAAGAACATCCAAAGACTGTATTCGCTTCATTTTCTACCCTCTGGTAGAAAAACATTTATTTTCCAACCTAATAAATGTATCAGATTCAAATGGGCTGGAAATGGGGGGATATAAAAGAAAATTATAAAAATGTGAATTCATCATCGAAATTTTCTGAGTCAAATTCGCCATCTTCTTTCGTGACACCTTGTTCACGAACTTCATAAGACAATTTTTTGACCGCTTCAGCGACGATCTCCTTTGTCTTGCCGCCAGTACATACGATACGACCAGTTGAGAAGATAAGGAACACTGTTTTGGGGTCTTGCATTCGGTAAATTAAACCTGGGAATACTTCGGGTTCATACATTGCGAATTCCATCACTACAGCCGCCAAATTGAGATCAATACTGGTATGTAAATCGCCAGATGCAACAATATTTTGAATGGTAATGACAGGATTAGACACTTCAATTTTCGCCTTTTTAATTCGGTGAATTACTTTTTTTACAACACCCTCTGCTTCATCAGCACGTCGCATTCCGGTAACTACCATTTTTCCAGTGCTGAACACAAGAATTGTAGCCTTTGGTTTATCAATTCGCATAACTAAACCGGGAAATCGTTCAGGATTGTACTCCACGTCTGCATAACGACGAGCAATTACGTTCAGATCGATTTTTTCTTCTATATCTAAGGTAACAGTGGCGACGACATTTTCAATTTTATAGGTTGCTTCGGGAATTTCTTCGTTTTCTTCGGACATAATTAAATTCTCCTCTCGGAATAATTCAGAATATAAATCGCTGCTATCCTCATTCTGGGTGAATATATATGTTCTCAAAAGGATAGAAGTTTATTTATAAACTTTATAAATACTTTTTATGTTTATAAAGGGCGATATTTAAAGGTACTTAAAACAATTCCTTCGAACTAGAGGCTTGTTTAGTTTTAAATAGAATTAGGTAGATACTTGAGAAAGGTGTTGAAAAATATCAAAAACTATTCGAATTATTTATGGAGTTTTAACTCTCCTTTTTGCCGTACTTGCTTATCTCCTCATCGATGGTTATGCTGTAGATATGGTTATTGTAGATAGAGTAAAAATTTACTCTTTAATTCTCGTTGGAATATTTGCAATCAATAATCTGGTTCAATTGGTACCTGCATTTTCTCGAAAATTTGCGATGAAAGGACCTCTTTCAAAAGGGAAATCTGTCTATCTATTCGTTAGAAGTATAATCCTAATCATAGATACCGGGATCTATTTGTATTTTGCTGTGTGGATCATCATAGGATTCGTGGATGGGTACCCTTGGTTCTTAGTTCTACTTGTAGGTACAGTATTTTTGGGAATTGTGGTGATTTTCATCATCGATATTATCCAAGATATCCTTCATCTAAAGAAGAAAAAAGTACGACAATCACATGTTTTATTTGCTGCTTTTGTCCTGCTCCTGTTGATTTCCACTTTTGGATTTTCTTACGTTTTATACAAACCTCAATGGAATACAAGCGTCGACCATCAACCAATTTTTACTAAAGGAGAAGCAGGTCGGGAATATCGAATTCCATCTATGCTAGTGTTACCAGGAGATATTATCTTAGCATTCGCGGAATCTCGAACTCAAGCTTACATGGATTGGGGGGATATTGACCTTGTGATGAAAAGAAGCACTGATGGAGGTATTACATGGAGTGAAATTAATGTACTTGGAGATAATGGTACCCGAACCGTCGGTAATCCATGCCCTGTTTGGAATAATGACACATCTACCATCCACATGATCTATAACTTGGATAACAAACTGGTCTTTGAAATTCATAGTACTGATTTAGGGATAACTTGGTCTAATCCTCGGCATTTAACGGATGAAATTGGATTAGATATCACATGGAATTCTAATCGATTTGATTATCAGCATGGAACAGGTCCTGGAATCGGAATTCAAATGTCCAATGGCACATTAGTTATCCCTAGTTACTATTTTGGAGAAAAAGGTTCTCACGTCATTTATAGTAGTGATAATGGAACTACTTGGGATAAAGGTGCTGATTTGGGAGTAGGAGGGGAGTGTCAAGTTATTGAATTGCTAAATGGGAGTCTGTACATTAATGCACGTAATGCAGGGGGTCGTGGGAGATATATCGCAACTTCAAGTAATGGCGGAGTAACATGGAATCCTTGGATTGAGGACTCTGAACTGCCAGACCTTGGGTGTATGGCCTCGGTTATACGCTATAGTCATTCCGGACCTTATCAAAATGCATTGTTATTTACGAATCCTTATAGTTCCACAAGAACAAACCTGACATTGCAGATCAGTATAGATGATGGAGTTAATTGGAATATAGAAACAGTACTTTTTGAAGGAAGCTCTGCATATTGTCAATTAGGGGAACTTTCGGATGGGACGGTTTGTTTTCTTGCAGAAGCTGGTCCAAAAGATTATCGTGATTCCATTCAATTCTGCACCTATACCTTACCATAATTTTTTCCCCCATTCTTCTTATAAAATTCCCATAATAATCGCATCATGATATTTGTCCGTGAACGTATATTACTTCTTTCATTCTTACTTCTTCCTTAAATCTTACATTTCTATAACATTTTTGGGCTCGAGGATTGTTAGAATACACTTGTAGTTCCATTCGATTCAAATTTAGTTCTTCTAATGCATGTGTAATCACTAATTTCAATGCTTAAGTGCTGTATATCTTATTATGATAGTCTTATTCTCCAATCACAATCCCTATAGTACCAACTCGGTTTTTCCAATCTATATCATAACTACAATTTCCAATCAATATATCTCCTTCTTTGACGATTATTGAGAAAAATATTGTATTTATTCTAAATTTTAGTTGAGAAAACCATTCCTCTTCTACTTCACGCGACATAGAACAATATACCGAGAGGTATTGAAGTATTTCCATGTCATTAAACCATTTTAAAAAGGTGGGAATGCTTTTAGAAACGGGGGCTTCGAGCTTGATCCTTTCACCTATAATATAGTTAAAAGCTCCTCACAATAAAAAACAGATAGCTAAATAAACGATTTTCGATAAAAGATGGTATGATAGAAGTACCTCTATTCTTCACATTAGCTGTAGATATTGTAGGTGGAATTATTACCGCAAGGCTCAATCGTCCTCAGAAAATGAATGCGTTTACTGCAGAACTCTTGGATGAACTTGAAGAACTTTTTAATTTCATAAAGGACAACTCTGAGATAGAGGTATTGATCTTGAGTACCGTGTCTGATTCCTTTTTTAGTGCAGGGGTTGATGTCAACTGGTTTGTATCATTAAAAGAAGAAGATGCTATTTCTGTCTCTCGGCGATTTCATGAAGTTTTTAATAAACTCGAAACTCTCCCTATACCGGTCTTAACTATTGTAAAAGGGACTTGTTTCACAGCTGGCATGGAAATGATATATTGCAGCGACCTTATTTTTTGCACTCCTAATGCAAAATTTGCTCAACTAGAAGTGAAATATGGAATCACTCCTGGAGCAGGAGGTACTCAGAGATTGATTCGCTTAGTTGGTCCATTAAAAGCCAAAGAAATCATTTATTCGGGTATTCCAATTGGTGCGGAGGAAGCACATCGGATTGGTCTAATAAATCATATATACAATAACGATGAAATTGAAGGAAAAGTTCTACAATTCGCCCACACTCTTGAAAAAAATTCGATTCGTGCCATAAAAGAATGCAAGTCTATGATTAAGTTAGCGATATATGATAATGTTGAGGGTTTTGAAAAGGAAGAAGAAGTTTTTAAGGAAGATTTTGCATCTTTAGAGCCAAAACAGCGATTAAGCAAAGTAATTGAAAAAATTCAGCACAAAAAAGAAAAATAATTTATTTTGTAAATGTCCAGATTTGGTGGTATAATCCATCAGGACCTGTGAGTAAATCTCCATTCGGATAGTGTGCACTAATTGTACACGTATTTCCACTGTTAGAAATTTCCAATTTCATGTAATGAAGCGTTTGTTCTCCATATTGATACCCATATATTTCATTATCAGTTGCATAGGATTCCCGGTCGGGTGCATGATAATATAATTCTCCATCTGCATAGATTTTATGTTCAGTAGAATCTATATATCGACTTGAATTCCAAGGATCTCTTGTTACTGTGATAGGTTCGTATGCAGCAGAACTAATGTTATAAAACATTCTCTGATCGATCATCGGACTATGTGTCAATACACCATAATCTACTTCCAAGTGGGCTCCACCTCCACCACTACACCAATAATGAGTTTCATTTCCAGAGGGTGTATCAGTTTCGTTATACAGCAACCCACTAGATCCATAGGTATAATTCCAGTGTTCATAATGATGGTCATGCCCAAAGAAAATTCCATCCACATCATATTTGTCAGCTAATGGAACCAACCATGATTGCAAATCCCAATTTTGACCAGAAGTCCCTGTTGTAAATATTGTATGGTGGAAACTTATGAAGATCCACTTCTGTCCCCGAGATTTAGCGTCAATAATATCAGTTTCTACCCAAACCTTCTGGGAGTCTGACATTTCATAATGTCCCGCGTCAAAGTTGTCTACACTAATAAAATGAGCATTTCCGTAATCGAATGAGTAATATAATCCTTGAGATGCGGCGTAATCGTATGGGAATAACATTCGAGCATTCACATCTCCTCCACCCGCATAATCATGATTTCCAAATGTGGTTTGAAATGGTGTATTTGCTGCATATAAAGGGAAATTCATCATTGTGAAATGCCAAATTTGAGCCATATCTCCACTAGATGCTAAGTCTCCTAACTGAATAACAAAATCCGGATTTTCCGCAACTATTCCTCTTGCGACAAGTTCACCCGTTCGTAACGTATCAAACCATGTTGGTTGCATATCGCCAACCAAAATTACTTTGAAATCTTTATTACTCGAGGGTGCAGTTGTAAATGAGAATGTGTCTGATTCGTGATCAGCAACGAAGTTTTTGTTGATTTTATAGTAATATTTCGTATTTGGAGTGAGATCTGTTAAGTATAGGTGGTGTAGATGATTCCGGAGATCATCTGAAGTGATTTTTTCCATGTTATCAGGTGAAGTTCCAAAAAAGATTTCTGTGCGAGATGCTGTTTTGGTTAACCAAGAAATTGTCATTTCAGTTTGAGGGTCTTTTCCAAATGTCACGTAAGGACCATCATTCCAATAATATAACTCATCTACATGAAAAACAGGACCCAAAGCTAATCCTCCATATTCTCCAATAGGAATAATGACCATTAATATCAATCCAAGTGCAAAAAAAGTCCTCTTACCGACATTTAGCCGACTTGATAGGGTTCGGATGGTATATACTCCTAACCATATAAATAGTCCCCCTAGGCCAATCCAAATAACAGAAAATAAGGAGATTAACCATGGATATACAGTTCGGATTCTCGTAAAAATTACGAAATATGTGAAACTGCCAAAGAAAATGAGAGAAATAAGGAAAGAAAACACTGTAATTGTGATGTTTCTTCTTTGTTGATTGTTCATGTGATATTCATGTGGAAGAATTACATTTTGTTTTTAGATTCTCCCCTTTTTTTTCCTTTGAAAATTACCCTAAATACAATGATAAAGTAATAGTTATTTTTTCGATTTAGCTTCTTTGAAAATCTCCCGTTGAACTAGGTATCTGAGTATCTCACTCGTACCTCCGCCTATTTCCATTAATTTAGCGTCACGATAATAGCGTTCTAGTTTATTCTCTTTCTCGTAACCCCTTCCCCCGAGAATTTGAATTGCACTATCGCAGACATCAACCGCCATTTTTGTAGCGAAAATTTTTGCCATGGCTGCCTCTTTACTGATAGAAAGTCCTTTATCATAGCGTCTAGCTGAATTTAGAGTTAATAAGCGAGCTGCTTCAAAATCTGTAGCCATATCCGCAATTTTGAAATTTACCCCTTCAAATAATCGAATCGGTTTTCCAAATTGTACTCGAGTTTGAGAATGACCAATTGCTTTTTCTAACGCAGGTCGTGCATATCCAAGCGCTTCTGCAGCGATTGCTACTCGTTCAGAGTCCAATTCATCCATGCAAATCGCAAAGCCGTCTCCAATATTTCCTAAGACATTTTCTTTTGGTACGAAAATGTTTTCAAATATTAACTCGGATACCCTAGCGCCATTCATACCCATTAGGTCTAAATCTTTTACTACACTGAAACCAGGCATGGTATTTTCGATAATGAATGCCGACATACCTTGCTTAGAATGAACTTCTGAGTCCGTTATGGCAAAAACACAGAGAAAATTTGCTTGGCTGCCGTTGGTTATGTATTTTTTGTGACCATTTAATAAAAATCCGTCATCTTTCGGTTCTGCATGGGTTTCCATGCCAGCAACGTCAGAACCCACATTTGGTTCAGTAATTCCCAATGCACCGATTTTTTCTCCTCGAATAACTGGTTTCAGATACTTATCTTTTTGAAAATTCGTTCCAAATCGAGAAACAGGTTTACCGTATAATGTTGCTGATGCCATACGTGCCATATCAAGTCCGGCAACTACTGCTGAGACTTCTTCTGCAACAATGGTTTCGTACACCAATCCTTTACCTGCATATTTTCCAATTCCTAGTTCTTTTGGATGATGCACAGACATTAATCCGGCTTGTCCGATCTTATATAAGATTTCTTTTGAATAGATATTCTCTTTTATGATCTTATCCTCATGTGGGACAATTTCTTCTAAACAAAATTGCTTTACATACTCACGGAAATCTCGTTCTTCTTCCGTGTACATTAAAAATTCATCTGCTCCCATTGTTAACTTTACCACATAAAATCTGATAAGGTGAGTTATTTCTTTGGGTATAAAAAGAGTTGTATTTAGATTCCAAATAAAGAAAAAGTATGATAAAATTTTATTTTCGATTCTTAAATTGTTTTATTTTATCCGAAACTTGTGCTAGTAACATCTTAACAAGATGAGTATCCTCTTCCGTTGGAATTTTATGTTCAATGCAATATTTTTTCAACGATTTCGCAGAAACTAATTCCAGCATCATTTTTTTATCGGCATCAGAATTTTTCTTCGGGACAATCATAATCGTATTGTTTCTGCTGATGTGTATCGATTCGATTTCTTTAATCTTAATTGTTTGCTTGACTACTTCTTTTTTAGTTAAGAATTCCATACTGTTTGGCGTCAATTGGATAAATCTTTCTTGAAGAACCAGCAGTATCAAAGGTAATCCTGCAAATAGTGAGAGAATCATTCCCATCACCCATATCCATCGAACGGTATTCCAATTTTCAAGCCTATCAACTAAACGATTTATTTTCCTTTGAATAATTTGATTCGTTAAATAATCCCATCCGTACATTATTTCTGAAAAGTCCATAGCTTGGAAGCTTTCATAAACAGCAATTTTTTCAGCAACTAAATTTTGAAACAGTGTTGTGAGAGGAATCAATACGAGAAATCCTACGAACATGACCATAAACGTAATGTATAGCCAGAAATTAACTCCCATTTTCGTAACCAGACGATATGGATCTTCTTCTCTTTCTTCTTCCTCATCTTCGCCTTTTTTCTTCTTTCTGAATATACTCAGAAATTTGTCAAAAATACGAGCGAAAAATTCTACGAATTTATCCCATGCTCTTCGGAGTTTACTCTTATTCTTATCTTCTTCATTCCAATCCTCATCATCATCGTCCTCCTCATCTTCCAACATTTCCCCAAAACGTTCTCCTAATTTAGGGAACATTTCTAGCAATTCTTCATCGGTATTCCACTCTTTACCTCGTGGTTTTCGGAGTTTATTTTGGAATTGCATAAGGTCGGCGGGAATTGTCACATTAGATTTTCCTTCAATGTCTTTTCCTAATTTATCAAGTGTTCGAGCGATAGCAACAATAATATCATCGTTAAATGTGGATGTATCCTCTTTTACGACGTCAATCAAACTATCGGGGTCTTCTAATGCTTTTTCGTAAGTATCCTCTCCCAAACTGATTAACCAATATAAAAATTGATCAAATTCCTCTTCACTGCATCCTCCATTTATCAAATAAGCAGCAGCCCATAAGTTCCAATTGAATGCTTTACTAAAGTGAAGATCCAAAATATCCCCGAATCCTCGAACATCTTCAGGTTTCTGCTCTTTTAATAGGGTGGCTAAACGTTTTCCATCACCCGCAGATTCACCAATAAGTTCCCAAAATGTTTTGACGTCCATTGCATGGAATAACGTCTAAGAATATAAAGAATTTTCTATCTTTACAGATCCAACACTTTTTTTTTGATTGTGGTTGATCTATAGGTAGTGAATTAGAAAATGGAATTTGAAGAAGTAATTAGGAAAAGACGAACTATTCGCCGGTTTAAACCCACTCCCGTACCTTTAGAAATTTTAAAAAAACTGGTCGATTATGCCCGTATTGCACCACAAGGTAGCAATAATCAGGCATTAGAATATGTCATTATTACCAATGAAGAAATGCGGTCGAAAATGTTCGCAAACGTGCGTTTTGCAAGTGCATTACAACCAGAAATGCGAATTCCCGAGGAAGGAAGAAGACCCATGGCGTATATTGTAGTACTCCTTGATTCCACTATAAAAAAAGAAGGGGATACTGATTGTGGTGCTGCGGTTGAAAATATTTTGCTTGGGATTACTTATCACGGGCTTGGGGCATGTTGGCAGGGAGCCATTGATCAACCTGCAATTCACTCGTTATTGGAATTACCTGAGCCACTAAAAGTACAATACGTGATTTCCATTGGATATCCAGATGAAGAATCACAGATGGAGGAATTTAATGGGGATTTTAAGTATTGGAAAACGGATGATGGAAAGATGCATGTGCCCAAGAAATCTCTGGAAGATGTGATTTTCAAGATAATTTAATCGATTCTCTAAATTTTTTACTCTTTTTATGTTCCAATCCTGCAATATTGATAGATCTGTAAAAGATTTAAGGAGACCTACACATTTTTCAGTATAATATCCCTAATTTCGGAAGTTTCATTCCAAATCGAATAGGGACAGTTATTATTCTCTACATAATCTGTCATTTCTTCAAGAATAGAGGTTAACTGATTTTTCGAGATTTGTAAATCCTCAAGTGTA
>SDNX01000053.1 GCA_004524545.1 Promethearchaeota archaeon
ACGACACTCGTGGGTTTGTTTAGGCAACCAAATATGACAGCGAATCCCCCCCCCAAAGCGAAAAAGAAATCTAAGATCAAAAAGAAAGATCTTATTGAAATTGCTATCTTTGTAGCCGTCTTATTTACTGTAACATTTGGCACATTTTTCATCATGCGAGCTGCTCTACACACTAAAACTCCGATGGTGGTTGTAATTAGTGGCTCTATGGAGCCCACAATTTATCGAGGAGACCTTTTATTTGTAAAAGGAACCGATCCAGCAGACATAAACAATGGGTCCTATCAAGGGGATCCTTTGGGAGATATTATTGTATTTGAGGCTATCTGGAGCACATCGGGTGAGCCCATTGTTCATCGCGTTATTGATGAGAGATATGATTATGCGGGAAGCGGAATATGGGAGTTTCGGACTCAAGGAGATAACACTGTTACAAATCCCTTTGCTGATCCAGGATGGACTTCTGAAGAAGATATTATAGGAGTCGTTGTGGGAAAAATTCGGTATGTGGGTTTTGTGAAAATTTGGCTTTCAGAATCAGGATTAGCAATTCCTTTGGTTATAATACTAGCTTTATGTCTTATCGTCTCCATTGCTTGGGATCTCTCTCATCCGGATAAAGAAGAGGATGAAAAGAACGAGCCAAAACGAAAATGGTTTAACCGCAGAAAGAATCCTGAGAGCCCAGAAAAATTGGATAATGAAGACTCCGTAAATTTAGGAGTATAAATTTAATTTAATCCTCAATATCTGATTCAGAACCAGTACCAATTTTCTCTAATACGCTCTCATATTGTGTTTTAAAAGCTGTATATCGAGATTTGTTAATATTACCCAATATAAACAATTGCTCTTGATTTTCTATACGTTCATTGTATTCAGTTTCAATGGCATTCCGAAAATTATCTGCTGAATCAAATAATCCCCGTATCAGTTCTCTTGTATAGTCGGGTATAAAGTACAAATAATGAAGGTTAGGGATGGTTTCTGCGCGTCTTTCAAGTAGTCCAAAATCCATCATTTGCTTTGTATGCTTCTCAAGCGCGGGTCGGGAAATATCTAATTTTTCGGCTAATGTATCCGCAGTTAACTCGTTCTTATCAAGGAGCCATAGAATCGTCCGTCTCTTGCTATCTCGAAACACATTGAATACTAAATCGAGAAATTTATGTGTGACAAATTCTTCGTCCATACTAATTAGTGGTATCTGATTAGTTAATAATCTTGATGCAGCTTAAACCATATAGCTAAACACCTTAATCACTCATCGAAATGGGAAACCATCCAGAATAACGAAAAACCCAATCAGTGCAATTTTCTTTATATATTAACCGTTCAATCTTATACTTAATCATAACGAAAAAAACGAGAAAAACAATATGACACAATACGATGATAAAATTTACGAAGAAATCCTCGGAGAATTAGAAACATCTTTCAAAGAAGGAAAAATCGATGAAGCTTCGTATATGGATTTAAAACAACGATATGAAAAGAAACTAGCAGAAGCTCGAGTACACCGAGAAGAAGCTCGAACTATTTCTTCCTTTCAAGTTTCTGGAAGTCAGAGAGTAACTTCAGATGCTGTTAAAATTTCTGGTTCCGCTTCAATACCTGGAGGAGTAGTTCCAAAGATTATCAAAGTAGCAGGATCATGCAGAATTGCAGATGATATTGAATGTAATGGATTACGAGTTGCTGGTTCTTTGCACAGTAATGGAGCAATCGTCTCTCATGGGGATGTAAGTGTTTCTGGTTCATTCCACGGGGATGGTATCCTTACGGCTGAAGGAGATGTTGATGTTTCGGGTTCTTGTAAAATTGGAGGAGACATAAACGTAACTGGAGTTGTTACAGTATCGGGTTCTATGCAATCCGATGGAAATATATATGGCAAAGGTGGGATTCGCGTTTATGGATCTGGAAAATCTGATGGTGATATGTTTTCCGAGAATGATATAGAGGTAAAAGGAAGCGTAAAAGTAGATGGTGATGTAAGAGCGAACAAAGTTAAATTCGCAGCTCCTGTCGTATTTAAGCGTTTACTTCGAAAAAGAGCTCGATCTCAAGTTGATGGGGATATAATCGGTCAAGAATCAGTCGAGATTGAAAATATCCATGTTGATGGAAATGTTCGAGGAAGAGTAGTTATAATAGGCCGAAATTCCAAAATCGAAGGAACAATCGAATATGTTGATGATCTTCAAGTAGCAGAGGATGCTGTTCTAGAGAATCAACCAGTGAAGGTAAGTGCTGAAACCCTGGGAGTTCCATTACAGGCACCTCCAAAAACCGAAATTAAATTCAAAACTCCTGAAGCTCTTGCTCATCCAAGCTTTTGTCCGAAATGTGGTCAAGAAGTAGATAAAGGATTAAAATTTTGCCCCGCATGTGGAGCAAGCTTAGAATAAGATCCTTATTCTAAGTTAATTTTCTTTTTCTTTTAAAAAATACCACAGCTACAGCAGCTCCAAGTATAGCCACTCCCCCCACTGAACCAATAATTATCCATTTTAAATAATTTTGATTCCATGTTGTCTTTCCATGGTAGGTATAAATAAATGATTCAACAGTACTCCCGGTTATTTCTAAACTATTTTCATCAATATTATCCAAATTGTCTTGATGAGTGTGGTGGTAATCCCAACCACTACTAGGGTTGTAAAAGTTAATAATCAGATCAAGTGTAGGCATTAAATTTCGAAATGGGACATGATCGTCTGAAATCCAGTTTGCCTCAGGAAATTTAGGAAATGCACGCAAATATCCCAATTCTCTACCTTCTTGGAAAAACGCATCCTGTAATTCATTGTTTGAGTATCTCTCATCAATGAATTTCAAATCATGTCCTCCCACCATATCTAAAAGCAGTAGGAAAGAGAATTGCTCTGTGGCACTGTCGTAAAACGATTCAATATTAGCTCTGAATTCCGTTGCACCTTCTGCCCACCCCCAATCTGCAATTCCCCCACTACCTTGGTCTTCTGCGTCAAAAAATAAGAACCAAATCTGACTGTTAAATTCTGCTTTGTTTCGGTTAAATACTCGAGCGAGTTCTAGTACAACTGCTACTCCTGATCCACCATCATTTGCACCGGGGATTGGCTGATCTTGATTCACTGTATCCTTTTCTGCTATGGCTCGTGAATCCCAGTGTGCAGATATAATAATTATGTTGGAATAATTAGTATTTATTTTCCCTAAAATGTTTTGACAGAAAATGGGATTGTTTTCTGCATCAAGAAGTGAGAAATTGTGAGTTACGACTTCCTCTGTAACTAGAAATAGTTCATCACGTATCCAATCGGCGCATGCGTTGTGTTCCACCGTTCCCGGTACTCTATATCCAAAATCAAGTTGTGTTCTTATGTTTTCATACGCCTGAGTTGCATTAAACTCGATAGGAAAATGTACTGATGAATTTGGTACAATAAATGTGGGTTCTAAAAGTAATTTAAGCCCAATTACTGGGATACATAAGAGGATCGACAGAATTCCGATTAGTATTAAGACTTTTCGGGGGGAGTGAGATATTTTCATTTATGGCTAGATCCTTAAGTTTTTCTTATGTGTATTCCTTAATATATACAATAAGAATTGTTTTTTCCATTTTTTTAAAAAAATTATGATTACACTGGAAACTACATATGAGTTTAATGAGTTCATTCAACCTTAAAGGAATTTTTGGACTGGATTGTGGAATTATATCGGATTATCAAAGAAGATTTACACTCTAGAAATATGTGGAAACACTATTCTTATTAGGACCCGTGGGAGGGTATGTTCATTAAAAAAGACATTCAGAAACATCTAGTCAAAATGGGTAAGATAAAAGTATATAAAAAACCAAATTTTACTCATGAAAAAACTCAAGAAGAATATGACTCTGCTTTGGGTGAGGTTAGTGATAATATTAACTCCATTAAAGGAATATTAAGTAAAAAGATGAACGTAGTTCGTCTACGAATTCTCGATATTTGTGTGGTAAATTTAGAAAATGCGTTTAAGCAATACTATCATACATATACCTATAGTCGAGATGGCACTGCTGAAAAAAATTTTACCAAATCCATACGTGAGTTAAACAGTTTTTTGCGTGCTGCTGGATTGGATGCCTCTAATAATAAGGACACAGAATCTAAGATCAAGTGGTTGAATACTGAATTCATCAAACAAGCAAAATATATCCAGCAAGTTGAAAGACAAATTCGAGATAACAACATCGAACCTTTTACGGAGATCGTTGAGAGCCTTACTTAAACCAACCAATTTCTTTTTTTTAAATCAGTCTGTATAAATTACGATTTATATCGGGTATTTAAAAACCTTGAAGACTGTTTAAATAAAACACGCATAATCCAAGGATTGCTTCCAAGTTTGTGCCGTTTTTACTAATTCAGGAAACCATTTTTGGCATTCCGCAATGGCAGATAAAGCACCTGGCAAAAGATGCGAATTAGTATAATTCTTGAAGAAGAATTCTTCATCGTTAAGTGTCCGTTCGGCATTCTCCAAATATCTACATACTGTTTGCTTCACATCCTCTCTGCGATACCAATTTGCATTTCGACTACTGCGAATCATACTGTAAAGCCCATCTAAATCAATGCAGTAGGTCACATCTTTATCCCAAAAACCGTTTTTATGTTGTAATCGTATACAATGATCCACAATCCTTTCAGGATATGGCCATTTTCGATTAAACCACTCATATATATAATACATATGGAATGCTCCTGCCATTTCATGCTTCGAAGGGATACGATTGACTCCTAAACGATGATGAATTCCCTGATGATAAAATCCTGATTTTGGATCTGCATGGTTATCCAACCAATTAAAACACCAATTAAAAAACTCATCATTTCCCTGGTTCGTCATGGATAACATGGCGGGAATTCCTGAAATCACATGTGAACCTAACCAAATTATACTCCAAATTAAACGTATATCCGCTCTACCGCTAATCCATCTCTCGTGGGCTTTTTCTGATTTCAAAATGTCATTTTTCCATGAAAACGGATATTTTGGTTTCCGATCAATTAAATGTAATGCAGCAATTGCGTATGCGCTTGTGTGTTCCTTAAAATGGTGGAGAGCATAGGTCTTGTTATACCATCCTGTTTTTGGATCTTGAAATTGGTTTATGATATTAGCCCATTCATCTGCTTGATAGTCAAATAACATTAAATTATTAAGAATAAAAATTGAAATGAGCATGTCTGTGGTTCCGTAAAGACTGGTAGGGCCTCCTTTTTCAAAGCTGAACTCTCCTATTCCCTCTCCAGACTTGAATTGATTCATCCACGGGTCAAAGAGTTTGCGTTCAAACGTTGTGAAATCATACATTCTGAATTGTCCTTTCATTCAAAAACTAATAAATATTCAGATTCAAACTCAAGCCAATTTTTTCCTTAAAATTATATGCCTCTAATTTTAAAAACAAAAGGGGAGGTGTTTTATAAATCAAAAAGAAGAAAAGTTATCAGAAAAAAAAGAATCCTTTTTGGTGAAAAATATTGAAAAAAATAACTCCACGAACGTTACTGATAATAAGCATCGCAATGATTCTGCCTATGGCTGTTATGTTTAGTAAAGGAAATTTCTTTGCCGGTGCTCAAACCGCTAAGACAGATGTTCTCTATATTGGAGGGTCTCAAGGAAGTTTTCTGAATGAGGTTATTCGTATAGATGGAGAAAGTATTGAACTCTCTAATGTAGATGCAGCGTTTCTGACCTCGGGAAATCTACCTGATTATGATGTAGTGGTGCTGAATGATGTAAATTTAACAGCAAATCAGATTGGGAACCTTACCGAATGGGCTGCTGTGGCAGGTCATGGTGTAATGATTATTTTGGGAAATGATACTTTGGAAAATCAATTCCTCGCAGAATTTGGATTTACAGATGAGACAAGTTTCTCGGATAATTTAAATCACATCGTAACTAACCCTTTAAATCCCTATCATGGACTCTCAAACATTGAAGGTTCCTTGGACAATACTCCCTTAAGTGGTATTGTTTGGAATACTGCTCCTGAAATATATAACTTCACACAAGTGACATTAAAAGCGGGAGCAACTTCGTTCATAAACATGAGCTGGACAGACGATCCTTCCATTATAACAGATAAAAGCCTTATTGCTGGTTTGAAATATGGAGCTAATACGAATACAAACGTTTATTTATTTTCGGCGTGGCTTCAAGATGATTATAAATCAACTTCAACAAACGAACACTATATGCTTTGGCCGTACTTTAACTATATGATATTCAACACAATACAAATGTCGGCAGGACTTGATCACACTGAATATGCTGACTGGAAATACAGTCCCGTCCCACATCTATTCGCTCAGATTGTTCTTGGGGGTGTAGTGTTAGTGGCAGCTATCATAGCAATTGTGTTATTCGTACGTGCGCGGAAACGAAAAAGTACCTCAAGTCAACTCCTTGTTTCAGCAGATAATGGTGATACTTTAGTATCGGAAGTTGTATCAAAGGATGTTATCCTTGTATCAGAAGACAATAAATGGGAAAAGGTTGGATTCCATCGTCAGATCAGTGGGTTTTTCAAACTGTTTTTTGTCATGATTCTTTTATTGATCCCTCAATTGTTGGTAACCTCAATAGTAATGCCAAACTGGATACAACCCTACCCCCAAGCGGGTGGTTGGTACAGTTATACCCTTAGATTCTTTGAAGCAATCTGGCTTGTGTTCGATCTCGGCTTTAACTACGCGATAACGAAAAAATTTGCAGAAAATCGCATAGAAAATCCTCGAAAAGCCTACCACTACGTTCAACTTGTTGTTTGGTGGCAAATATTAAGTGGGGTGGTTCAATTACTCATGTTCACTTTTATTGGCTCTATAATTTTCCCACAGACAGACTTCTCCTACTTATCTTGGATGTTCATAGCTCACAGTCTAATCCAATTCCCTGGTATTTTCTTAGTCTTCCAGTATTTCTTCTCGGGTTTGCAGCGATCAGATCTGGAAATGATAGCTTTTGCCCTTCAGTATTTCGTATTGCGTCTAGTACTTCAAGTAGCGACGGTGCCTTTATTCAAATGGATATTCAGTAATAATATTCAATATGGAGCTGCTTTTGGTGCTGGAATCGGGCTTTTAATTGGGCAACTACTCGGTGATGTTGTGTTATTTGGGATAACGATGAGAATGTATAAGAAAATTGGGTTACCGATAGGTCCGATTTTTGCTGCAGAATTTACTCGGGAGGAATTCAAAGAGACAGCGTGGTTTGGTTTTAAAATGGCAATTGGAAATATGTGGGTTCCTCTCGTTTGGCTGTTACAGGTGTTTTGGGTTGGTCGACTACTACCAAATAGTTCAGCAGAACAAGGTTATTTTGAGCTTGCATTCACTATATCCACTGTACCCCAAGCTATCTCTCTATTGATGAATGCTATGATAGGTGGTCTCACGGAAGCACATAAATATAAGAAAGAGAATCTCCTTAACTATACATCCTATTCGGGAACTCGCTGGGGTAGTATATGGACATTCTTCTTAGCAAGTACATTTTTAGCTATCGGACGACCATTTATTTTGGGTGCTAGTGGTCCAAACTGGGTTAGAGCTGCAGCTCTGATGCCGTTATTGATGTTCTACAGAATGTTAGGACCGATTTCCTGGCAAATGGACTTTGAGTTTGCTGCAGCTGACAAACCGCAGCTAGCAGGTCTTGCTTGGATTATTGAGCAGAGTATACGTGCCGTTTTAACATGGACTCTTCTGTTCTATATGCGTACAATGGAAGCGGTAATTATAGCCTATATAATCAGTTTGGGAATAAAGGATATTATTGTCCTTATTTTGGTCCGATGGAAAATTCATAAATGGGACTGGAACCTATGGACAGCCTTCATAGCACCTATCTTGGCTGCAGGGGTGAATTTTGTCCTCCTCTACTTCGGAGTTGTCAAATTGTTCTTAAATCTATTTGGTGTTGGGATTATTTCTGCGATGCTGTTATTTGTAGTTGGGATGTTCCTGATGGAATTTATCTATTCGTTCGTCTTGGGGCTATTTGGAGGATTTGATGACAATACTTTGAAAGAGTTAGACCTTGCGACTTCTATGGTTACAAGTGTACGTTTTTTTGCTCGTGCCTACTATTGGTGTGCCTATGCTGGAAGCAAGATTTCTCCACTACACAATAAATTCCCGGTAAAAGTGTTCGAATCTGCCATGATAGAAGCAGAAGAACTGACCAAAATCAAAAAGAAAATAGTGCTATAATTTCATTTTTTCTTACTTTTTTTCGGTTCTTCTTGAAGTGTAAAATTTAGGATTGGTGGGATGGGTAAAAGTACATGGAATGCTAAATAGGGATGAATTTCTCGAATTTCTTCTGTGGTTTCGACATAAGTTGGAATTATTGGTCTGGTCCTGATGCTGCTAAAACGGTAGAAACACCTGATGGACGAACTTATGGTCAATTTCTCTCGAATGCTATCTGTCCAACTACTGGAATTGCCACACAAGGTCCCACTGCAGTAACCAACTCGGTAGGGATTGCATTGGGTGGAAAAACTGAAGATGGAAAATTTGTAAATTATCTTCCTAATGGAGCAAGTCACACAATCACATTTAACCCCAGTGTAGTGCTTAAAGATGCGGAGCATAAGGAGAAATTCAAAGGATATCTGCGAGGATATATTGAAAACGGAGGAACTGCTCTCCAGATCAATATGATCAATGCGGAAATGCTACGAGATGCACAGAAGAATCCTGAAAATTACTCCGAATTACTAGTAAGGGTTACCGGATATAATGCATACTTCACGACCATCGGTAGAGAGTTACAAGATGAAATTATCTCTAGGGACGAACATATATTATAGGAGGAATGAAAATGGCTAACAAAACTATTGATATAAAATGGGCTCCCGAATTGACTCAAGAGCAATATAATTTTATGCAAACTCCGTTAATGGTAAAGATGCTTGGTACGGTTGATGATAATGGATGGCCACATATTACTTTCATAGCAAATAATCGTGCTTGCTCGAAAACCCAAGTAGTCTTCGGAGAATTTATGTATGGCAAATCTAAGCAATATATCCAGGCCCGTCCGAAACATGCATATATGTTTATGGGACTTTCATTACCATTTACATTATTGCAAATTAAAGCTGACTTCTCGCATATAGCTAATAAAGGAGAGGATATCGATCAATTCAATGTATCTCAAGACATGCGATACTCAACTACGATGAATGTATTCCGAGTTTTTTATAGTAATATCAAAGAAGTATCCCCCATGAAAAAGATTTCGTTGTTAAAAGTCCTCGGAGCAGGAATCTCTAATGGAATTACTAGAGGATCTTTGAAAAGAGACACCCAGAAGGAAACTTTCAACAGATTCGGAAAGTTAATTTTTAATTCCGTTATGAATCCTAAGTTCCTCGTATACATTGATCCCAAAGATGGATATCCTGTGATCCTCCCATGTTTTCAAGCATTTCCACCAGACAACACTCAACTTGCTTTCCGTATGAATCAATTTGAAGACCAACTCAATCAGATACCGGTCGGATCAAAGATCGCAATTTATGGATTAACCATGGAATTTATTGCGCAAGAAGCCAGTGGTACATATCTTGGAGCTGAAAAAATACGTGGATATATGATGGGACGCATGGATATTGAGCAGATTTATAATTCTGGACCTCCTATGCCTGGAAAAATTTATCCCGAAATTGAGGTTCTTCCCGAAATCACCGAATTTGAATAAGAGTTTTTATACTTCTTTTTTTTACCACAACCAGCAAAACTAGCTTGGGGGGGATGAGTGAACCAATCGAGCTCAAGACTTAATTATATAAAAAAACAATCTACATGTAATTGAAATAACACTGAAAAAGCTGAAAAATCTATATGAGACAAGATCCCTATGGCATTAGTAAAACGGTATATCTATTTCCCGCCATAGATGTCTCCATTGATGTTAACACTCTGAAAACTTTGCATGTAGTGGTTGACCTACGAACGCAACCGGCAGTGTACTTCAAAGGATTGGAACTATTTCGTATATTAACCCAAGGATTACGGTATAAGACCCAGTGGTATGGGGATTGCATCGAATTCAATGATCCAATTGAAAGCACATCATTCTTCCTCGGAATGATAAATAATTGTATTGTAGGTAAGGGTTCGTTTGATTGTGATATTTTTGATAAAATTCTCCAAAGGATGAAAATCACGAAATATGAGTTTCCTGATGGCTTCATCTTAGTATTACCGGTTAAGAAATACCATCCAACCTATGATATAAAAGAATTTATTACCAGTTTTAGCAACATCCAAGATTATTTCCAAGTTTCTGTTGAGTGGAAAAATAATGCACCAAAATTGAAATTGGAAGGATTTACTTCACTATGGTCAGATTCATGGGTTTTACACCGAATCAATACCTTCAACCCTGAAAACGATTTTGAAACAGATTGGATTACTACATGTAGAAATTCAAAAGAGTTAAGCAAGAAGATTTCAGTATGGGATACTGTTCATATAATCGAGGATTTAAAGTTCTATGACTTGAAGCAAGCAGAAAATCAGTTGAACATTTTAACTAATCTTTATCAGTCTAAGCCCGAGGAGGTTTTTCCTCCGATAATCAGTTATTCTATCATTGAACTCTCCAAACTATTAGGAGATAAGGATGTTTGTAGCGATTCCATGGAATGGATGGAAGAAAACCTCCAATGGTGGGAGCAATATCGTTATTTCTCAGATACTGGCTTATTTGGATATAAAAATATGCGAGTGGAAGATATCGCCTCAGAAACTGAACAGCTAAATTCTCCAAGATGGTGGAATCAATTTAATGGAGAAAGATGGAAAAAACTCCCTCCTAAGAAAACTCGAAATCTTGTTTCTGTAGACTTAAATGCCCAGATGTCTGATTACTACCAAAATCTTGGAGTTATTGCTCTATGTAAGGAAGAGCACGCTATAGCAAGAGAATATTTCGATAAAGCAGAACAGCTTATCGATAATATGCACAATCTTTTGTGGGATTCAAAACAGAAATTTTATTTTGATTATGATCTAGAATTGGGATGGAAACAACCCTTATTTTCTTCATCCAGTTTCTGGAGTTTATTCGGTGGGTGCGTGTTCAAGCAAGATTTGGCTGATTATGTTAACCATTTAACTAATCCGAATAAATTTTGGGCATTATCCATTCCCAGCATTGCTTTTGACAGTCCATTTTACTCAGATGATTTCTGGGCAGGTCCCGCATGGATTTCCCTGAATTATTGGATAATTGTAGGATTACACCGATACAATTTAGGATCCTTAGCTTCACAAATCGGCTTAAAAGTTCTGAAATACCTAGAAAATTCCTATTATAACTACAATAAATTATTTGAGTTTTATAATCCAGTAACAATTTCTCAGGAAGATATTAAGCGTTTGAATCCGATCCGCTCAGGACCATTACCAAATTACCTGGGACACAATCCTATACATGCAATATTTTATTATGGGTTAATGAAAGGAACCCTCTTAGAGGATGATTTTCATATGCTCCCTGATTGGACCCAAATAAAATCCCAGCTCGAATTCGAATTATATTATGATAATAAAAAATTCCAATTCAAACCCGAAAGACAGACAAAAATCTTAGAAGTGTCTCGAGAGGAGTAATCCCACTCACTACCCATTCAAAAATATAAGAATTTATTCTATTTCTTAAAAAAATTCTAATGGTAATAGTTTATATTGACTAGCTTACTGGATATCTTATAACAGTAGTGTCAAAATAGGTGTTTATCATTCCTGACGAAGCATACATGAGGAAGAAATACAAGTATTGGATCATTCATTTCGATATGATGTTTAATTTTGGGGTTTTAGCTGCTGTCCTCTGGCTAAATATACCTGGAATTGGAGGACCGATTGCTGGTTGCACTGTGATTGCCCTTATCTTATATTATCCATTTGTCGCATTTAACTCTAGGTCTTGGTTGAATATATGGTTTGATGGTATTGCCCACAAAATCAATATGGCATCCTTAAAATGGTATAAAAAGAAAAAAGATAAAAGCCCGATAAAAACATCGGACAGTGAGTAATTTTTACCAGATATTAAAAATCTTTTTATCCTCAAATTGCTTTTTAAGTAATTCTTCTGCATATGCTTGAGATTTAAGCAGCCTTTTGGCATGTTCGATAGGAATACACAACTGATGGATGGTTTCATACTGATTCAGAAGGGATAGATATTTTTCCCCTGTAGGCTCACCCGGAACAATGAGTATACCATAATCTATAATCGAGGATTCTTTTGCGTTAATTAAACGTTTTAATCCAAAATTTACGGCGTTACCTGCTTGTTTTTCAAAAGTTTTGATAGTGGGAATTTCGAACCCTATGACCTTTTGCCTCATTCCCCCATATTTCAGTATGGCACCTAATTTCTGGGTTTTTTCATTTTGTTTGTAACTGAAATCGATGATGAAGTCAAATTTTGATTTTTTCTCTTTCAATTTAGTTGTGATGAAATCAAAGAAGGTTTTGAACACATTTCCTGGAGACGGTTCTAATTCTTCCACAAAACCCGATTCATGAGGTAAATCAATGAGTTCGAGTTGGTGAGTTTCTCGGTTGAGCACATAAGTCTTATCTGAAGTGTTTTTTGGAGGAGGATAACTGTAATCATAACCCGGACGGTCCTTTTGTATGGTATTATAATACTCATCAAGCTGAATTTCGATAGATAAATTAATTTGTTTGATGCACTCTCTCTGATTTCCTTCAGTCATTTCAAAAATATCATGTAAAAGGGGTTCTGAAAGTGGAAAATATATGTCTTTAGGAGCAATTTTGCCTAGAGAAGTCCAAAAATGACTCATCGCTCGAATATAAAATACTTTCAAATCCTCAAAGTTGAACTTATCCAAGTAAAGCTCCGGTTCCATACGCTGGATTGTAGGTTTATCAGCAGATTTTAACACTTCAGCCCATACGGGTTCAAGGCATGCTGAGACGATAATAGAATTTCGTGATTCATTGTATAATCGTTTAATATATTCGAAAAATTTCTGTTGTGCTTCAGGGCCAAAGGAACGTAAAGGAGATTCCATTTCATCAAAGTAAAACAGAAGGACGTGTGAGCTAAGATCACAAATAATTTTGATCATTGCAAGACATACATCATCCTGTTCAAGAATCGAGTGAACCTGTAGCTGTTTCTGTTCTTCTTCGGTCAATCCTTCTCCTAGTAACCATCGTAATGCTAATGCTCCTTTAATGTTTTGAATACCATACACTTTTAAATATACGAGTGATTTCACACAATCTGAAAATATTCCGGGAAATGTTGGGAGAATTTTGGCAATTAGATAAGAAGGATTATCAACATATTGTGGGTCAGAAGGATTAATATTGAGTTCTTCCAGAAGAATATCCATAATTTGGATGAAAAATCTTTCGTCCGCAATTTCTTCAACTAAACATGAGTAAATGTGATGGAAAAGTCTGTATGGAACTGCAGGGCTACTCACATATACAGTTTTATAAGGAACTTTTGTTTGATCTGCATTTTCCTGTGATTTCAACACCCAATAGTAATGAGTTTTACCACACCCCGCATTGGCAATAATAGGGAGAAATCGTGCTGTTTGATCGATATTGGTAGTTCGAATCAACCGACTTATTTTATAATCAATCACTTTTCGGTTCATGGTAACGATGTCGAGAGATGGATCTTCCTCAATATTGTATTTACTCACGGCTCTGTTGAAGGGAAGTAGAGCGATATTTTCAGCTAACAATGAAACATTAGGATCCTCGGCAATCTCCATATAAATCGAGCTTTTTAGTTTCGTAGGATTTTAAACGTCACGTACTATCTTGATGACATAATTTTCTACTTTTAATCAAGAACATTCCATAAATATCAAAACAAACAAAAATCAATTTTTTTAAACTTACAGAGCTAGAAGAAACTAAAATATTACATTGTGATCATCTTGGCTTTCATTACAGATTATTTTGCATTTTTAGACCTCACAATTTGGGAAATCATATTGTTGTGCATGGAACTAGTTTTTATTTTCCTGTGGAGTTTGAATATATCCCATTTTTCTCGAAGGAGAAAAACGGATAAGAGTAAAGTTGTATTATATATTCTCCTAACATCTATTTTCTACACCTTTGGAGTAATTCAAGCAGTTGACATCCTTGGATTGGATCAATGGTCCGAACCAATATTCGAATTTAAACTTTCTGCTGCGTATGGGGTTGCAGTTATCTTTAGTTCACTTGCTTCATTCTTCTTCTATTCCTTTGGATTAGAAGTATTTGGAAAAGATCCTCGTAAAGCGAAGCGTAGTAAATTTTGGTTCGGAATATTTGATTTTCCAGCAGGTATTATGATATGTTTAGGTAAAATAATGAAACCCTTTTGGAACCAACTAGTATTGGATTTTATGCCCTTATATGATGTGCTATTCTTCGTAGGTTTCGGTATCCATCTAATAGCAACTTTCTTCTTGGGTATCTTTTTGTTTATTAATTTCAATAAAGTCGCAAAATATTCCGATACAAGAATCGATCGCGTGTCATTTAGATTAATGTCTATCTCTGGAGTATCTGTTGTGGCATCCTACATTCTTTGGGTTGTCGAAGGTTTAATTCCTGCGACACAAAGTGAAGTATCCCCAATTGGAATTGCGGGATGGGGTGTAGCTCTTTTAATTTCCGTATCCATGTATCTCGGGTATGCACAACCAAAGTTCTTCCGAAAGATGTTTGAAGAAAAAGAAATTCGCATTAGAACATAAATTGAGGTTTGATTTCCACAATCTATTAATTCTTTTTTTACCATACATGCACAATGGTAGGATTAAACAGCCCTAATCCTCTCACTAAAAGGAAATATGTGCCAGAATTTCTCCTTGTATTGGTGACGATTTTGTGGGGTACAACTTTTATTTTAACAAAACAAACTACCGAAGCAATTCCTTCCTTTTTATACATGGCAATTCGATTTGGGATGGCATTTATTGCTATGGTGCCATTTCTATTGAAGTTTGGGACTTTTTTTAGTTCATGGAAGAATTGGAAAATCTCTCTAATTGCTGGAATTTACTATTTCATCTCTATTGCCACCCAAACTGTTGGATTACAATTCACTTCTGCATCAAAGGGGGCATTTATTACTTCACTTGGCGTTATTTTTGTTCCTTTGTTCATAAGTATATTTCATAAACGGAAAGTGCATTATCTCTTATGGATTGCTGTTATTATCGCGATAACTGGTGTTGGTTTACTCTCTTTTTCGAAAGTAGAACCGATTTCTTGGGGTGACCCTCTAATACTAATATGTGCTATCGCATATGCGTTATATGTGATTTATTTGGATAATCATGTACATGAAGTGGAGATAATGCCATTTACTGCAATACAATTGTTCCTGATCTCATTTCTTTCCCTAATTATATCTCTTGTATATGAATTCGGGATTGCACAATCAATTCCTGCAGCGACCACAATGTTCTCGATAAAAAATATCTTAGTTGTTTTGTATTTAGGAGTAATTGCAACCACATTGACATTCATAATGCAATCCCATGGTCAAAGATTTGTATCATCGACACGTGCATCACTGATTTTTGCTTTCGAACCGTTTTTTGCAACATTGTTTGCTATATGGATTGGGGGTGAAAATCTATCTCTTACGGTAGGCATAGGAATGATACTTGTGTTTTCTTCTGTAATGATTTCGATTTTTAGCCCTCAAAACTCTCTAAAAACAACAAAGATAATAATATCAGAAGATTAAATTAAAAAAATAGGGATTGAATCATTTTAAAAGTATATAGTCATAAGATTCGGCTAAAATTTTTGCGGTCGCATCAATATTTTTATGACTTGATTTTTCATTAATAATTGATTCCCCCTCTACCCGTAAAATGGGAGAGGTTCCTGACCGTCTAATCAATATCCATCCTTTATTGAAATCCATCCGCAAGCCATCAATATTAGTGTATTTGATGTCTGAATATCCTTGTTCTTCAAGCCAAGGTTCTACCATTATCCCCATTTCACGATATTCTTCTTGCGTGATAACTTTGTCGTACGCTAAGGGATACTCTTTCTTTACAAATGGAAATTTGGGGATTTCAGCAATCAAATCGGTAAAAGTTTTCTTTTCGTAGGAGAGTAACTCTATCAATTTCGCAATGGTTACCAGTGAGTCAGGTTGCAAACCAAAATCAGGCCAGATATAGGTTCCACTATTTTCTCCCCCAATCAATCCACCTTGATTTTCAATTTCTATGGCGACTTTGATGTCCCCCACTTGAGTGCGTATTACTTCACAGCCCAAGGGTTCGAGTGTACGTTCTATAACGTTTGAGGAGTTAATAGGGGTCATAACCTTGATTTTTTTACCTTTCTTTGGAGGATGGCGTTCTATTTCCTTTTTGGCTAAGAATGTTAACATTCTTACGGGTTCAATGATATCTCCATGCGCGTCAATGAAAATTACTCGATCTGCATCTCCATCAAGAGCCATCCCAAGATCAATTTTTGGTGAGTTTTTAATGATGTTGGATACAATATGCAGATTTTCGATTGAAGGCTCACTCAATCTCCCAGGAAATCTTCCATCAGGTTGAGAGTTTAGTGTTATGTAATTACACCCGAGTTTTTGGAGTAATAATGGAGCAATC
>SDNX01000054.1 GCA_004524545.1 Promethearchaeota archaeon
AAGAAGGGAAGAAGGAAAGAGACTAAGAAAAAAGGACTATTAATGGGTAAATCGATATATGCTGGCTATTTTATATTTGGAATCTGGCCGTATCCATTCTATCTTGAATCAGAACCTGAAATTGAAAAAATATCAAACTATATTGAAGAATTAACGACGAATTCCAAATCATTCTCTGAAATATTACTACTTACTGAAAAATAAACCATAAAACTTTTTTGTCTGGCTAGCTTGTTCCAAGAGAGGATAAAAAAATGACATCTTATGTGTGTGCACGCAAGGAATGCAGAAAGGAAATAGATGAAAAGAAGCTAGCTACGCTCCCTGGCATCAAATGTCCATATTGCGGTTATCGTATTTTATATAAGAAGCGCCCCGTTATCATTAAACGGATTAAAGCAATTTAAAGTTCTATTTTAAAACCCCTTGGCGCTAATACTGCAACCAAATCTTTGTAACGATTTCTAACAGTTACTTCTGTTATACTGGCTACAGTTGCAACATCTCGTTGTGTTTTTTTTTCGTTATTTTTAATGGCAGCAATATATAATGCAGCAGCAGCCAAACCGGATGGATCTTTGCCTCCCAAAATTCGAAGATTCATCGCATAATCTAGAATTTTGCTAGCTAATAATTGTGTTTGTGGAGATAGTCCTAATTCTGCACTGTATCTAGATAAGAAGTTTTTAGGAGAATTTAAAGGAATTATGTTCACATGATTGAGGCGTAGTTTATTATCAATAGTGATTTTTATATTATCTTTTTGGAGTTGGTCATAAATTAGACGGTAACACCGATGTAAGTCTTTCTTATTCACTCGACTGACCCGCATAATGTCTTCATACAAAATAGGGACGGTGCGATATCTACATGCAGTATAAATACATGCCGCTATCATCGATTCTATAGATCTTCCACGTATAAGGTTTTGTTTGATAGCATTCCGGTAAATAAATGCAGCTCGATCCTTCACGGAGCGAGATAAATTCAATTGAGAACAGATTCTCTCTAACTCATACAGAGCACGAGTTAAATTTCGATCTATACTGGAATTTGTACGCATGTGACTATGCCATTTACGAAGCATTTTTGCTTGTTCACGTTTATTAGGAGGGAGAACTTTCCCTTGAGCATCTACATCTCTATAATCGATATTAGTAGACAGTCCCTTGTCATGCATGGATAAAGTAAAAGGTGCACCTACCCTGCTCTTTTTTTCTCTCTCATCATTGTTAAACGCTCTCCATTCTGCGCCATGATCGATCATATGCTGAAAAAGTACAGTACCACAATTTGAACATAGCAAGTCCCCTGTTGCAGAATCATTAATAGTCTTCTCTGAACCGCAACTAGGACAGCTATCATACGTAACTACCATTATTACCAAGCCGTATTTTCTGATATTTCCCTTATTTGGTCTTCGCCCCTATATGGCACCGCTTAAGGGAAAAATATAGATAGCATCTGATTCTAGAGTACCACTGAACCAATAGATAAAACACCAAATCTCATATTTAAATATATGTTTAAGCAAATTCGGGTGGGTGGGATCCCTACACTATTCAATTTATAAAAAGAGTAAAAAGCTCATGAGTAAACTATTCCGTCACCGACATCGTGCAATACGGTCATTTCCGACAAAATGTCGTGAATGTGGAGCATCGGTTCTATTTTTTGAGTGCGAGTGTGGAGCCAAAGCATTTTTTACCCTTCCAATTTACGGAAAACCCATTCGACACCTCTGTGAAAAAAAAGTTGGAGTGGGTAAACGAAGGAGACCATGGACAATTGCAAAGGAAGTTCCCGAAATAGAATGGAAAAATATTGGGAAAGAAAAAGCGTTCCAATGTCCATGCTGCGACAAAGTATTTAAGACCGAATTAAGGTTTAATTCTCATATTACCCAAATGAAAAAAACAGATCCAGAACATAGACAATTCTTTGAGACCGTATGGGATCTTATCGACCTTGATGAATCGGATTCAGAAGATCTATTTGATCCATTTCGAGTGAACACAAAAATTTCAAAGAATCCCGGTTTTGGTTCCGTTTCCATTCGGGAACAGAAAAAGAAAAAATTACCAACTACAAAGAATTAAGGTTACTTTTAACAAACTTAATTAAGACAAATATAAGGTTGAACTCATCAAATGGTTGACTATGCAGGAATTATAAATACGTTGATTCAAGACTATCCTGATGCGGTAGCAGTCGTCATAACGGATCCTTCTTCTAACATTCTTTACCAAACAGGAAATTGGGATGTGAGTAGAGACATTGGACGGGTTATGAGCAGTTGGCGGACGGGGAATGCACAATTTGTAATGTTACAAGATGTGAAATACTCCATTATTCAAATGGAACCTGAGCGGTTAATTGCAACGAATTTCAAGAGGCAAGGACATTTAGTGGGAGCACAATCACCCGGTGGAGAAGCATATATTATCGCGTATATAAGTCCAGATGCGGAAGCATGGAATCACACAGCCTATCCTTCCATAGCTCGTGCTGCGGCAATGATTTCTGGAGCATCCCACACCACAGGAGTGACTGTTACAGGAGTAACACAGAGTGCATCACTTGGAGCAGCACAAGCAGGTCAAAGTTCAGTAGATCCAGCGTTAAAAGCAGAAATCGAGGCTTTCCTTCAATGGATCAAAGACCCCCAAGGATTACCGGGATATGTTTCGTACTATCTGCAACAAAATGATACGTACACCATATCTCAACTTGCACAGATATACAATGAGTTCAGACGAATATTTAACTTCTAAACCTGATTTTTATGAAATTAAAAACAATTTTTGTTATGTGCAAAAAATGTGGAGCTAGAATCCAAATAAAATTGCCCCGTAACATCGAATTCCCAGAACATTCCGATTTATACTGGGTTGTACATGCACATGGGGATTTGGATTCTGATGCACATGCTTTAATAATTGAGGTAGATAGAAATCTAAATGTGAGAAATACTCGTGTCTCTGATGAATTTTATTTAACTTATGATGTCTAACAGCAGGTAAATTTTATGTCAAACGACAATCCAAGCGATAAGGACCTAGGGATACCAGACATCCCAATGAAAAAAGCAATAATCGTGAAACAAAGCACAATACGCAAGGACACTTCAGAAACGAAGTTTGTCCTTATTGAGTGTGAAATTTGCAGTAAAACCATCAGTATGCCAGTTCCACGAAAAATTATCCAGAATTCTACACTACCAGTGACGGATGTTACATATATCCATGGGAATCCTCAACATGCAATAACGGCTCAATTGGATGTTGATTTTGCAGTACGTAGGAGACGAACCAGTCAAATTGTGTACGAGAAGGACTACCTAGAATAAAGATCGGGACTTTTTATCGGTAATAGTGCAGAAATCACACTATATTGTAATATATCTGCACGTCGAAATATATTTTTAGTTAATAATCCGATAGCACCCTCATTTTCTTTTGTATTCTCAATTCCGCTGATCTCAGCTATTATTGTACCAATTTCAAGATGATTTGGGTCGTTCAACAGTATATCAACAATTTTAGCAGGATATTCAAATCCTGGTCCTGATCCTACGCTGATAGATCCATTTGAAAGATATACAGCACAAAATTGGTAATCTAAGTATCCTGTAGATGTTAATGGGACCGGAATCATTCCTGCCTCTATACCTATCCCCATTTGGATACCAGTATGAATCGGTGTATCAAATATTGCAAAATATGCATTTTTTGCTCTATTAATCGCTCCTTGGATAGTAGATTCGAAACCATAAGGTTGCACCCCCACATTAGAATCTACATCAGCAGGAATTACTATACATTCGATATCAGGAAACAGTTTAGTAAATCCTAATTTTACGGCTTCAATTTTCGCAGGATTTTTCGTTCCAACCGCAACTTGAAAAAGTTTATGGGAATGCATATGGTTAAACAGATAGAATAAAATAAAAAATCATTTGAGATGGTGCATCTCGATTAATTCTTCTTTGAACGGTTCTAATTCTTCGGGAACTTCTTTTTGCATTTTTTCTTTTTTCGAAATGTTATTATCCGTTTTGTATTTCCAAATATCGGCATTAAAATCGGTTAAAGATTTGGTGTATTTTAGATAGGGACTAACAATCTCCTTCATTATAGGTTTCGAAAATTGAGTAAATTGAATGTCTTTTCCATAAATTTCCGAGTAAATTTTGTAGGTAAGGAAGGGAATAATTGGATGGAATAATTTTAGAACCGCTTTCAAACAGAAATGTAGGGTAGCCCAGACGGCTTTATCTCCTTCATATGCTCGACCTTTTGTCATTTCCAAGTAATGATTAGCGAAGGTGTTTACAAAGAAATTGCGGACTGCTTGCAAGGGGATAATAAAATCGAAGTCTGCATATCCTTTTGCAGCAATTTTCATGCATTGATTTAATTCCGCCAAAATCCATTTATCAACTGGACGTAACTCCACGGTTTTGAGTGAATGAGATTTATCTGGAAACATGGAAGCAAATTTGGAGATATTGAAGAATTTGGTCATAGTCTTCCTGCTATTAGCGATTTTTTCCTCATCTATTCGAAAATCCTCACCAACATGAGAAATTGCAGCAGCAGAATAACGGAAAGCGTCAACTCCATAATTATTAATTATGTTGTCAGGATTTATCACATTTCCAAGACTTTTTGACATTTTTCTACCGAATTTATCCATCCCCAAACCCGATATCCATACATGTATAAATGGCTTATGGTTAAAGAGGAGTTTATTCTTTAGAGTTGTATAATATAACCAAGTTCGGACGATATCTCTTCCTTGCGGACGAATAGAACAAGGATAATTTTTCTTGAAGAATTCATTATCCCTTCCATAATTCAACACATAAATACTGCTATTCGAGCTATCCATCCACGTATCAAATGTTCTAGTCTCTCCCGTGTATCCGTCTGTTGATTTGCACGATTTACATGGTTTTTTTGCAAAAGGCGGTTCTTCTCTCCACGGTTGATAATACTTACCAGGTTTTGGAAGATGAATCTCACCACATTTATTGCATTTCCAAACCGGGATTTCTGTATGATAATACCTTCTTCTGGAAATTGGCCAATCAATTGTGATACTGTTTATCCAATCTAACAGGATATTTCGGTTTTTAGGTGGATGAAATTTCATCTTTCGGGCGTAGTCTCTAAGATCGTCAAGAAATTCTACTTGTTTGAGGTAATATTCTTTCAGAAGAATGATTTCTACTCGATCTTTAGATCGTTCACATGTTGGGTATTTATGGGGAGTTTGTTCTTGCTTTTCGAGGTGACCGAACATTTCTAAATCTTCTAGAATGGCTTTTCGGGCTTGGTTAACTCCCATTCCTTGATATTTACCTGCTTCTTCAGTAAATTTCACATTAAGATCCAGAGCTTTGATTGGTTCCAAGCTGAGTTCTCGAAATAATTGCACATCTGTAGAATCACCAAACGAACAAATCATCACTGCCCCGGAACCATATTCCATTTTTGCAGAAGGATGAGGACGGATTAAAACTAAACGATCAAACAGTGGTAAGATCGCTCTTTTTCCATGGAACTTTTTGTAACGGTCATCGTCGGGATGCACGAGTATCGTTTGACAAGCGCAAATGAGTTCTGGGCGAGTTGTTGCGATTATAATGTGCCCTTCGGGATCGTTGAGATCTTCTTGACCTTCGATGGAAAATTTCACGTAATTTAGAGTAATTTCACCGTCTTTATAGTAAATTTCTGCATCAGCTATGGTGGTTTTACATCCAGGGCAATAGCTGTTTGGACGTAAATCTTCATAGATAAATCCATTTTTGTATAATTCGATGAAAATACTTTGCGTAACCGTTCGATATTCATCACTATCGGTAGCATAGGGATCATCGAAATCTGCGGATAATCCAATACGTTTCGCGATATTGTCTATATCGTCTGCAATTTTGGTGATTTCGTGTTTACATTTAGCGATAAATTCTGCACGGTCAAATTCATACAGAGATTTGCCTTCTTTCTTCTCCACAACCAGCTCTATATTTATTCCGTTTCGATCCGAACACCAAGGAAAGTGTACATTGTATCCCCGTAATCGTTGCGTGCGTGCGATCATATCAATCATTGTATAATGGGCAACGGCACCGATATGCCACTTACCTGAAGGATAGGGAGGAGGTGTATCTATGGAGAACATGCGCTTTTTTGAATTGGGATCAAATTTATACAAGTTATAAGCCCCACTCGTTTTCCATTCTTCTAGCACCTCTAATTCCTTGGAAAAGCTCCATTTTTTAAAGGAGATTGCAGGTTTATATTTAGAACCAGATTCTATAGGATTTTCCGGTTTTTTTTCAGCGGGAGTTGGCGGTTTAGTGGTCATTAAGAATCATCAGATGAACGTTAGATTATTGGTTTAATGGGAGCTCTAAAAAAAAGTTTAAGTTCTGAGGGATATGTAAATCCAAAAAATTAAAATCAAGACAACATACAAAAAGAACATCCTTGGGCAATTAGCTCAGTTGGAAGAGCACTTGGTTCGCAATCAAGGGGTCGGGGGTTCGATCCCCCCATTGTCCACTAATTATTATAAATCTGGAACATCTGGTGGTAATTTAATATCTCTTTTTCCGGGTGCTTTTCCATCCCCATACACCGTATACATCACACAGCGCCTTGCACATTCACTAAATATGCGATATACATTTTGTGGGTTATCTGGTAATGCAACCGTTTCATAGATAATGGGGTTCCATTCGAAAAGAGGTTCTGTTGGTTTAAATAATAACCCATTTTCTTTCATGACGTCTTCCCATTCTTCTAATGTCACAATGTCATCTAAATCGCGTTTATTTAACATGACAAGCAAGGGAATCACACTAATCAGTTTCCCTTCAGCAATTTTCTTTAATTCTTTCAAACTGTCAATATTATCTTGCATACGACTTTTTTGTGAATCCGCTACAAATATGACCCCGTCAGTGTCTTCAAAAAGAATTTTTCGCGTTTTTCCGAATCGAGTTTGGCCAGCAACAGTGAAAACGTGGTAATATAGAGATTTTTCTCTCTTATTTTGGAATATCCCTCGATCGAAATACAGAGTGGAGCCAGAAGCCATCGCTATCTTTTTCAAGGTGCCCGTGGGAATGACATCCATAGGTGTTTCTGAACAAAGCTGATACAAAGTGTCTACTGCAGTAGTTTTTCCACCCGCAGCACATCCCCAGTAAAGAATTTTAATAAAAATTTTCTTATCTTCTGTATAGCGCACCATTCTTAAACGCATTCTCTGTTGTTTACTTTATATATACTAAACACTACAATTCCTTAAGGCTTTCGTATTTTTAGATTTACTATCTATTGGTTATTCTACTAATTAATATTGCTATTGATTAATTCCACAATAACTTACTTGGGGACTCAGTGTAACTATAATTTGTCATCGGAACGAATCCTCAAAACTTTGTGTGTATCATTGTCTCCTATCAAGGTTATTGTTAGAAAGTATTTCCTAGTCTTCTAACTCTTGGTATGCTTGAATTCTTTCTTTTTTTAGTCGTAAATACTCAGATTCCGTAATTGCCCCACTTACTAGTCTTTGATCAAGCTCTGCATCTGTGCCCCCAATTTTTTCGTTTTCTGCGAGTTTCTTCTTAATTTGGCGCCTTTTAATAGCTCGATCATAGTTTTTTTGTACTTTTACAGCCAAAGAAGAAATTTCTTTATTGGAATGACTTTGTTTTTTCTCAACATGAGAGAGTGTGATTTTGATTAGGTCAGGATTCTTTCGGCTCATATCTTCTATTCGGGTCAGAATACCCAAAACTTCGTCCTCGTCATTGGAATTTAATGCTTCGATAAGTTTAGGAATAGCAATTTCTTGCATTGCAGCATCAAGATAACTAGAGATTTCGTTTTGATTAGTTTTTGAGCCATATGTTCGCAAATAAGTATCCCGAATATAATTAATATATACGAGTGGAGCCTCTCCTTGCCATTTTTGCATTTTTTCTTTGCTTGCAATTTGTACAATTCGATCATCCGATAAATAATATACTTTCATACTCATTAGATCCAATCTCCTGTTTCTAATTTTCGAGGTAGATATTCATCTACAAGGAATTTGAAACCTTTCGTGGTGAAAGCTTGGATTTCTGCCTTCTGTTTGTTCTTTAACATTAGTTTCAAATCCATCTCCCATTTTTTATTCGCTTTAATGAAATCCTCGTTTAATAGTTCCTTTGCTCTTTTCGCGTCTTGAGCTGTAAATGGGATTCTTACTTCTTTAGGGATATTATATTCATCTAAATCCTTAGCTAAAACTCCCAACATATGTAGATCAGGTGTTGCCATGAACGGAGATTCGTAGCTTAGTCTTTTTGAACCCCTCATGTACACCGACGCAATATAACTCCCATAAGGATCTGCATCCACAAGGAGAAATACGGGTAATCCCATTTTGGATAAACGTCGTAAAAACATTCTACTAGCCATATCTCCTTGACCTCTACCTGCCATAATTATGCAGGGAAAACGTTCCCAAAATCGTGCTTCAGCAAGTCTAACCATTGCTGCATTCTTTTCTACAACGAGAACGAATTCAGCATCAGTTTCTAGGATTTCTACACTATCTAAAGCGGGATTAACTTGCCATCCTTGTGAGCCCATTCGCGATAGATCTAGAATATCGTTTCCATCTCTTATACGTAAACGACCTACACAATTACCCATAGCTGATGCAATTATATGGGTTGAATTTCGGGTAGCACGAATAACCGTGGCAAGGTCCTCGATTAAGCCGTCAGAATTCTTTTGTTCTTTGAATAGATTCACATCGGTATAGAATAAATCTCGTTTGGTTGTGTGAAGGTTTTGTTCAAGAAGATCATTCACAATTTCCATTACTCGTACTAATCTTGTCACATCTAATGCACTCGATAAAGAAAGTAAGGATTTACTGGTGGTGTTTTCTCCCATTAAGAGCATATCATTATTTTCATCCCAGATAATATTGGATGCAGACCGATTTGGAACTTCAAGAACAGGTCTACCCGTTAACATTATTTGTGCGATTATTCCATCGACCACTTGGCGCAAACGAGCTTTGGCATCGAGTGTGTCTAAATCATCAATTTTTGCAACTCCGTCTGGGAGTTCCAATTCTTTCCCCTGTAATTGGGCTACTCGTTTCAGCCCTTCCTCGTAAAGTTGACGAACTTTATGATATTTTTTTGTATTATAAATTTGTTTGGATTTTGTTGACATTTTCTCGTCCTATAGTTATTTTACCTTCCATACATCTTTGCCTTGCTTCTTTCCATACAATATCCTTTCTTTTGTGGCTAAAGCTTTCAGTTTTAATTTCAGTAATCGAGCATCATAAAACGTGTTTATCCCTAAATGCTTCACAATATCACTAGTTGGATGCCAATTTGCATCAGATAAAGCGCCCAAGATCCGTTCATTCGTAACCTCCGTTGAAGATATAGATTTCTCGGTTGGAGATTCAATTTTAATTGTCGGTTTTGGAGTGGCTACTGGTTCAGATACAAGAGGGGGTGCCGATATGGGTTTACTAGCAGGTTTTGGTTCTTCATCAAGTGTTTTTGACTCCGGTCTGGGTGAAGTTGGTTTTTCGACATTTGAAACAAATTTTGAAAGGGCAGGTGCTGGAACTACTACTCTTTTTGCTTCACGAATCTCTTTCTCAGTTGCATTGGGATCTGATTCCATAGCTAAAACATCGTTAATTTTTTGTTCCAAAGTAGCTTTCCTCAAATTTTCGTATTTCTTGTCAAATTTTGCTATATTATAGATACAGTTGACAAAAATTGGGATGTTTTTCTCAATAACTCGTGATCTCTTTGATCGTTTCTCCCTAATCTCTTTTTTATTCATATATTGACGGAGCTTTCGTCCAATTGCCTCCAAACAATATTTCACTTCTTTGATGAGGTTTTCATCTTCTGCAAGAGCATTTTTGCTTTGAGATTTAAACATCAAATGAGTATACGGACCTGAGCAATTGACATAAATTACATAGTTTCCCTTAGGAACTCCATTGTCAAATGTGTCCGCGACTTTGTAGCTTTTCCATTTCACACTTTGAATGCCTTGCCATAAAGCACAATCGGCATTATCCCGCATTTTGGGTGTACGATTCACATATCGAGTCACAACCTGAGAGGCTTTCTTTGCTAAGGGTATTTTATTTGGGCTGTATGCCACGACAGCCTCCACAACAAAGGCTAATCCCTTTCCACTAGTAGGTCGTCGTGTGTGTGCCGCAACGAAATCATCACCGATTGTGTGAACCAAATCTAATTCTGATATTGTTTCGGCATATACTTCTGATGTGATCTTTGGATTAATATTTAAAAATGAATCAATACTAGTCTCTGAGAATAAAACGGGGTCGTTAAATTTACCGAGATTCTTATTAATTGATTTTTTACGCTCATATTCCCCTATCTGATTAATTATATCTTCGGAATTTCCGAAATAATCTACTCGGTTAGACACAGTTAAATTATATTGTTTAATTATTGCGGTTTCAATCGCAGATTCTCCTACTGGAATGGCAGTATCAGTGGGAGGTGATTGATAAGATTGATTTTTAAATGCCATATAGAGATGTTCTATCTGAATTTGCGATAATTCTGAGGGTCGAGTCTTTGAAATCAATAAGTATCCAATTATTTCTTCGATTTTCGCCATGGTTTGGGAATGCTTTATTTCATTGTCAATTGTCGCATTTTTTAGAATTTCATTAATTTGTTGTTTGATTTTGTGAACTTTCTTCTCAATACCTTCCAGTTCTTTACTAGTTGATTTTAATTCCTTTTCGATTTCTTTCTCGTCTTTTTTCTTAAGATCAGGTTGATCAAATGATTTTTCAAGTGTTTTTTGTGTTTTCATCAATGAATGGCGTTGTTTCATTAATTGATTGAAAGCTTGAATCGGATTCCATAATGCGTTTTTCAAATACCCCTCAATTAAATATGCAACATATTTTTTGCGAGGGGATTTTGATCGCCCAAAAATTCTGGATTCCTCCCTAGTAAAGGTTAAAATATCGCTTGGCTTAGAGATTGCAGATAGAAAACCATTCCCAAGGTTAAAAAATCGTAACTTGCATTCTATTTCAAATTCAGATGTTTTCAGAATTGAGGAAGCTAATTGATTACTTACACGCACAAAATTATCAGTTAAGAATGCTTTTACAGTAAGGTTTTCAGAACCGCGAAGTAGATCTTGAAAATCTCCTATTTTAATTGAACTGGGATGAGGGAGTGCATATTTTGGTTCTTTTGGAAAATATGATACCCTTCGTGGGTAGAAATGTTCATCTCCGTAAGGGTCAATATAAATAAAACTGATATGGGAATTCATCAAGGCAGTTTTTTCAATATAAGAATCTACATACCCACGATTGTACGTTTTGTTCAAATAATCAAGTTTTACATACGTTCCATGAATGAAGGGAGTTTCTATCTCTACAGGATCCACAACATACACCTTTGTGTTTTTTTCGGTCGTATAGAATTCAGAACACACTCCATACAACTGAGAGGAATGTTTAGAAATTGCAGTGATTGGTTGACCTGTGGTGTTTTGGGAATCACTGAATGCACTAGGAGAGCCAAATCCTTGACTCCCTCGTGTCTGACGAAGTTTCTGACTTTTACTAGAAGCTAAATACTTACCAAATTTCATTAGGTCTTCCGGCTTCATTCCTGTTCCATTATCAAATACTTCAATTGTATAAAGAAAAGAATCGTCGCGTGCACCCCTTTCGCGATATACGTCTGGTGGTTCACTCTCACTAAGTTTGAGTATAATTATTGGTTCATTATCAACTATATCAGCCACGGGTGCAATGAAATTCTCTAGATTATCTACCAATGCCTGAAGTTCTGCTTCAAGATCTTTTTCTTTTTTCTGGAGTTTTTGAAGTTCTTTTACTTCTTCATCATCTAGATCCTCATCAAGAGATAGTTCTTGTTTAATTGCGTTCAGATCAACAGTTTGTTCCAGATTTTCAATACCATCTATTGTCGGATTTTCAGATTTGGGTACATAATCTTTATCCAATTCTCCTAATGGTTGGGAAGAATTATCACCATTATGGGTCGATTCCATAAAAATTCGTAGGTTTTTCTTCAATGCATCGTTTATTTTTCTTTTAAAGGTTGTTTGTGGAACTCCGTTAGAGAGGTATTTAAGATTTTCTAAAGATAGCTCCTTATCTAGCGTAAATATAAATTGGGGGTTTTTTTCCATATTTCCAATAGTTTGAACGATTGTGGAGTATTTCTTTTGAATTTTTATAAACTCCTCATAAAATTCATCGTATTTTTGTTGAAAGTTGGAAGCAGTAACTGAACCCTTCAATGAACTTTTTTCAATCGGTTCTGATCCGGATATTCCAATACCAACTAAATTTTGAATCTCTTCGTTTACAAAGTTGATCTTTTCAATGATATTTGGCATTGTGTTGTATAGTTTTTTCAAGAAAGGTTCTAAATTGCTTTCGTTACCCTTTACTTTCTCTATTAATGATTGAGCGTCATAATCAAATCGTTCAAATTCCGTTATTGCTTTTGCAGTATTGTTTTTTAAACTCTCCAGATTGGTTTCTGCATCCCATTGAAATTTTTCGATTGCATCTAGAGCATTATCTATGAATTCTACGGCATATTGGGTATGTTTATAGTGACCGTAATCAAACCCTACCAATTGAGTCCGTTTTCTCATAAATTTTGCGATGGAAGCTTCTTTAATCTCTCCCGTTTTATCTTGGGTAGATATTTTTTTGGGTTTCCTTGGTTTGGTGGAGGAATTATTTGATTCCGTCGGGGTTATTTTTTTACTTGACATTATTGTGGGCCAGATTTTCAGATTTTTATTTTTGGCACGAAATTGAAAGTTGCCAAAACTCCTTTAGAAATAATGATAAATTGGACTGGTTAATCTTTATCGATTTCAATTAAACTACCAATCATGATTTCTATATAAACATTTAGAGACCATCGATTCATATGGAAGTTATGCTTATTCTTGAAAACAAAAAAGATGGTGTAATATTGACGTATTGACAAAAAAAAATTACTAAATTACATTTGTTTCTTAATTTGGTTAATTATTTCCACACTACAGTGTTTTTTGGAGGATAACGGTACATGTACAACTTTTTTCTTTTTGTCGATGATGAAAATTTCATTAGTTGTCGTTTCAAATCCACGCTTTTCTTTACCAACATCATTTGCTACCATCAGATTTGCATCCGATTCCATTAATCGTGTATGTGCTCTCTTAATTAATTCATCTTTAGAAAGATCAGATTCAGCTTTGAAGGCAACAATGAATAGGTTTTTATCCATTTCTCGAGCAATTTTAATAATTTTTGGAGTAGGAGTTAATTTAATCGATATTATTCCATCATCCGACTTGATTTTTTCAGGAAATTTTGATTCAGGTTTAAAATCACAAATTGCAGCAGTAGAAATAAAAACAGAGTATTTTTTTTTCCTTAGTTCTGTTTGAACTGCTTTTAAAAAATCATCGGATGTTTCTACATGAAGAACGTTTATTCCATGTGGAGGATCCACAATGGTTTTTCCAAGGATGAGTGTAACATTTCCTCCTCGAAAATAAATTTCCCGAGCGAGTTCAATACCCATGCGGCCTGTAGAGGGATTTGTAATGAATCGAATGGGATCTAAATATTCTCTGCACGGACCAGCTGTGATTAGAAAAGACAGTCCTTCGAGATCTTTATGCTGTGTTAGTTTGTTTGTTATGTGAGCTACAATTTCTTCCATGAGGGCGATTTTCGCTTTATTTTCTTCCACTCGAGGAAGAATAATATCCACTCCTAAACTTTGCAATTTATTCAGGTTTTCTTGCACTATAGTATGATTATACATACTTTGATGCATCGCTGGCACTATGACTATTGGTGTGTTACTTCCAAATGCGGTAGTCACTACAGTTGTTACAGGAGTATCATCTATACCACATGCAATTTTTGAAATTGTATTTGCCGTAGCAGGTGAAATAACAACAATATCTGCCTTTCCAAGCATCCCAGGACGTTCTCCCGCTAAAACGATATGCTCCAATTCTCCTGTCAATTCTGTGACTACCGGATTACCGGTTGCCCAATGTAATAAATTAGGATGTATTAAATCTTTAGCAGCAGAAGTCATAACACAATAGACTTCGGCACCTTGCCTCATTAATTTACGAGCTACTGCAGGTGCATTTGAAACCGCTACACTGCCCGTAAGGCAAAGACAAATAGTTTTTCCTTCTAAATTCTGGGATTCAGATCCAATAATGTCCTTCGAGGGATGATCGGGTTGCATTGTTTCACCTTATTCATGGAGTGAATAAACTTAAGTTTTTGGCAAAAAAAAGAAGATTTAGTCTTCTCCCTTCTTGGGAACGTAATAATATTCATTGATGGATTTTTGATAACTGTCTAATTTCGAGCCTTTTTTGTTCACTCGAGGTCTTCCCGTGGTCGGATCCCTTCGAAACGTAATATCCATATTATTCAAAAATTGATTCATACCCGAACGTAAATCTTGAGGAGGAGTGGTCAACCCGTTGATTCCCGGAGTACCTTCGAATACAAGTAGAGAATCTGAAATAAAGTCTTGAGAAATAATGTCGTGTTCTACTACAAAAGCGCATTTTTTAATTTCCTCAACAGACCTGCGGATTACCATAGCCGCTCGTAAACGCATTTCGACATCTAAGAAGGCTGAAGGTTCATCAATGAGGTAAATGTCTGCTGGAGTAGTTAAACACTCTGCAATCTTCACCCTTTGTAGCTCCCCTCCACTTAATTCGTTTAAAGGCCTATCAGCTAGACGATTAAGTTCAAAATTATCAAGGATTCTCCGTTTGTATGTTGCAGCGAATTCTGTACTTATTTTGATCTTTCTTAAAATATCTTCTACCTTTGTATTTTCTTCCCCTGTAAAATATTGCGGTTTTAGAGCAATTTTTAAATCCTTAATATCAACAGTTCCATGATCAGGTTTTATCTCATTCGCAATTAAATTGATGAAGGTGGTTTTTCCAATACCATTAGGTCCCAAAATTCCAATAACTTCCCCAGCATGAATCTCTCCTCCGTATACCGTGAGCTTGAAATCTCCCAGAGTTTTAACCATGTCGGGGTACTCGAATAACAAATTACCGGTAGAGAACATCGATTCTTGGGGAGGGCGAGTATGGAACTCAATTGCTTGCTCCCGAAACCGCATATTTTCATCTCGAATATATCCCCCGAGATAAGTGTTAATTCCAACTCGCACACCGTGAGGATGAGAGATGATACCGTAAGCTCCTGCAGAACCATAGAGTAAACAAACGAAATCGCTAAGATAATCAAGGATTGCCAGATCATGCTCAACAACGACAACAGTTTTATTTTGTTGGGATAAATTTCGTATAGCCTCAGCCATTTTGAGCCTTTCAGCGACATCCAAAAAACTGGTTGGTTCGTCAAAGAGATAGCAGAAGCTATCCCTTAAAATAGCAGCAGCAATTGCGAAACGTTGAAGTTCTCCCCCACTTAGCACAGAGACTTCCCTATCCACGACTTTATCAAGTGATAATGCAGGGATTATCCAATCATATGCATTTCGCTCATCAATTTTCTTAAGAATAACGCCAACTTTTCCAGATACCTTTTCAGGAATTTCTGTTATGTTTTGAGGTTTATATACAACTTTTTGGGTTCGTCCTTTCAAATTCTCTAAAAAGGCTTGTAATTCCGATCCTCTAAAATACGTGATGATATCATCCCAGGTAGGTAATTCATCACCTAATTCTTTAAATTTCCCAAGGTTCATTTTGATCTCCCCTGCTAGAATCTTTAAGGCAGTGGATTTTCCTATCCCATTTTGACCGATCACCCCCAAAACCTTACCATTCTTGGGAGAAAGCATGCGAAATAAACTAAAACCATCCGGAGCATATCGATGTGTACGATCCTTCTTCAGTTGATCTGGAACGTTTACAATGGTGTAACAGTGGAAAGGACATTTCTTAACACACATTCCGCAACCTGTGCAAAGATTCTCATGCAAGTATGGAAATCCGTCATCTTCTAGTGTAATTACTTCTGTACCTGTTCTACAAACCGGACAGTGCTTGATACATGGTTTAGCAGGAGAAAGGGCACATTTTTCAGGTTGACAAATATCTCGATTTAATACGGCAATTCTCAATGATCTTCATGTAGGATAAAAGGGGAAATTGTAAAAATTTTTCTCTTATTGCTCACTTTTGAATATGATTACTATGGGTGAGGAATACGCAATCCACTGGTTAGAGCCAATTGTGGATGAAATTATCAAAAGAAAGCAAACTCCTATTGTATTATCTGCCGGAAAAACCCCTTCCGGACATGTACATATGGGATTCATGAGAGAAATAATTATCGGGGATGCTATTCGACGTTTGCTAAAAAAGAAACGAAAAAAAGTGAATTTTCGGATCTTCATTGATAGTTATGACGCTGCAAAGCGATTTCCT
>SDNX01000146.1 GCA_004524545.1 Promethearchaeota archaeon
GAGTTAGATTTCCGTTGGATGAATTCATCGAATTTTATTAAAATTCACTATTCCTTCCTTTTTTCTAGTTCACGTTTTTTAATTTCTTTAAATTCTTTCGAAAAGAATTCCTTACCGTAATGTGAAAACAATACAGCGCTAGGATTATGGGGAGCTGATCTATCTTTAGCAATTAAAGTGGTAACTGGAGCTTCGGAAAGGCGAGTAAATGTAATATCATGCCCCACGCATAACCCAACGATGATGTTCATATCAGTTTTTGCTTCATTTAATAACAATGCCTGAGCTGCTGGATTACACGTGATCCATCCAATTGTGTAGCCCGTCTTTGAAAACATCGTGTATTCCTCTGGGATTCCAACATCTGTCTTTTTTACAGATCCTGTCTTGCAACACACTGAAACGACTTCAAATCCATAATTCTCAAAGATTTCAGCAATTCGTTGTACTTCCTTTAGCATTCCAACACAAAAGGCAAGTCCTAATTTTTTATATCCCATTCCCTTAGCATATTCTACAGTATCTTTTAAACGAGGCCAGTGAATATATCCTTTTGCTTCCACTATTGATGCAACAGCGGTCGATTTCTTTATAAATTCGTCAGATGCATATAATTCTCTCGCTTTCTTTTCTATTTCGGGAGATACTTTCATCGGGCAATTATCTAAGATTTTACTTGGGCGCCCAACAGCACAAAAATTAATTCCATTACACTTATGACAAGTTGGTTCGTTCATTCTAATACAATTTAATTAATTAATAATTGAAATTGAAGTTTCATATATTTATAATTGCTTAAGTAAGATGAAGATGTTTACTTAAATGTTTACAGAAACCTTAAATGAATGATGTTAGAAATGATAGGACCCATCCAATAATAAAAAGCAATCCAAAATTGAACTGTCAAACCAATATATAACAAAGCATAAAACAATCCGAATATAAATCCAAAAATGACGTCAATAGGATAATGGACTCCCAAAATGAGTCTTGACACGGCGATAATGAGATCTAATCCAAGAAAAATGAAAAAAATTAACGAATTGTTGAAATAAACAGAAAAAATAGTTCCAAAAAATATTACAAATGCTACATGGCCACTTGGAAAGGATTTTCGCTCAGATTCAGACATCAAATAAGGAATGCGAATGAAATCATCATGCATCTGGACTCCTTGCGTTTGCAAGGTTATGTAGGGACGATTTCGTTTAACCAATTTATACCGAATTAAAGAATGAATTATGATTGATTGTTCGAAACCACTTGTGAAAATCACAAGTAAGTAATAATCTTTGGTTGTAAAATAGGTCCATAAAAACCAAATCAACCAAAAAATACCCCAAAAATAGAACGTTCCAAAAAAGCTAAAAATTTTTGCCACTACCTTACTCTTACTGGAAAAACCACTTTTATACACTGTCAGAAAGGTTTTAGTATCCCACTTTTCTATCCTTTGGAGATAATCATCGAAAGCTGACAATATATGTACCTCTTGTAAGACACGGTAAAAAGGAGGTACGGATATATAAAACTAATCCTATGTTTCAGAATCTTCTATAAGGAAATTATTAAGAATATTTTGAGTATTATTTACCCAGATTTCTTTGTTTTCGTTCTTTTTATTACGATATTGCACATTGTTTAGGATATCATCTATCATGAATTTCCTTGTCGTCTTTTGCTTTTATCAAAAAGAAGGTTTAGCTCTTCCAAAATGGCATTTTTCACGTGCCTGCTCTCCCTTATGGTTGCTTCAAACCTTTCAGTTGGAGTTTGCTCTAGTAAAATCTCGACCTTTGGCGGTGGTTTTAGTTCTGCTTTTTCAACCGGAACTTTCATTTCGATTGCTCTCAATCTGCTGTCTAATTCATTATACTGAGACATGACGCTTTCCGATAGGCGTATGAGACCATTTAAGGTACTCTCTAAAATCGTTGCCATGCCTTCCAGCTTCCCCTCAGTTAAACTTCCCGTTTCCGCCATTGTGTTTTTTAAATATCTCGAAAATTTTGGTTCGTTTGCGATCGACGCATAGATTGAACTCATGTACGTCTCGTATTCAAGTTCATTCGTTTCACTAAACACGTCCTTGATCATGTCTTTGATTAGCTCAATATTGAGCATAATTTCAGGATCATCCTTCAAGTCAGGATCGTACTTATGGATAAAGATTAAGATGTAGGGATTTTCCTCTAATTTTTCAAATACGTCCAAAATATGCTTGAAGTATGCTATGCTTTTCTCATAGTTATCTGGATCTTGTAAATCAATAACATATATAACGAGATCGACTTTTAAAAAATATTTTTCGGGATTACTCAAATACACTGTCCGGTATTCTTCTTGACCTCCAAAATCCCACAAGATAAGCGCCATATCGGAGGTCACGATCTCTTTTCTCTGGACACCTTTTGTTGGAGTTAATCTTGCAAGGTCTTTAATTCCAATCTGACCCCCGAACTTCCTAAGGATCGTAGTCTTGCCTGCATTCGACAACCCAATTACGACAATTTTCTGCTCCTTGCTCACGTAAGACTCAGATTCTTCTTGAATTCTCTTGATAATACGGGAGATTGTTACAGCTTTCTGTAACTTTTCCTCGATCTCGAGATCTGTTTGAAGAATATGCTCGATCCGTCTTTTAGATTCCTCATTTTCATATAAAATTGAGAACGGATCTTCTGGATCCAATTCCGCAAACTGGCGGATGGTCGAAATATTGAATATTTCCTGAAATAAGCTTGCATCAGCATCTGTTAGGAATTTAAAATTAGAAGTTGGAAGGTTGGCGATATCCTCCAATTTTAGCTTTTTCACGTTAATGATTTTTGATGTATCCAAAAACTTAGTGATTAAGGCAATTTTTTTCTCAGGCATTTTTACAAACCTTGGATGTAATTTTTTTGTGATACAAATGAAAAGATGCTCTTTTATGTCTTTTCTTCGATTATCGATTAATAAATAGAAACATGAATGATAACTTTTACTATGTAGATCCAACAACATTTATATAGAGCGAACAACATTTATAACACAAATAAACAGAAATTCATTTGTATATAATTTCATTTGAGATGATTTAAAATGGATATAAAACAAAATCCGATTCAGAAAGTAAGAATAACAGATTTTGATGAGTTTTCAGATGAAGATTTGAGCGACTTTTTGATGAATCTCCATCGATTGAAACGCGGATTACAAATTCATGCTGCTATCTACATCATAATTAATTCTCTTACTATCACTCTTGGTATCTTAACCATGCCTTACATCTATCCGATATTTATTATTGCTTCAATGGTATGGTTTATCGGGTTAGGTGAACATATCGTCGCTTATCGAATGAAATCACACGAGGTATATTCAAAGTCCAAACAAGGGGTTTACTATCACCTTGGAGCATTCCTTTCTAGTATCCCTCTCATGGCGCTAATAACAATGTTCATATTTGTCCCTATACCGTTAATGATCTGGGGAAGCATTGTACTTGCACATTATATTATGTATAAATTGACGGATAGTCATTCAATACTTGGAAAAGTGGAATCATCCAACTATGACACCAATCCTAAATATGGTGGTTTTTCTGAAGCACAATTAAGAGTTCTTGCCATGAAAAAAGTGAGAATTCGTATTTCCGTTGAAATACATGCGATCATCTATCTTGGTTCGTTTATTGGATACGCATTTTCAGGAGCGACTATCTGGTCGTACCCTTTATATTTTATATTTGCTCCTTGGTTAATTTTGCTTGGAGAGCACTTAACCGCTTATTTAACATTCTCAAGAGGAGTCTACCCAAAAGCTAAAAAAATGCTATACTTCCATTTGGCCACATATATTTTTTCATTCCCATTTTGGATACCTATCATGGCATTCTTTTGGGTTATTTATACATTTTGGGGGGTCCTTCTTTTAATTCACTACGCGTTGTTTCAATTTGTA
>SDNX01000147.1 GCA_004524545.1 Promethearchaeota archaeon
CCAATTTCCTAGATTTTCTTTTCCTATTTCTCTGCTAGTTTCTCACTCTCTAAATTAATATGCTAAAAAATGGATAGGTAATCTTTTTTGGTTCGAATTAACACTAGGTCATTATTACTCAAAATTGAATTGATGATTAATGGGTTCATTAAAAAAGTTCGCAGACTGGTTGAGCGGCTCTAATCGCAATACACCTGCAAAAATGATTACAAAGTTAACAATTTTCCAAAAACGGCTACAAAGACAATCCGCTAAATTGAATGCCCAAGCGAGAATTGCACGGAGGAAAGCAGTTGAATTTCGTATGAAAGGCGATGTTTCAGCAAGTCGTGTACATATGCGTTCCTCATTGCAACAAACTAACTGGGCTGTAGGTATAGATAATTACTGCCTTCAGATTCAAGGACTGCAATTTAAACTCGAGCAAGCAAAAGCTGTGGGAGATATCAACGAGATCATGAAGGGAATTGCAAAAGTTGTAAGTCAGTTACAAAATGTGGTGAGTGCACCACAGATAAACGAACTTATTGAGGAGATAGACCTCGGTATGCAAGATTTTGACGTCATGCAAGAGATGACCGCTTCAGGTATGGAGTCAATGAATGTAACAACAGAGGTCACGGATGCTGACATTGATAAAGCCTTATCCGAAGTAGATGCAGAGATATCTATAGAAACTGGTGAAGCATTACCATCAGCCGTTGGAGACAGCAAAATATCTGATTTAGAAAAGGAAATCAAACGTTTAAAAGAAAATAAATAATATTTTTCTCCTACTTTTCTTTTGAGTAAAAATCTTCCAACTTTTTCAGAATTATCACTAGATATTCTTTGACCTGAGCAAGTAATTCCGCATATTCTTCATCAGTACTAACGAAATATGGATCGGGGATATCAACTCGTTCTCCTATAGCAAAATTCGAGATTTGTACAAATTTATCATATCTATATTTCTTTGGGGTCAATAATTTATGGGAATTAGCCATTCCAACAATCATATCGGCTTCTTCGAGCATTTCCGGGTAATCTTTTTTATTTCGGGGAACATGTTTATTGACTTCTGCTTCATCGAATCCTTCTTTCACTAAAACTGCAGTTGTGCGAGGATCGATTTCTGTATTTTGAAATTGTAATCCACCGGAATGAATCTTCAATCCAATTTTACTCAAAATCGGGGAATCTTCCACCATTTTCTTAAAAACAAAGTCTGCGTAAGCACTGCGGCATATATTCCCTGAACACACCCATAATATGTTCAATGGTTTATCCGGAGTAAATCTGCTGAGAATTTCGGTTTCATCATTCATACTTTGACATACGTGCGATACTTTAAAAATTAGAACGTGTAGTCTAATTACATCTGTTTATAAATACTGGAGTCGCTGTGTCACTGTGTACAAATTGTGCGGGTGCGGGGGAACTTTCGACCATCTTAATATTCATGAAGGGCATAAATTACTGCTCAAGACTTGCTTCAATCTTGGAGAGCACGTTGCAATTGGACTAGTTACAGACGAATTTGTACATAAAGCGAAGAAAGAATTTGAAAATTTAATTGAACCATATGAAGAGCGCAAACGCAATATTTTAGAATACGTTAGATCTTTAAATCCAGATTATCCCAATCATTGCACTATAATCCCTCTGAATGATCCATTTGGACCCGCAATTACAGACCCAAATATTGAAATTCACGTCTCTTCTGAGGAAACCTACTCGGTAGCAATGAAAATTAATGAGTTACGCTCAAAAAATGGAATTCCACGTATGATTATAGTAATAATTCCTTTAGTTTTGGGTGAGGATGGTTCTCGAATATCTTCCACTAAAATTCGTAAGAAAATGAGTGAAAAATAACCAAAATTAAAAGGGAATCGATTTTTACTTCTAAATGCGTTTATCACAAAATAAACGCTCTAGAGCTAGTCCAAATAGAAGTGAGAACAGAATGACACAGCTATCAGTAAAAGAAACCAGTCTTCATGTTCTTAAGGAGTTGCTAAAACTCAAGAAACCCATTGAGGCTCGAGAATTGGCTAAAATAACGGGACTTGAGTATGAAATCTTAATGACTCAAGCAATCCATGAACTCCGTATTCTTCAGCCTCCCCTTGTAGAATTCGAGGAGAAGGATGTTACGGAGTTAATTCCTACAAAAGAACTGAACGACTATGTGAAGAACGGACTGCCAGAACGGCAATTAGTGAACTATCTCGTTGATAACTCGTTCGATGAAATCTCTCTTGAAGAATTTCAATCGCTTGTGGAAATGGATAAACGCTTCTTCTTTATTGGGCTAGCTAATGCTAAGAAAAACAGATGGTTAATGCAATCCGATGCGACTGCGACTCCAACTGTCTATATCCAAAACAAAGATGCTCCCGTGTCGGATATTGAAAAATTAATTGGCAAATTCAACAAGAAAAGTATTATTCAAGAAGAACTCCCTTCAGATTTGCAGAAAGAAGTTGGAAATCTACTCAAACGTAAACTTGCTACGAAGAAATCCTATACGAATCGAATAATTTCTTTAACAAAAGCGGGTAAAGCAGTGGATATAAGCACTGTTGGAATCAGTGGTGAAGAAATCCCTAGATTAACTCCTGAAATGCTTGCAGATGGCACATGGAGGGAAAATATTGACCGTTTGAAGAAATTCGAGGTGGAAAACGCAGGTCCAAAACTCTATGCAGGGAAATTGCATCCCATGACCATTTTGATCAATAAAGCACGGGAAATTTTCCTCTCCATGGGATTCACTGAGATTAAGGGACCGATGGTAGAATCTGCATTTTACAATTTTGATGCGTTATTTCAACCACAAGATCATCCCGCACGGGAAATGCATGATACATTCTATTTACGCAATCCAAGCAAAACAAAATTACCCGACAAGAAACTGGTAAAAGCGATCAAAGACACCCATGAAAATGGAGGTACATCAAAATCCATTGGATGGGGTGGTAAATGGAGTCCGGAGATTGCACAAAAAGCAATGTTACGAACTCATACTACCGCGACTACAATTCGTAGACTCTCTAAAATTGCCAAAAACAAAGAAAAACTTCCCGTAAAAGTATTCTGTGTGGATCATCTCTTTCGAAATGAAAGTGTAGATGCAACCCATCTAGCAGAATTCATGCAAGTTGAGGGAATCGTAGTGGGAGAAAATCTGACTTTAGCCCATCTGAAAGGATATTTGACTGAATTCTTCAAGAAAATGGGTTTTGATCAACTAACAATGCATCCGGATTTCTTTCCATACACCGAACCTTCTTTGGGGGTAACTGTGTATGTTGAAAGTTTGGGAAAGTGGCACGAAATGGGTGGTAGTGGGATATTCCGACCTGAGGTTACATATCCATTAGGGATCAAGGAACCAGTCCGAGTGCTGGCATGGGGCTTGGGTTTTGAACGTGCAGCGATGCTTACTTTGCAGAGAGATGATATCCGGGACCTGTATAGGAGTCCATTAAAGTGGCTCAAGGAAATCAAATACAATTAGGAGGATCATGAGATGCCAACATTAGATTTTTCACTAAAACGAATGAGTGAACTTGTCGGACGGGATCTGACTATACCACAGCTGGAAGATGATTTGCAATGGATTGCTTTGGATATCGAAGGAATTGATTACGATAATGATATAATCAAGATAGAATATCAACCTAACCGACCGGACTATTCCTCTCCTGAGGGTATTGCACGTGCTCTTAAAGGATATTACGAGATAGAAACGGGATTAGCTAAATTTGAAATTAAAGAGAATCCCGAACTGGTATGCAAAGTTGATCCGAAAGTCAAAAACATTCGTCCCTATATTGTAATGTGTGCAATAAAGGATATCCATATGGATGATGAGCAAGTCGCTACATTGATGAACATCCAAGAAGCCTTACACAATGTATTGGGTCGAGGTCGCAAGAAAGTAGCCATCGGAGTTC
>SDNX01000148.1 GCA_004524545.1 Promethearchaeota archaeon
TAGCTCGTTCTTTCATTAGAACTTCTAAAATCTTTGATTTTTTCTCTGGGGGTTGGACAAATAAGATTAATTTGTACCCAAGAGAGACCCCAAGATTCATGCCTGTAGAGATTCCAAAAACATGAGCAAAAGGAACTACAAGACCTACTCCACCTTTTCCATGGAGATCCCTAGTTTCAGTCAATTGATTTTCAATCCACTCTCGTGCTTGTTCTGCGTTAGAAGACATGTTGAAATGAGTTAGCATCACACCCTTGGGAATTCCAGTAGTTCCACCAGTGTAAATTAAAGTAGCTACATCCTTTTTTGGATCGATTTTAACTTGTGGTAGATTTACTGGGATTCCAGTAGCAATAACATCTTGAAACCCAAGAAAGTCTACTTGATCCACTTTTGTTGGCCACTTTTTCATTCTTGGAATTTTTCCCAAAGCTTTTCCCAAAACTGCCTTAATCTTGGGCAAATACTCACCCAATCCTGTCAAGATAACATGTTTCAAGGAAGGCATTTTGCTCAAATCTTTTTCATGTAAGTGTTGTTCATATAAAGCATCAAGAATAATTAATGCCACGCTGTTTGAATCATTAATTTGGTGAACAATTTCAACGAAGCGATGAAGAGGGATAATCGGATTTGCGGTTGCTCCAAGTCTTTGCAACGCGTAAAAAGCAATAACGAATTGAGGGGCATTTGGCAAATCAATTCCAACAATATCTCCTTTTTTGATTCCTAATTTTGAAAGCCCTGTTGCAAACTGGTCCACTAATATATCTAATTCTTTGTAAGTTAATCGAAACCCTTCAAAATAAAGAGCTTGAGAATCTGGAAAGTCCTTAACTGTATTTCGTAAAACATCGCCTAAAGCTATTTCTTGATAATCAATGTGCTTGGGCACACCTTTAGGCCAGAATTTATACCAAGGAGTTGGGATATCATTATTCATTTTAATTTCATCATTTTTTCTTGTAAATAATTTATATTGTTTCGAATGATTATTTAAAATTTATTTAATAATCTTGAATTTTTCATTGCTTACTTTTTTCATCAAGCAATTTCTTTTAAAGTAGATCGATCGCAATTTCAAAATTTCATCTTCAGGTTAAAACTTTGTATCTGAATCCATCAATAATAATACTTCAAAAAATTTAAAAAATAAAAAAATAAAAAAAAATAATTAATTTCTAAGAGCTTTCTTATCGACCTTTCCTACAGTTGTCAAGGGAAGCTCTTCTGTGAATTCAATGATCTTAGGGACTTCATAAGGCGCACAATTATCTTTCGCATATTGAAGTATATCATTTTTTAATGCATCTTCATTTCCATCGAACGTAAAATTCGGATCGATTTGGATATAAGCTTTGACAATTTCTGAACCTGGACGATCAGGATTTGGGATTCCTACAGTTGCTATCATTCCAACTGCAGGGTGCTGGGTTAATGTATCCTCTACTTTTACAGAAAATACTTTATAACCCCCTACGATGATCATGTCTTTAGTTCGATCGACAATTTTTAAGTATCCGTCTTGATCCATCATTCCCATATCTCCAGTATGCATAAATTGCTCAGAATCTATGGCCTTCTTGGTTTCTTCTGGTTTGTTAAAATATCCCGTGGTTACCATAGGACCCTTTACACAAATTTCACCTGGTTGTCCAATTGGTACCTCTGCTCCACTTTCTGGATCAACCAACTTAAGTTCTGTATTTGGTAAAGGTAATCCTACCGTGCCTAGCTTTTTCGTTCCCTTTGATGGATTCGCGCAAGATAATGGGGATGTTTCAGTCATTCCATAAGCTTCAAGAAGTTTTCCTTCTCCTATGATGCTTTCTAATATTTCTTGTGACTCCTTAGGGAAAGGTGCTGCTGCTGAAACTACATAATCAAGCATATCTTTATCAATTTTCTCGAAGTTAGGATTTTTTAATAGCATCTGATATAGTGTAGGGACATTCGCTAAGATATTGGGTCTATATTTCAACATTTCCTTGATGATATGGTTTGTATCACGTGGATTTGGGATTAAGACTTGAGTATAACCGAGCATAAGCACGTTAGCACACGTAAATAATCCCGCAATGTGAAAAAATGGAAACCCAGATAGACCTACGCCCGTACCAAATTCCCAACTTAACCAATGTTGGAAGATTTTAATATCACTAACGAAATTTCGATGTGTTAAGACAGCTCCTTTGGGAGGACCTGTTGTACCACCAGTATATTGGATAAATGCTACATCATCAGGACCAACTTTTACATCAGGTAAAGAATCAGAAAACTTACCTTTTACATCTTTATGATACTCTAATACAGTCTTACCTTCAAGAGGAGTAACTTTGCCTTTAGGGACTTTTCCAACTAATTTACCCATAAAGCCCAAGAATTTAGGCATGAATCCAGCAACACTCGTAGTCACAACAAGTTTTAATGAAGGTAATTTTGACGCTATCTTAGTGATGTGACCTGCAAATATTGCATCAAGGGTGAGTAAAGCAACTTTTTTTCCACCAGATCCAAGATCATTCAATTGATATTGGATTTGTACAGCAGACATTAGGGGGCTCACGCCTGATACAATGCAACCTGCTTTTAGTCCTCCAAGAACGGCAATAACATACTCGGGTATGTTAGCGGTGTTTACACCTAATACATCCCCCTTTTTAAATCCATGCTCAATAAGCATGTTAGCAAATTCATTGGAATATTTCTCTAATTCTGCATAATTTATTTCAGTACCATAAAACGCTAATGCTAATTTTTCAGGTAATTCTTCGAAAGTACGTCGAATTATTTCCGTATAGGACGTTTCAAACTCTTTGGGATCCACATCGGATATTCCAGAGTCATAGTTTTTTGTCCAGAATCTATCTTTATATGACATTATTCTAACCTTTTTCAAAAATTTTTTTCGGCGATTTACTATCGCATTATAATATACTCTTGTTCTTTCCAATAAAAAGTTTGATTTTAAACTTGAATTTTTAACAAAATTATAAAAAGAGAGAATAATAGTTCTTGAAAAAAAATAATAAAATGCTAACGTATCTTCCACTTTTGCACTAAAAACCTTAAAACCTCCTACAAATTTCTGGCACTCTCGAAAACAACAGAATCGATAAAAAAGTTCTTAGAAAATCTTAATTATCTTTTTTTTTAATGTCATTGTAATTGAATTATTTCCTTTTTTTTACATCTTCGTAATTTTTTTACAGAGAATAGATCAAAATTAAGAATTTGCATTTTCAAATTAAAACTTTATATCTGATTCTATCAATAATAATACTTAACGATTAATTTAAACCATAAAAAATTGAAATTGAAGTAAAAATGTCAAGTCCATATGAAAGTCGGTTTTGGATGAAAAGCTGGGATCCAAATGTGAAAGATCTCGATCCAAAGGAGTTTGAAACAACATATCCTGAATTTGTAAAGCCAATATTCGAAAAATATCCTAACACCATGGCACTAGCCTATCAAGGTTTAGAAATGACCTTTGAAGACTTAAATAGACACTCAAATAAATTTGCAAACATGCTTATTGAGCATGGATTTAAAAAAGGGGATGCTGTGGGAATCAACCTTCCAAACATTCCCGAATACCTTTATTCAGTCGTAGGTACGCTTAAAGCAGGTTGTATTGTATCAGGCGTGAGCCCCCTAATGTCTGACGTGCAAATGCAATATCAATTAGACGATCTTGGAAAGTCGGGTAATAAAGTTGGGTTAGTTACTCTCGATGCGATTTTTGAGCATCGATTGAAAAAAATCGCCCCTAGTTTAACTCAACTTGAAGTGGTTGTAGCAACCAGCGTCGTTGGGTCATTTCCAAAAGAACAACAAGAAAAGATAAAGGCGGTGCAAGACATACCTGAAGGCGTAGTGACCCCTCTGGAAGGAAAA
>SDNX01000055.1 GCA_004524545.1 Promethearchaeota archaeon
AGGTGTAGATTACATACAAACAGTAGATTTGGTTACTACGATATTGTTTAGGCTAGCCTCAGTCACATTGATAGTATTCAGAATTATTATGTGGGTGCATCTATTCAATGCACAGAAAACAGAAGAAAATAAAAACTTAACATTAAGTTTCACATTTTTCACGTGCATTATCGCTTTTTCATTAATCTCTCAAATATTGGGAATTATTGGGTATTTCATAGATGAAAACATATTGAATTACATAGTGGGAGTAATTAGTATCATCGCGCTCTTATCCGAAATTATATTTTGGACATTTTTCTTACGATTTTTAACAAGTCTGGAAGTAAATTTATTCGATTATTTGTTAAAAAATGTGAGATTATTACTGGTTGTGCTCTATTGTTCAATACCCATAAACATTCTCTCCTACATTTTTCTCACATTCTTTTTAGATTTCTTTTTCGATTTTATGTTTATTCCATTGGTGATTGGGTATTTTATAGTCGGAATTTTTGGATTAATTCTCCAGTTTCGAGTTGCTAAGGGCATATTAAACAATTTCGGGATTTGATTACTCCCAGTGCGGCAGGAATGATACGTAAACTAGTTTGGTATCGATCAACTTAACACTAAATTAAACAAAACGTCCAGCCTACCCACCTCATTACTTCAGAACTTCTTCCACCTGATTTAGAGAAACTACGCTAGATTTCATTACCTTCGGAAGTTTTTTGATGATTTTTTCATCCGCTGTAAACATAATTTCTTTGTAATGTAACGCAAGTCCAACATACGCCGAGGAATTTTTTCGTGAAAGTGACGAAGTGGTTTTGGGTGCATCTGAAGGATCCTCGTACGGATTCCCAATATTATTGATAACACTCGCAGTGATTTCAGTGGGAATCGGAGTATTTTTTCTCGTTCGCACCAAAAAAAACCTCTAAAGCCTATTCCAAAGGAAAAACACGAGCGTAGATTAAAAAAATCAAGTGGGGCATGCATTATCTACGAATACTATAGCACATTACGCAACCATGGTATTACTACAATCAACGTGGAAGAGCTACGATAGGAGTAACGTATGTGAAAGCAAGAAATTTGAGAGATAAAATAAACTAAAAAGAAAAAATATTCAGTCTTCCCATTCAATTTTCAATTTTTTTCCAGATTTAGTATTTTCCTCTTCTTCTTCTTCCTCGTCCTCATCGGTCATTCCCATAGATTTCTTAAATGCCATAGGTTCCATACCATCATAAATCGTTGTAAGTTTCATAGCAACTTCTTGTTGATCTCGCACACTCGGAGCCAATTTTGCCGCTAAAAATTTCATACGCGTAGTTGTTTCACATCCATGCCATATCCATGCTTTGAAATGATTCGGGTCACAGAACAAGAGGACAGAATTCGGATGTAGTATTTTTTTAGGATTTATTTTCTCTCGGGGGATTTTTTCAAATTCTGCAGTTTCTTCATTCAATTTGTAAACTGAGACTTCTCTATTATCTCGGGAAATCCCAAAAATGTCATTTTTCTTTTTTCCAGGGGGCCCAAACCATAATCCAGATTTAAATCCCCAAAGCTCTTCTCTTTTTTGCATTTGAACCGGTTGATACTGTTTAAAATTAGGTTTCTCATCAGAGATTAGATATTTAATCCAGTCATGGAAATCAGGGGGATCACTGGATAATTTTCCTGCCCAATCTTTATTATTTAACCGCTGAAATTGTGGAACGGTGAATTCATATTGGGAATACATTGCTCCACGAGTTAAACGTAAATCCCCATTGTGATCCTGTACAACGACATGAATAATATACGGAAATCCGAGGGCTTCTTCCAAAACCTTCCCGGAGTTTGGATCTGTGAAAACGTCTACAGCGATTAATGGGGTTTTCCTTTCTAGTAAATTTGAAAAAATATTTGGTATGAATCGGATAATGTGATTTTCTTCTTCATTCAATGGTATGCATTCTAATTCCTTGCATGAAATATTCCTTAATCTTTCCAGATAGAAAGAAAAAGTAGTGAATTTTTGCATTAAAGGTGAGGGATAATCCCTTCCCATACCCCCCATTGTGAATGATTTCAAGTGGGGAAGATTTAATCGTTCCAATCCTGTTTTAAGATAGTTAACTAGGGAATTAAGACGGCTATAAAATTCGGGATTCGGTTCTATATACCCTTCAGCAGGTGGTGGTGGTGGTGGTGGCGATCCCATTGTTAACGCATATGCTTGTTTTGCATAGAGAATGGAATCATAACGTAATTCCGTCCAGGTTCCATGTGCGGTCATGAGAGATTTGTCGTTCCATGCTGTAGTGCGCATGAATGAGGGATAGCCCTCAGGTAAGGGATTTAGGAGTGAAAGTAAGGTGTAAATCCAAAGAGAATACACACTTTCAGTCCAATCTGATTCCACTAATTTTCCAAAGTGTTTTTGCAGTTCCAAAATTTGCTCTTTGTATCCTTTATGCTTTTCTTCTTCAGGTTTCTGTAAATTCATTGCCCGAGTTTCCCCCAACGCTGAAAAAAAATCTAAAGCCTTAACCATGAAACGTGATGGAACCCGATTATACACAAGTTGCTGAAACACGAATGAATCCGGTATATATTTCTGCCCAAATAAATTGAAAGAATGGATTTTTTTACTGGGGTCCTCAAACACTATCATAGAATGGATTTTTGGACCTCGGAGTTTTTCAATCTCTAAAAGGAATTTGGTTATGACTGTTTCATCCTCCAATCCATCAGTGATGGTAATTCCCTCTTTAATCCATAAATCATGAAGTTCCCTAGGGGTAATATTGTCACTAATTCCAAAGAAGAAGTTAACTACACAGTTAATAGTTTCCCATATATTCCAGATTGTGTCATCAAATGTCGATATAAGTAGCAGTGCTCTTACTATATGATTCCTACCAATATCTCTGGAATTAGTGACAGGATCTCTGGAAACAAAACTCATTCTACCCGCATACATCATTGCTCTAAAGTAGCATTTCAGTTTTTCAGATTCCGTGTAATGTCCTCGAGGTTTGAATTGTGAAAAATCTACCTCATATCCAAAAATGGCAGAAATTTGAGGTTGAAGTGAATGGACGAGACTTAGTTCTTTATTCACCAAGTCATTGACATCTTCAGGGATTTTATGTTTTTTATTGAGCAAGCTCAACATTACTGAAATATACGCAATATTGTAACGTACCGCTTGTTTAATGTAAGTATTGGATGTTTCCGATGATAATACTTGCAGTTTCAGTTGGAGCTCTTGTAAAAGATCCTGAAATTTGCCATATAAATATTCTGTCTCGACCGTGATCAGGATAGAATCGATAAACCGATGAAAAGTATGTAAACACACGTCAGTTGTAATGAAAAGCGGGATGGTGGATTCTTTTGGGTAATAATCATACAAAGAGGGGCTACTACCTTCGGATAGGACAAATCCATTCTTCTGGATGATTTCTTTTTGCTTAACACTTAAATTTATCCTCATCTTATTGACTTTACTAAAATCTATGGGAAAGTTAATTGTCGGAACACTCGGATTACATTCATACCTAATCGGTTCATATCGACTAAACTCGGTTTCCACAGGCTTAGTTATCTTATAATCAATAGCAGTTTTCTCCATGATTCTCCTACACTATTCTACATACTTAAACCTATTTTTAACAGTAGGATTAATAAACTTAATACCAAATTCCATTGCTACTAAAAGTAAGATGGGGCACGCATATATCTACGATACCGTAGCGCATGAAGCGATTATGGTATGCTACAATCAACGTGGATAAGACTACGATGGAAGTATCGTAGGTGTGAGATGGATAACAAAAACCTAATCAAACACAAGAACTGGTGATTACAACTGATTACAGGAGACAAAAACTTACTTAATAAAAAAACGTTCAGGCTACCCCCCTCATTTTCTATAAAATAATACTTATTCCATGCAAAAAATTTAAATTTCTGTTCCCACTTAGTACACTTGGTGGAGTTTAAATGGATTCGTCTGTTACCATTGATGTGAAAGGTAGAATTTTAATACCCAAAGAGATGCGAGAAAAACTTAACTTGAAACCTGGAGTTAAATTAATTATTAAAATTGAAGATGGGCGATTGGTGTTATTAAAGAGCACATCTTTAGAGGATTTTCAATCAGAGATCAAATCTTTTCAACAAAAATTGAAAAAGTTAACTACAGAACCTATTCCTACTGAGAAATTGTTTTAGTATGGTGAATCCTCAAATGATTACAATAGACAGTCAGATCTGGATTTATTATTTTGACCCAAATGCTCCAGAAAACCCTAATGTTCAGAAATGGATGAATTCCATACTTCCTAGTGAAACAATAATTCTTAGCACTATAATTCCAATGGAAGTTGCTCATAATCTTTATGCTGTTCCTAAAGTAAGCAAAAATGATATTGAAGACTTGATTCTGAAATGGATCACTCAAGAAAATATTACAATTGTCGATGCAGACCAACATAACATGCTCATTGCTCTTGAATTAATAAAATCTAATCGCAGTAAAGGAATTGGTGGGCGAGATTGTATTATATTAGCAAGTATACTAAACCAAGATGTGCAAACACTGGTTACACACGATAAGAATATATTGAGAGTCCAGAATTTGCACCGTATTGATCCCGTATTTGATCCCCCTTTAATTTTACGTAAGGGGGAGGAATACGAACCATGATCAGACCAAAACCAAGTATTCTTCTATTGGGATGCTCTATCCTTTGGAAATAGAATACAAGTACCAATATCAGGTGGGGCACGCGTATCGACGAACAACAGCAACTGCACATTGTGCGGGTGTGTGACGTGGATAAGACTACGATGGAAGTATCGTAGGTGTGAGATGGATTACAATCCCAAACAATACAAACATCAACCATGAAAAATCTAACAGGCACTGGCGATTTCGGAGACTACATTGATTACAAATGAGTACAAGCTACACAACTTTACGATAATGAAAAAAAACGTTCAGCCTACCCCCTCTTTTGACCCTTTTCTTATCTCAAGAGAATTTCAGGTTGAGAAGAATTTTTCTTTTTTTTCCCCCATTCGATAATCCCAAACACAATCTGTTCGAGACCACCAATAATCGAGAAAAGTATCCCTCCCATCGTAAACCATCCAATCACAGTTGCCGGACTGTTACATTTATATTGAACAGGATCCATTAACGTTAGTGCGATATTTGATGAAATTAGGATAACTATCTCGATTCCGAGGAAAACACTTGTGATTTTTACTTTTTTAAAATAGGATAACATGCTAGAAAATATGATACCCAGAATTGTCATAAAAAAAACTACGATTTGTAAATCTGCTCCACAATATGAAGTAACACTTTCGTGAATCACAAACAACTGATATGCAGAATGGATGTATTTCAGAGTGAAGACTGTTTGAGTTACAATAACTAATCCTAGTAGCGAGGTTAATCCTCCATACATCACGATTTTCGATTTATTCATCTTGAGCTTGATGTAGAATCTGATTTGACATTTATATATATTTCGTTCTATTTCTGTCTTTTAATAGTTACTCTCACAATTCGAAAAAACGTTCAGTCTACCCCCCTCTTTTTCCAACAAAAATCCTGTACCGCGTATTCTGCTATAATCCATCATATCGAGTGGTTCACCTTGTAACTCTTTAATGGAGATTTTGATCATTTCTCTGATATGTTCTAAGAAAGTATGTAATTGTCTATCTGGTGGAGATTCATTAAAATTAAAATCATTTGTTTGGGTTTCGAGGTTTAATTGCTGAATCCATTCCTTTAGATAATTCACCATGGAGTATAATCTTGCAAAGAATTCGGGGTCCCCGTAAAGAATTCGGGGTCCCCGTAAATCTAACTCTCATTGCAGAATTTCCTGTAGTAATTAATACAGACTGGATTCGTACCGCTTGTCAAATACATCGTCAAACAAGACAGCTTCACATTTGGATTGCTATATATCATCCCTATGCTGGAGGATTTATGTCAATTACTTATACCAATGAAACAGTTCAAGTTGTATTTCCATTTTCGGGAGTCTGGGATATAATCGCGGGGGATTTTTCAATGGAAGTAGTAATATCATAATATTTTGTTTCATGTATTCGGATGACAAACAACTTTACCTTCAGATACAAGCGTTCAGTCTACCCCCTTCTTTTCACTCTCTCTTTTAATTTCCTAACTTCAAAATCTTCTCACAGAACACATGAAAAGGTAGCAGTTAATATGCGGATTTTCATTATATATATATGAACAAAATGAGTAACTCAGCAAACTCCAAAAAAATCGCTCTCGATTTAATCGAAAATCTTCCTAATGACGTAACTTTGGATGATATTCAATACCATTTGTTTGTGATTCAAAAGCTACAAAAAGCTGAACATCAAATTTCCTCAGGAGAAACCATTCCACATGATGAAGTTATGGAGAAGTTAAAGAAGAAATGGTTTCCATAGAATGGACAAAAGACGCAGAGTTTGATTTTGATCAAATTTTGTCATATTTTTCAAATACTTCATCTCAGTACGCTTTGAATTTTTACGAAAAAGTCGGTCAAACGAGATTAGAAGAACTGGAGAGGTTTTTCAAAGCACTCCATCCTCGTTCATTATCATATTCCTCTGCAGTATACGCCAGTAAATTATATGGTACCATTTTGAAAGGGAATGCCATAGGATGGAGAGATACTGTTATTGCATCCATAGTGAAAGAAAATGGGAATGAGATCATTACAAGTAACGCACTTCATTTCTCAAGAGTTCCAAATTTAAAAGTTGTCGAATACTAAGCGAATCATCAGTACTGCTAAGATGTATACTGTCGATTTTATGATCCTCACACAAATGAGTTGTATGATATCTTTTTATACATTTCGAATACATGTTTTCATTATCTAAGTAGCCTTTTTTAACATCAAGTTCAAGGGACGGATTAACGAGATGCATACGAATAACATAGTGACGGTCAACGACATTGCCAAGCACCATTCCCATAATGTTGCCCACCTCCATAAAGGTAAAGTAATCCAAAAAAGGTCTTCGCTACGTAATAATGGGCTGGACATAAAAAAACCTAAGAATGTGGGAGTTAAAACACATGTATTTAGTATAAAAATGGATTTCATGAAAAATGATTTTTGCATCTTCAATTTATCTTTAAAAAAATCGGGATAGATCAGCGAAAATAAAGCAAAAACTCCCCCTGCCAAAACAAGACCAGAAAAAGAAATACTAGCAATTCGTAAATGCCAATTACAGGCATTTAATGGAAAAAATAATTGTTCCTCCCATGTTTTACTCAGCTCCGAATTTATTAAACCAGCAAATCCAAGAAAAATTAATCCTATCATCATTAGAATAGTAAAAAGACTGGCTAGACCAATCCGAATGCAACTACTTTTCTCTCCTATCATCAAATTTTTTAAATAAAAAGTTACGGGCATCATCAATAAACTCGTAAGGGTCATTCCAAAGTTAAAAACGCAAGGAACTGGAGTATAACTAATCGATCCCATATTGCTTAGATAATCGATGAGAGGATTGAAGCCAGCCGGATCAAAGTTAGGCCCTGCAAGATCCAATTGAGCAACTAAAACGCCAAGTATTAGTGTAGTACACCACGTAACGATTGTACCGGTACAACAAATTTTAATAAAAGCAGGAGATAACACGCAAGCACTCTCCCTTCTCATTTTTATCCTGCTATTTTCATGCAATTTCCCTCTATGCTCCTGAACTGTTACAGGACTACCGTTGGTTTTTTCCTTTTGAGATTTCCACACCATAGTGTGTGTCCCTCGTGGCGAGAAATTTACAACTGAAGTTTGCTTTTCATCATCTGATTTCTGGGATTTCGCCATTTTTCTCCCTCAAATTCGTCCCATATAGGTCATTAAAGAACCGCTAAATATTTAGTTCTATATAAATATACATTGATTATCCATATAAACCTTCCGTTTCTATTATAATCTTGGAACGTTCTATTCATAAATAGTCTACAGAAATTCAAGATTGATCTCGAATCATGATCTCCCTCTTTATTTCACCTCAATTCCCCTCTATCTCACATTTTGGGCAAAACTTCTGGCTAGAGATTTGACCGTTTCTTAGGATTAATAGGTGAATTAGGCTTGTCAACATCCACTCTAAAGGTGATCTACCTCCGGATTAAGCGGGTTTCAAGTGTTTTCCTTCCGTTCATTTTTCAAATAGTATTTTCTTACCCAAAAAGGTCCATAGATTTGTTTCCAAGTAGGAGTGGTTTTATCTCTATATTTTTTTGGGCGTTGATATTTTTCTCTTATCGTAGTAGTTCCGATGAGGAAAAATGCGAATACCAAAAAAGAGAGTTTGACGGGAATGAGAATTAAATACCAACTACGGTTCCAAATAGTCGACACTCCTAACCCAACTAGTAATACAAGAGAAGAGATAAAAATCCAAGTCCAAAAGTTAGTGAGAAATTCTTTCCATTATGTTTTTTTCTCCACACCATACTTAAAAAAACTTGGAAATATATTTTTATGTTCGAGTTCATTTCCTCCGTTCTACTAAATCCTCAATTTACTCATTTTACTTTCTTATGTGCAAGATATTCCATATCTATTTATATGTAATTTACATATATTTACATATCGTGATAATATTTGATTCCTCTCCGTTAATTCACCTAACTCGATTGGGGAAGCTGGATTACCTATTTCATCTCTATGAAGAGATTGTTATTTCAAAGGCGGTTTATAAGGAAGTAATTGAAGTTGGTATGCAAAAAGGGGAATCTGATGCAATAATTCTCCAAAATTATCACAAAAAGGGCAAAATTCGCGTTATTCATGTGCATACTGAAGATCCAATAATAAAAGATGTGTTACATCAAGGAGAGTACGAAAGCATCCTTCTATCTAAAGAAAAGGATGCCATATTAATAATGGATGATAAAAAAGCCCGATTCATAGCAAAACAAAGAAAAATACGATATAATGGCACTTTAGCAGTGTTATATAAATTGCTTCATAAAGAAATTATCAATAAAGATCATTATCTTCAGAATTTGCAGCGATATAGTGAAAATAGCTGGATTTCATATTCTTTATATGAGAAATTTCGGAAGTTGGCTGATTAAAATGAGTGAACGACTATCAATAGTTATCCCAAAAAAATTAAAAAAGCAAATTGATACTTTGAAAAAACACGAGAATATGGAACAGAGTGCATTAATCCGAAAACTTCTTACAGATAAGGTCGAAGAAGAAATGCTAGAACACGCCCTGACCCAATACTCGAATGGTTTAATTTCATTGGGAAAAGCAATCGAACTTGCTGAATCAGATTATTGGACATTTCTAACCATCCTAAAAGATCGACATATCCCGATGCAATTGGATGAGGAAGATATTATTGAGGAACTTGATCGCATTAAAAATGAATGATAGACTTGGGATAATGTAGTCATACTTACATCTTCTCTTCAATTGACTCCAAATCCCAGGCTATTTCTTCAGATTTATATTGAAAATAAGTAAATCCACGTTTTCTTGCCAATTCCATGAATTCTGGGATAGATAAACTAGCTTCCGCAGCAGCACGACCAAGACTAATTTCTTTCTTAGTTAGTTTTTCGAAAAACACATCAAAAACCAACCCCTTTTTTCCTCTTTTGATGATTTTCTGTAACAAGTCAGAAATTCAATCCAACCAAACCAATACAACCAACTCCGCTCCAAATATACCCAGAATAACTCGGAAGATAAAGCCATCCGTTTATTGAATGGAGTTTCGTATAGGTTTTTGAACTGTCAGTTATTCTTGAAGAGCTTACTTTTAACCCATTTCTATTAAATACTCGAGTTTGTTCTCCCCACCACAGGTTTATGGAGATAAGTCTCCCGGATTGAAAATTGGGTTGTACACAAATAAATTTGCTGAGTTAAATCTAACCAGGTATTCTTAAATCCTTGATAGACTTCAAATAATTCTTAAAGAACCATCCCACAAAGATCATTTCATCTTCTTTCAGATTTGCTCTTTCTAAAGCATTATAATATGATTTTCTTATTGTAACAGGAATATCAAACATAGGGAACTTCTTTTTGAATAGGATATAATTCATTAATAATCTTGAAATTCGTCCATTTCCGTCGTCAAAAGGATGGATTGATACAAATCTGAAATGCATTAAACATGCTAATAAAACGGGATGCAATGTATTTTCATTTTCTGCATACCAATTAAACAGTTTTTCTAGCAACATCTCACACTCAATCCCCCCAGAAGGAGGGATATAATTACTGCCACTGATAAAAATTTGTCCTCTCCTAACTATTCCTGCAAAATTGAGACGATTTGGATGCATATTAAAAAGAATTCTATGCCATCTTAGTATTAGCTCCATGGATACTTTTGTTTTTTCTATATTGCTTATCATTTCTTCATAGCATTGCATGTGCAATTTTGCTTCAACAATATCATCCGTAGGTCGATTTATAGGAATTCCTGGTTCATTAATGGCTAAATAAACTTCTCGCAAGGTCAAAGTTGAGCCTTCAATTTTATTCGTGTTATGGGTAAATCTAATTCCAAAATCTTTTAGATGCTCTGCTTGTACAAAATTAGGTAGAAAATCTACTTTTTTGTCATATCTCTTTTTTAACTCATCAATTTTCTTTATCCAACGTTTAGTTGCTATTGTTGTGATAAAACTCTCTTTAATTTCTTCAAAATTTTCGGGTAGGTTTCTTCCAATTTCTTTCTCAATTGACAGTACCTTACCCTCATAGCGATAATTATGAACTAGATAATAATACTCATTTCCCGAAATTGTTTTTTTTTTCAAATTGACCATGATTAAATATTACCCCTACAAAAATTTATTATTTCTGGTTATTATTTAAATGTAGGGGTAATTACCCCCACTAAACCTTACTTTATAGAAAAATCACCTAAATGTAGGGGTAAACTAAACGAATCGATTTAGTAATACTTGTTACCTGAATTCAAGTGGGGCATGTGTATCTATGCAATTCAATTGACGTGGATAACACTACAATGAAAGTATCGTTCGTAGTGATGTGAGATGTTGTTGTGGCAATAAACGATTTATAGTACCAAATAGCAGGATGGGACACAAATACGACTACACTGACTATGTGAGGACCTTCTTAGATAGATAAGAAAAAAAGATCAAGAAATATCTATCGAACAAATAATCTGGTTAAAAATTAAATCCACTTGAGAAAAATATCAAAATATTAATATAGAGATGAAGTATTAGGTAAAATAATCAGAGGATTTAAGAATATGAGTACATTACCGAATATAAACCATGAACTAACCCAAGATGATTATGATACAACCATACGTAAAATCGGACAAGACCTAATTCAACTACGAGGAATTTTAGAGAAAAAATTAACGATGTCACAACAACAATTTTTAGGAATTCATATCAATAAAATCTACGATGCATTTACCTATTATTATAATACAGACACTTTAGGACCAAGTTTCAGCAAAAACAACACTTTTAAGAAATCTTCCAGCGAAATCCAGAAATTTAAGAAAAAATATCTTAGTAAAAACAAAAATGATCGTCTTTTGGTGGATGAAATCCTTTCAAGACTACAGCAGCTCCTAAGTAAACAGAGTGAATATATTAAAAAAATAAATCAAGAAATAAAGAATGAAAAAAACACCAAAACTAAGAATTGAGACGATTTCCTAATAGGATACGTAACTATTACTGTTCTGGTTTAGTAAGAGTATCTCGTGAGAAGTTTTCCTAACAAATTTGAAACAAATCCGATCCATTTAGATACATCCATACAGATCCCTTAAACATTTCATCACTTAATGTTATCGCAAATATGAAGATAGGGATATAGCTAAACAAATGAAGTATTAGAGAAAGAGATTAGATTATCAAAAATGATTTTGTTTTTCCATTTTGTTTTATTGTTTTATATTCGTACATTTTTTTTCTTCATATAAGTGTTTTGAATAGCAATTGGAAACCATAATAAACGCTCAGTATATCCCCCTTTCTATCTAACCAATCGCTCAAATTATAGATCTTGTACCACAATAATCCTTGCTCCAAACTCTGAATTAATTCCCTCTACGGTCTTTTTATCAATTTCGTATTCAGGCATAAATAACACAGGACACTCTCTTAATAATCCTAGAGATATAGAGTAGCAATCAGAAAGAGCAATTGGAAATAGGCATTTGATTTTTCCTGCTTGTTCGAATAACCACTGATCTCCTATTGTAACCATTACTCGATCAATATGTTTTATAAATTTAGCAGCGGATTCTCTCCCGTGTTTTCGACATCTTACATAATAAAGCTCTGATTTTAAGAGATTATGACCGTATAAAGTGATTTTTGATTCCGGATGAAATATGTGTTTATCTAATAAAATGCCTAGTGATTGGTGGTTCATAAAATATTCAATTATCACGCCTGTGTCTAGGACTAGCTCGTCGATTTTTAGCAGAACTTTCTCAAGGTTCATGTTTTCGTTCCTCTTTTTAATTTAATGGAGCAATTTTCTCTTCTTTTTCTAAATCTTTCTTTCTCTCTTTATAAAAGATATTTACTTCATCTTGAGACCAAGTACCTTTCAGCTTACGAAAGTCCATAAGATGTGCTCCTCGAATAATTCTCGATGAATGACCTTCAATTAAATATTGAATGAGTTCATTGTAGGTAATTGGTTTTCCTTTATGCTCCTCAAGTTTCAATTTAATTCTAAATAGGTTTTTTTTTGTGTCATTGTCAATTTGAATTGTAGTTGTCATGTAATATCACTATAGATCTATAAGATTTATAGTGCTATAATAAATATATATATATCTGTCTAATAACATAACTCCAATTAATGGGAATTAATTTCGATGGAGATATCATTCCTAATGGAGTACTTTTAGAGAGCATACTAAAAACAAGTAGTGATTATCGTCCAAATTAGCAATACTTTAAAAAAAACGCTCTGTCTCCACCCCTTAGTGTTACTTCATTTCATTTTTTCAGTTAACCAGGTATGATACTCCTTCAAATCCTCCTCAGATACCGGACATAATATCTCAAAATCTTGAATTTTCTGCAACTTTTTATCAATCGTATAAATATAGGAAGTTTTGAACAGATTTGCTAGTTCCAATATATAACCATCCCAACTTTCGATATTATACACCGATGATATGTCTAGGGCATTTTTTACTATTCCTGTATCTATTCTCGGATAAAATATAGGGGTTTCGAGTTCTAGGGTTGTTTGCAACGCTTTTTTTGCTTGATATCTTGATACTCGTAAGTATCGAGTAAGTATGTGATATGCCCCAATAAATGCGGATAGCGGTAAAATCACGTTCTTTTTCTCATAGATAATATCTTCAATGAATTGAATCATTTTTTCTTGTATTGGATTGACAAAATGTGCTGTAACTATGATTCCTACATCAGCGATTCCGTCTACATGCATCGAATTATAATCCGAGCTTATTTCTGACATATTCCTCACTCATCCATTTAGTGCTCTCATTATTTTGATTATATTCTTCGGTAAACGCTCTAATTTCCATATTTTTCAGTTTTTTTTTCCAATCTTCTCTTTGTTCTTTGGATACAGCCATTTTCTTCTTGATAATCAACTGATTTCCAAGAATCTCTATTATCAAAACAGAATCCTCGCTAAGAGACAGTTTTTTTCGAATTTCTGCAGGAATTATCAGTCGACCTTGTTTGTCCAATTTAGTGGTATGTGCCATGATTTCTGCCATATGCATTAATCATACTAGACATAAAAAAACATCGATAAAATTTAAATTGCAATGAAAAATTATTTTGTAGAATTTCAAAGCATTGAGATGCACTGAATCCCCTTTTAATCCTTTTCTTTAATCTTCAGATAATCTTCGCAAAACGGAATTATAGAGGGTCAATTATACCAATGAAACGCTACAGGCTATATTCTACTCTCTGGACCTTGGGAAATAATCGCGGGAGAATATTTAGAGGAAGTTTTGGTATCCTAGTACAATGTTTCACGGATTTAGAGACTTAAGAAACTTACATGATGAAAAATCATTCAGTTTACCTCAATGCTTTTTACTTCCTTATAGAAATAAACAGATCAATATATATTTATAAATATACTTTATTCCCTATGACCCAAAAAACTGTTTCCTTATCTGAAGAAGCCTATGAGAAACTCCGTCGTGTTAAAAAGGAAGGAGAATCTTTTTCTCAAGTGATTATACGATTGATAAAACGTGATGAAAATGTGAGTGTACTGGATTTTGCGGGTTCATTCTCAGAGGGATCGAAGGAATGGGAATCCATTGAGAAGGAGATCTATAATCGACGTAAGGAGAAATCTCGAGTCAAAAGTTTAATGGAGGACTGAATCAATGCCCATTCTCGATACAGATATTCTCATATCATTCCTTCGAAATAAGTCACCAGCGGTTCAATATATAACTGAATTAACGAAAAAGAAGCAATCTCTTAAGACCACAATATTCAATGTTGCAGAATTATATTCCGGAGTGTATCTTTCTTCCAATATTGCTAGAGAAATTCGAATATTGGAAGCTTTTATAAAAACTTTAGAAGTATTGGGATTTGAGAGTGAATCTAGTATTGTATATGGACAAATATCTGCAGATCTTCAAAAAAGAGGGAATCCAATTGGGGTAATGGATGAACTAATAGGCAGTATTGTAATCCAAAACGATGAAACCCTTATTACAGCAAATATAAAGCATTTTAAGGAAATTCCTCATCTTAACTATCAAAACTGGAAATTAAATAAATAATACATGGTACAAAGCATTTCTATATGAAGAGAGATGTTGTGACTATAATCAACGAGGATGTGCTACGATGGAATTATCGATCTTAGGGGTGTGAGAGGTTCTTGCAAACACTTCACTCAATAGGAAAAAAAGCATAAAAAATAAAACCCTTTGCATTTTTTTTCGTAATTTATTTTAATTTATGCGATCATTGAAGATTATATGATTTCAAATAAAGATAATCATGGAATACCAGAATCATTGATGAAAAATTAATTTTAATTCAAAAAGAAATATTTCAGGAAATACAAAAAACCCGTAATTTATTAATCTTCCAAATCACATCAGTACTCTTATTTTCTTTATGTAATGGGGGCATTTTCTTTACCTATAATGCAACCGGGAACGAGTTTATCCCTCGAATTATTATTGTGTCTTTGTTTTTTATGATGGTAGTATTAAGCATAATGAAATCCTCCCTTTTTTTAGCAAAAAGTAACAAATTATTACAACAAAATAAAACATCTATAAAAAACGGAAATTTTTCATCAGGGATCATACGGTATATAACAGAATTTTCCCAGCAATCACTACGTCGTAAATACAACTATACTAATAATGAAAATCGAAACACCATCGAGATAGTTCCAAAAGTATTATTTTGGGAGCTAATTATAGGAGCTTTGATAATTGCCTATGATTATATCCTCCTAACTATTTATCCAACAAACCATCCCATTTTTCATCTGTATTTTTTTGGTTGTGCAATTGCATTATATCTTATTGTAGTAAGACTTACACTTATTCTCAGAAAAACGATATTAAGATGGCATCACGGTTTTTTTACGTAATTGAATGGGGGAAGCGCTTAGAGATTAATTATGATATACCTGAAGATGATAGTAAATTTAACTTAAAATCTATCACAAGTAGTATGAAATACGAAATATGGGCTCAAATTCTCGAATCATGCTTAAAAAATCCTCGATCTCAAACCTGGATTCAGCAACAACTCCCATTAAAGAAGGCAATCCGTAAAGAAGATCTTGAATTTCTATTGAAAAGGGAATTAATTGAGATTATACGATCAGAAATCGGAAAATTGGAGGATTATAAAACTACTGAGAGCGGTAAACAAGTATTTTATGATTTTTATAATCTAGTTCAGCTTTATTTTTGCATTGTTTGGAGATTTTAA
>SDNX01000149.1 GCA_004524545.1 Promethearchaeota archaeon
AAAATACGTTGAAAGTTCGGAATAATCAGGTTCTTGATAAATATTAAAGCCGTTCCACCTGTCTTCAGCCATTCTCGCCAATGAATCTTTAATTTCCGATAGAATGTGGGCACGGTGGGAAGAATTTGCCGCTGCAGAATTAGGATTTTTTAGTTGGGGTTCCATTGATAGATATAGTGCTTGAAAAAACGCATTTTTTAAGGGTTTGATAGCAGCATAATTATCTTCTAATAAGTCGTACCAGACAGAACTCACTTCAGAATCCCGTTCAAAATACCACCATGCCCATTTTGCTTCCCAATTTAAATTTGAGGGGTAAAAGGATGGCCAAACATTATTATATCCATTATAATTATTCTGCATCATCATAAAATTGTATTGAGTTAACATTTCTAGGTACAAGGGGGTATATTTCTCAGGGTCAACCTCCATTGCAACCCTCAAAAACGCCGTAGGCAATTCCCAACCAGCAAAAGGGGAACCATCCATATCTGCACCATTGGTTCGACGAGAATTCAGTTTCCCAGAAAGTGGTTCTATGGTTTTCCAATCGTTTTTTCGTAGATTATCAACTACTTCAACCAGAATTGCTCCAGCGCGACGCAATAAATCTTCATTCTCTACAAAGTTGAGAATACTTGCCATACCGAAGACTAACCCCACATTTTGATCTCGAGAGGTATCCCCAACTACAAACCAGTTAGAAAAATCATATTCAAAATTTGAAACAGTCCCCCATTTGGTGTATATCAAAGTAGCAGGACATAGATTACCATAATAGTGACTTGGATTATCCGATCCCTCTGCATTAAAACCAAAGGTGTTATTAGGAAGAGCAAATCGTATTAAATGCCCTGGAATGCCAGTAGCTCGAGTTTGAATCCAATACCCATCTAAAATACGGGATATTTGCTGTTCTGCTGCTTGAACTCCCGCAATGTTACCTTCACGGTTATAGACAGCCCATCGCAAGCACTCTCCTTGCAAATATTCTGCAGTATGGATGGGACTATCCCCTAAATGATTTAATCTTAGAAGCCGAACATCTGTTAAATTGGCTTTCCAATTAGGTACAGATTGATTATCAGGGGTCCACGTATAAGGATCTGGAATGCCATGTTCAGGAAAGTAATTTGCATCAAATTGAGCAACACCACTAAATCCTAAAGGCATGTGATAAAGTGCTTGTCTCATTTCTGCGCTTAAAACGTTATGATCTGTAGGATTTCCTTCCACTAATAAGTGTAATCGGGTTGAATTGATTGATTTGAGAACATGCGGATTATCTTCGGGCTCAAACTCCATGAAATAGAGGAATTTATTGAATACCACGTTTGTGTAAATCAAAAATGATGAAAGAAAGGTAATAATAATTAGAAATATTGAGAGAGAAATTATTTTGGTCTTAGACCATCGCTTAACTCTTCGATTTAACCGCATAATCATTGCTTGGCTCCTTGTCTATATAAAAATATCAATGAAATGGAAAAGTGATTGGGATTTTTCATCCTTGAATCCCATCCAATATTCTGGTATAATTACAGTACGTACTTATTAGACCATGTCCTTGCCACACTTGAGCAACATCTTTTGCAGATATGAATTGAGGAGTGATATTCAAGCTCAGCTCTGGAGATTCTATCCAGTTCATATAACGCGCCCACCAATATATCGTCGTAAATTCTGAATGAGATTCTTCAACCAATATATCTTGAGCTGCAGGAACGGGAACACGAAACTTAAAGGGATTTCTTTGCCAAGTCCAATCTTCTCTAGTACGCCAATCTATTGGGAGAGCCCATAAGGTGTGTTCTTTAATGTCGGTAAACCCCAAAACATTGTCAAGTAACTGTAAAAACTTATTATGTGTAAGTGTTTCCGCGACTGGATCCATAAGTAATTTGAGTCTATCATCCTCGTTGGAATAGTCTAGACCATTATCACTAAAATATGCAGAAAGTTCGGAATAATCTGGTTCTTGGTAGATATTAAACCCATTCCATCGATCTTCAGCCATGCGAGCTAAGGCATCTTTGATTTCTAAGAGAATATGGTTATAATGGGAAGAGTTTGCTGCAGCGGAATCACTATTTTTCTGTTGGGGTTCCATTGATAAATAGAGTGTCTGGAAGAATGCATTTTTCAAGCATTTGACCGCTTTGTAATTATCTTCCAACATTTCATAATATATAGGATTCATATCAGAATTGCGTTCCATGAACCACCAATTCCATTTATTCATCCAGTTCAAATTAACAGGGAAAAAACCCGGCCATACGTTCTTGTACCCATTATAATTATTCTGCATCTCTAAGAAATTTAAGCTGGTGAGAGATTCTTGATATAATCGAGTATATTTATCGGGGTTAACTTCCATAGCAACCCGCAAAAAAGCAGGAGGCATATCCCAACTGGCGAATGGAGAACCATCCATATCCGCTCCATTCGTTCGGAGAGAATTTATATCTCCATCCATCGGTTCTATTACTTTCCAGTCATTTTTCATCAAATTGTCTACTACTTCGACTAGTAACGCTCCTGCACGCATTTTTAACTCGTTATTTTCCACAAAATTCAAAATACTGGCGATACCAAACAAAAAACCAATATTTTGATCTCTTGAGGTATCCCCCACAACGACCCAGTTAGAAAAATCGAATTCGAAATTATCCACTGTGCCCCATTTGGTGGATACAGAAGTAGCTGGACAAATATTTCCATAGTAATAATTGTAATTATCGGGTTCTTCTCCGTTTTCTCCCCACGTGTTATTCGGAAGAGCATATCGCATGAGATGCCCCGGGATACCTGAAGCTCGAGTTTGGATCCAATATCCATCTAAGGCACGTGATAGTTGTTGTTCGGCGGCTTGAACTCCTACACTGTTACCTTCTCGATTATAGACTGCCCAACGTAGACTTTGAGCTTGAATGTAAAAAGAAGAACGCCAAGGACTATCTCCTAGAGCATCTAACTTTTGCACTCGAACATTAGATAAATTATTCCACCAACCTGGGCTTGAAGTATTATCATCAGGAGTCCACGTTAACGGATCTACAATTCCATGTTCAGGGTATAAATTTTCATCAAATCTCGGAATTCCAAAACACCCCAAAGGCATATGATAGAGTGCTTGTCGCATTTCTGCGCCTAAAACATTATGATCGATTGGATTTCCTTCCACTAATAAGTGAAGACGAGTCGAATTGATTGATTTGAGAATGTGAGGATTATCTTCAGGCTCAAAAGCCATGAAATAGAGGAATTTATTGAAAACTACATTAGTATAAATCAAAACTGATGAAAAAAGGCATACAATAATTAGAAAAATTGAAAGAGAAATTATCTTGGTCTTAGACCATGACTTTTTTCTCAGATTTAACCGCATGAACCTAGCTTGGCTGTTTCTCTTTATAAAAATATCAAAGACTAGCCTTCATGATTATGATTTCATTCTTATTTTTTTACTACATAATGAATTGCATCTGTGGGATGCCAAGCTACATTTCCTTCGCTATCGATAGTAGCTCCAGCATGTCGTAAAGCCCAACAAGATATAACTACACCAACCGGTAAACTGGCAGGATGTCGTGCTGCAAATTCCATATGTACGTCTAAAACGGAAGGGCCTTCACCCAACCCCATAGCCCCTATTTCCAATTTATTCAGAAGTTCTAATAATTCTTTTTCAAGAGTAGAAATATTCTCATCCTGATGATATTGGAATAACGGTCGTAAAAGTGCCTTCTTTGCGAGGTTCATGCACATATCTTCACCACCACCAACTCCTACTCCGACTGTATATGGAGGACATGCTAGCGGTCCGGCTGCTGCAACAGCCTCTACTACAAACTCTTTCACTCCTTT